>NZ_JBLWTN010000003.1:0-471182 GCF_048270125.1 Thalassoglobus sp. | reverse complement strand
CACTTGGGGAGAAAACGAGACGGGCACCCCGGCTGGATCACCCTCTGGCGCGGCCTGGAAAAGCTCCTCCTCATCCTCCGCGGAGCATCGCTATAAACCAAAAATGTGGGTAACGTTGACTGGGTTCTACAGAAAATCCAGTACGGGTCTTTACGCTCTGCCTTGTAGCGAGTTGTCTGTGAAGCCATGACGAAGAACCTCAAGGGCACGACGCACAACACATTGAAAATGCCCTAAAACAGACTTCTCCTGCCAACTCTCTTTTTATGAGTGCAGGTCTCTCTTACAGGCAGCGTCTTGTTCAAATCGCTACACTCATCAAGCTCTGATTTGCTTCTTTGAGTTGGACTCCTCCATGTTTTCCAAGCGATCTTTTTGCCTTCAATTTTCCGTTCTCCTGTTTGTGTTACAGAGTCACCCGGCGTGGAGCCAAGGGACTATTGCTGACTACGAACGTGCGTTGGCACTACGAGGGCGATACGAACGAACACTGTTTCGCTACAAAGTGAATCCACACTGGTCGAGTGATGGAGAACGCTTTGGGTACAAGGTGGAAACAGGCCGTAACCAGCACGAGTTCATCATCGTTGATGCCAAAAGAGGTCAACGAGAGTTGGCATTCGATCATAAAGAACTTGCCGAACTGCTCTCTAAAGAACTTGGCAAACCTGTCGACGAACTGAACCTTCCAATCGAGCGAATCGAATTCGCTGAGAATGCCATCGCCGGAGAGGTTCACTTCATCAGTCAAGGAAAGCATTGGAAGTTTGATCAAAACGCGGGAGAGCTCTTAAATGTTGAATCAGCAATCGGATCAAACACGAATTCAACATCAGAGAAAAATCAGCAGCGTCGCAATTCGCAGACTGTTTCTCCTGATGGCTTACTACGTGCCACAATCGAGCAGCACTCACTGCTGATTAAAAATGAAATGGGCGACGAATCGCCGACAGAAATTCGCATCGCTGGCTCGAAAGAACATGCATTCACAACGCACAACCTGGCGTGGGCGCCCGATTCAAAAAAACTGGTTGTCTGGAAAGTCGAGGCAGGCGAGCAACGTACGGTTCACTTTGTTGAATCCTCTCCCAAAGATCAGTTGCAACCGAAGTTGCACGCGTTCAATTACCTCAAACCAGGGGATCGTATCCCACAGCCGAGGCTCCACCTGATTGATATCGAATCGAATGCCGAAATCGTAATCGACGATTCTCACTTCAAAACCCCATGGTTGAACAATCCAAAAATCCATTGGTCTCCCGATTCGAGTCGATTTTATTTTGTCTACAATCAGCGTGGGCATCAGGTCTTGCGAGTCATTTCGGTCGATGCCAAAACCGGTGATGCTCAAGTGATCGTCAACGAAGAGAGCAAGACGTTCGTCGACTACGCCTATAAGCAATACCTGCACTTCCTACACGAATCGAACGAACTGATCTGGATGTCGGAGCGTGATGGCTGGAACCATCTATATCTCTACGATTCATTGACCGGTGAGGTGAAGAACCAAATCACTCAGGGGCCTTGGGTGGTTCGTAAAGTTGTCCACGTAAACGAAGAGCAGCGGCAACTCTGGTTTGAATGTTCGGGACTTCTCCCGGAACAAAATCCATATAACATTCAGCTGGCAAGAATTGAGTTCGACGGTACGAACCTGACTCGCCTCACCGATGGTGACGGAACTCACACCGTCAAATTCTCACCTGATCGCCGTTATCTGATCGATTCCTATTCACGAATCGATTCCCCTCCGCTCATCAATCTTCGCGAGACAGCAACAGGTAAGCTGGTTTGTAAGTTAGAAGAGTCGGACATCACAAAACTGAAAACGGCGGGATGGAGTCCTCCCGAACGATTCGTTTCCAAAGGACGCGATGGGAAAACCGACATTCACGGGGTGATTTTTCGGCCGTCGAATTTTGATCCCGAGCAGAAGTACCCGGTCATCGAAAAGATCTATGCCGGGCCACATGGCTCGTTCGTTCCGATCTCTTTTCGCGAATTTCATTCCGCTCAAGAAGTCGCGGAAGTTGGCTTCATCGTTGTGCAGATTGATGGAATGGGAACGTCCAACCGTTCGAAGGCCTTCCACGATGTCTGCTGGAAGAACCTTGGTGACTCTGGATTCCCCGATCGTATCCAATGGATCAAGGCTGCAGCAAAGCAGTTTCCAGAATTCGACCTCACGCATGGTGTCGGCATTTACGGTGGCTCAGCGGGTGGGCAAAGTGCGTTACGAGCATTACTGGCGCATGGTGACTTTTATACCGTCGCTGTTTCCGATTGCGGTTGCCACGACAACCGCATGGATAAAATCTGGTGGAATGAACTCTGGATGAGTTGGCCCATCGGACCGCACTACGCGGAGCAATCGAACGTCACCCAGGCTCACAAACTGACTGGAAAATTGTTCCTGACAGTTGGTGAAAAAGACACAAACGTCGATCCGGCATCGACAATGCAGGTTGTCAATGCGTTGATCAAAGCGGGGAAAGACTTCGATTTCATCATGGTCCCCGGCCACGGACATGGTGTCGGGGAAATCCCTTATCTGCGGAAGCGGCGAATTGATTTCTTCGTACGGCATCTCATGAAAAAAGAACCACGCGTAGAATAGTCTGGAGCAGCCAGTGAAAGCCGCAGAACAAGGGAAAAAAGCCTGAAGCGGTTGAAACTTGGTGACGGAAAATTATTCGTCGCCAAGATAAGCAAACCTTGGAGCCTCGACGCCATCCACAAGGACGGTCTCGCCGAACATCTCCTTCGGCCTGACCCACAATCCGCGTTCCCCATACTCCTGGCGATAGACCACGAGTTCTTCAAGCGTCTCGCTATGTCGTGCGACTTCAAGAACGGTGTACTCGTTCCCTTTGTAGTGCCGATAGCGGCCTGGTTTGATTTGTCCACTCATGTTGATCATTTCGCGTACTGAATTCCCTTGTCGTCGCTGCCAATGGCAATCTTTGCGTTGCCATTGCACCCCTTCCCCTTCGAGCAGGTTCCCCCTGCTGAGAGAAGTTTGCCGTCCGGAAGTCCCTCGATTCCCAACGAGCAATTGAATTCAAAACGTCCGACCATTTTGAATTCAGCGTCGGTCACCAGCAGGATGGCTGGGCTTCCATAACATCCGAACCACCAGCGATCATTTGCAAACGTCGCAGTCTGAATTCCCAGGAATGTGTGACCGCTGCTCACGATGTGCTTCTTGATAAATTTAAAGTTCTGATCGTACTCGTAAACGTAATTTTCCTGCACACCATCGGGCAATCCGCCGACAACAAAGAAGTTCCCGTTTTGAACTCCGATTCCCCCGGCTCCATGAAACACTTCCTGAGTTTCATGCTTCGCAACGAGCGACAGATCGCTGGCATTGTACACATACACCCACGAATCTGCGTTTCCTTGCGGGTCGTTAAACTTCCCCAAATTCACTGCCACATACAGTTTGCCATCATGGTAACAGAGGTCCCCGTGATGATTCGCAACTGGAACCTGTTTGAGTTTTTTTCCTGCGAGGTCTGTCTTCACCATTTGAGTTGTGAAGCTCCAGTAAATCGCCTCATCGTCGACACAAATCCCTTGAAGATGATGGGCGTACATTCCTTCGCATTGAACATCCTTGAATTGAGTTGCATCCGACTCCGCAGAGGCATGCATTGAGAAAGCCACATTCAATACGAAGAGCAGTGCCAGTGAGATTTTTGATTTCATAATTCTTGTCGCTGAAAACCTGATTTCACTAAAAACGAGAGTCCGCTTATCCTAATTAAAAAGTCTCTCCACAGCGAGCGGAGCGTCCCCGTTGCAAAATTCAGCGATCAAGAGAATTCTTTTTCGCCACAAGTTTGCAAGGCCCCTTTACAGAGGGCTGACGCTCTCCACTCCCCGTGGTACAATGTCCGAATCAAAGCATTTCTGCCATCTCTCTAGAACCAGTCCGAAAACCTTTGGAACAGCAGCTTTTCCCATTTTAATGAGAGAGCAATTTCAAGTTTTCAGGATCAGTTTTCAACTATTTCTTGAACCGCCTGGCGGTTACGGAGAACCATGAGCGAACGTCCTTTTGCACATTTGCATTGTCATACGCATTACTCTCTGCTCGATGGGGCCAACAGAATTCCCGACTTAATTGAAAAAGTCAAAGCCCAGGGAATGAACTCATGCGCGATCACAGACCATGGGAATCTGTACGGGGCACTAGAGTTTTACCAGACTTGCCGAAAGCATGAGATCAACCCAATTCTGGGTTATGAGGCATACATTGCTCCGGGACATCGGACAGACCGCAGTGCTTCTCGAATGAAAGAAGCTTCGTACCACCTGACGCTGCTCGCGATGAATGCTCAGGGATTCAAAAACCTTGTCAAAATGGCATCACGCGCGTACCTCGAAGGGTTTTATTACAAGCCACGAATCGACAAAGAACTGCTGGAAGAATTCAACGAGGGGATCATCTGTTTGTCTGGATGTGCGTCGGGTGAACTCTCTCGGTTCCTCCTCGCAGATGAGCGTAAAAAAGCGGAAGAGCTAACCCATTGGTATAGCAAGGTCTTCGGTGATCGCTTCTACATGGAGATCCAGAACGCCGACATTCAGATTCAAACGGATTGTGCAAACGCCACAATCGATCTTGCAAACCGCGTGGGCTTACCGCTGGTCGCGACGAATGATGCACACTACCTGTGCGCCGACGATGCAGACATGCACGATGTCTTGCTGTGCGTGAACACCAAATCATATCGCAGTGACGAAAACAGAATGAAGATCGGGACCGATCAACTCTTCATTCGTTCACCTGAGCAGATGTATGAATCGTTTCCAGGTCAAGAGGCCGCCGTTGCGCGAACACAGGAAATCGCAGACCGCGTTGATATCGATCTCGACCTGACAACACGCCACTATCCCGTCTTTACACCTCCGGATGAGAAGGACGATGTGACGTATCTGAGGGAAGTTTGTGAAGCTGCCATGATTGAACGCTATGGCGTGAATCATGATCAGGTTTACAAAGATCGACTCAACTTCGAACTCGATGTCATCGAGCGAATGGGGTATTCGAGCTACTTCTTAATCGTCTGGGACTTCGCACGTTTCGCCATCGAGCATGGAATCCCCTGCACTGCTCGTGGTTCAGCTTGTGGCGCGATTGTTGCCTATCTGCTGGGGCTTTCTGATGTTTGCCCGATTAAGTACGACCTGCTGTTCGAACGATTCCTTGATCCATCTCGATCGGAAGCGCCCGATATCGATATCGACTTCTGCCGAGACCGTCGTGAACTGGTCATCCAGTACGTGAAGGAAAAATACGGTAGCGAGAACGTTGCTCAAATCGGAACGTTTGGAACACTCAAGGCGAAAGCTGCGATTCGCGACGTCGCGCGTGCTCTTTCTGTTCCGCTCAAACGGGCAGATGAAATCGCCAAAATGATTCCGGAAACGCTAAACATCAAGCTCAAAGACGCGTTGAAAGAGAGTGCGGAACTCCAAGAGGCCTACAATAACGATCCACAAGTTAAGGAACTTCTCGACTTTGCCCAAGCGATGGAAGGGCTCGCGAAATCGGCAGGAACACACGCAGCTGGGGTCGTGATCGCCGATAAGCCTCTCGAAGAATATATCCCGCTCCAGAAAATCACCGGTAAAGATGACGTCCTCACCCAATGGACGGATGTGGAAACCGCTGGCTTGCTGAAGATGGACTTCCTTGGGCTACGGAACCTTTCGATTCTCGACAAGGCTGTTAATAACGTCAAAAAACATCGCGGCGTGGACATCATCCCCAAGGATTTGCCACTCGACGACAAAGCGACGTTTGCCCTGCTTCAACGTGGTGAGACCAAAGGGATCTTCCAGCTGGAGTCGGGCGGTATGCGCGACCTCCTGACAAAGATGAAGCCGGACAAATTCGCCGACATCATCGCGACCTCTGCACTTTACCGACCAGGTCCGCTGGAGGGTGGAATGGTCATGACGTACGTGAACGTCAAACATGGTCGCGAACCGATTCCGAAAGTCCACCCAATTGTCGACCCCGTTCTGGATGAAACCTACGGCGTGATGGTTTACCAGGAACAGGTGATGCGGATTCTCAACCGCTTGGGAGGAATCGAGCTCGCCAGTTCCTATAAATGTATTAAGGCGATTTCAAAGAAAAAACAGTCCATCATCGACAGTTTTCACGAGCAGTTCATCGAAGGTTCTCAAAAGAACGACATGAGCAAAGAGCAGGCCCAGGAGATCTGGAACCTGATCGTGAAATTCGCCGGGTACGGCTTCAACAAGTCTCACTCCACAGCCTACGGAGCCATCGCTTACCAGACGGCATATCTCAAAGCCCACTACCCCGAAGAGTTCATGGCTGCGCTACTTTCCTGCGGGATGGAATCGAGCGAGCGGATGTCGGAGCATACCGAGGATTGTCGACGCCAGGGAATTGAAATTTACCCTCCCGATGTCAACATGAGTGATGTCGAATTTAGTGTCGTTGTCGAAGGTGAAGGAGAGAACCAGGTTCGCAAGCTGGCATTCGGGCTCGGAGCCTTAAAAGGGGTCGGTGAAGCTGCGATGCAATCGATGGTGAACGAACGCCTTGAAAACGGCCCGTTCAAAAACATCTTCGACCTGTGCGAACGCTGCGATACAAAAGTGCTCACTAAAGGGGTTTTGGAAACACTCGTCAAAGCAGGTGCACTGGATAGTTTCGGCTACAACCGGGAGCAGCACACACTGGTGATCGAACGTGCCGTTCAAGCGGCGGTCTCGCAGCAAAAAGATAAAGCAAAGGGACAAATGTCTCTGTTTGGTGGGCCACCGAAAGAGGGAGAATCAGCTGCCGAAGACGATCCCATTTCGATGCCGCCCGCTGAAGACTGGTCGCACGGACAGAAGCTGACGATCGAAAAAGAAGTTTTAGGGTTTTACCTCACTTCTCATCCACTGACTGAGTACGCTGAACAAATCGAATCCTTCACACAGCATACCGTCAAGGATTTAAAAGAGCTCGGCGACGGGAAAGAGGTCACGCTGGGTGGGATGATTGCATCCATCAAAAAAGCACAAACAAAGAACCCTTCCCGAAACGGAAACAGTAAGTACGTCAACTTCGACCTGGAAGACGCTCAAGGAGTTGTCCGCTGCATCATGTGGCCTGACGACTTTGCGGATGCTGGAGAGAAAGTCGTCGCGGACACCATCGTCGTCGTCAAAGGGCGCGTCGATTTCCGTGGTCGTGAACCGAATGTGATTGTCAACAAACTGTTGACGCTGGAAGAAGCTGAAAAAGAATTCACGAAACAGGTCGCGATTCGTTTTCAACGAGGGCTTCATACTGATGAAGACATGAAACGTGTCAAAGATTTACTCAGCCGATACCCCGGGAAAACGCCGGTCACCATTGTTGTTGAGACCAACGATCCGCAATCCAAAGAGACCAACGGGGAGTCCAATGGAAACGGAATGACTCGATCCGGACGTGTTCGGGCAATCCTGACGACACAAATTCAGGTTTCCGCGCGGCCTGAACTCAAAGATGATCTGCGAATCATCCTTGGTGAAGGTGGTTTCCGCTTCCAGGCTGTTCCTGCCAACCAGAGATAATCCTGCGACGGGGATACGGTGCTACAGGATTTTATGAATTGGTGTTCGAGTGCTGTCTCTCGGCGGGCAGCCGATGAAGTCATGAAAATGAACTTCACGGGCAAACGTTAGAGCAAACTGCTCTAAGTGGATTAGACTCGATTGGACACTCTGCGAATGATCCAGCCGAGTACCGCCAGCATCGCTGCAAAAACGACGACCATTAATTGTCCGTATCGGATAAAAATGGCTCGCAGTTCATCCATCGGAGCGACCGCTTCGGAGCGTCGCTCCTGGACAATCGCTATCCAATTGGCTGACGAAATTTCAGCAACGGCAGCTAACCACTCTCCTTGATACCTCTCATCAACATCCGCCAGCGGATCTTTGTAATTTGTAATGAACCGCTTCCCCTTGAGTGCGTTCTGCATGACCTCAGTTTCTTGCTCACTGAGTTCGATTTTCTGCTTGATCATCTCGTTGTCCGAGAGTTGCGACAAATTCTCTGCGGACATCCATTGGTGATCGAGCAAAAACGGTTTCTCTTCGCGCATGTCAACAAGTGAAAGAAAACGATCCTGCTCCGAAAGCTCTTCAGTCGAATTCATACCGCGGATGCGGCGTTCCCATTGGCTGAGCAGTTCGGTCAAGTGGATTGTCCGTGCCAGCACTCCGATGACTTCGGTTCCCTCCAGATTCCAGACAGGGACGGCAACGGCAACCATGTATTGATTTGTATTACTACTTCGAAACGCGAGCGAAACACCTGCTGTTTTACGCGGTTGAACTTCCCCACCCACTCTCCGGCTCCGCTCCAGTTCCCGGCCGAGATTATGAAAATAATCTCGATAGGCGAAGGAATGCCCGATTGAATTATCCCATGGGTTTCGGTGGATTTGAATCCCTGCCCGGTCCGTCAAAAAAAGGCTCGCATCTCGAGTCCGTTTTTGCTTCAGAAAACGATTATCGGTCTCTTCCCTCCATTGATCCAAAAACTCGGAGTAATCTTTTCGAAATCCGAACAGAGAATCCTCTCCCGTTTCTTCCGGGAGTCTGGCAGCTAACCGGACGAGCTCATCAGTCCGTTCCAGAAGTTCCTGATCAACACTGGATGCCAGAAGCCGAACCGTTGCCGCGTCACTGGTCAGCGCACGTTCAAACAGATTTAATTCGGCTTCCTGAACAGCTTCTGGAACTGCCGTACTGGCGATCCAGGCCAGCATCAACATAAACAAAACAGGTCCGAGAAATCCCAGGAAAATGAGGGGTCTTCGAGAGCGATTGATTTCTCGCTGTTCCAGCCGGTCGAGGATAACTTGTGGATTAGGAATTCGCTCTGAAGGGTTTCTTTTCAGGCAACCATCAATCAGCGAGGCAAGAGCCCGATCGACTCCTTCGACATTGCGGTGGTCATTCGGAACGGGTGAACTCTCGACGATCTCACGGTAAATATTGAGCCGATCAGAAAGCCCGGTTGCTTTCGAAATCAGCAGTTCTGTCTCATCGGACTGATATGGAGTTGCACCTGTCAGCATGTGGTACAGGACCGCTCCCAAGGCATAGACATCCCAACGAACATCAGGAATCGCGTCCATCGTCGCCTGCTCAGGGGCCATATAGTAAAAGGTCCCCAATGCGGGCGACTGATCCGAAGTTAACCGGGACTGACCAAAGTCACCCAGCCGAGCTTCGTCTCCATGGTCGAGCAAGATATTGGCTGGCTTGATATCACAATGCAGAATCCCCGCTCCATGGGCATGCACCAAAGCCCGGGCAACAGACTTTGTGATTTCGACAGCCTGGGCGACCGGAATTGGTCCTGCTTCCAGCAGCGAAGCGACTGACTCACGTGGCAGGTACTCCATCACAAAGTAAGGAGGATCGTGATCCCAGCCAACGTCGATCAATCGCACAACATCGCGAGAAGTGTCCAGGGCAGCCAGCTTTTCGACTTCCCGCGTCAGCAGCGTCCAGTCGAGACCGCGACGGTTCGTAAAGAATTTGATGGCGACATGCCGACCGGTCTTGCGTTCTCGAGCAAGCCAGACCATTCCGAAAGATCCTTCACCCAAGCATCGCAGCACATCGTAGCCGCCGACGGAATTCGGAACGCGACCCGAGCGCAAACTCAGCTGGCGAGATTCATCTAACTCTTGTTCATCCTGAACAGGAGTCATCTCCAGTGACGGTGAATCCGGATCTTGAGGGGGAGTCGACATGGGATGGTTCTTGAAGAAACCCGTGTTTGCCGGAGACTCGAAGTCTCCGGCGAAAAATCATCTTAGGGCAGTATCTTAAGCAATAATTTCGTTCACAACCCGTCCGTGGACGTCAGTTAATCGGAAATCCCGTCCAGAGTAACGATAGGTCAGTTGTTCGTGATCGAAACCGAGGAGGTGCAGCATCGTAGCATGAAGGTCGTGGACATGCATACGGTTTTCAATCGCTTTGAAGCCGAACTCGTCGGTCGCTCCGTGGGCCATTCCCCCTTTGACGCCTCCTCCAGCCATCCAGACAGTAAACCCGTGGTGGTTGTGATCGCGACCATTTTGCTTCCCCTGATTGGCTCCCGGAGTCGGCAACTCGACAACCGGAGTCCGGCCAAACTCTCCGCCCCAGAGAACGAGCGTGTCATCGAGCAGGCCACGTTGTTTAAGATCTTTCAACAAGGCACCGAGAGGTTGATCGAGCTGACCAGCGAGCCGGCGATGCCCCGCTTCAATGTCGTCATGATTATCCCAAGGTTGACCAGCCCCGTGCCAGAGTTGTACGAAACGAACTCCACGTTCGACCAGTCGTCGAGCCATCAGACATTGTCGTGCATGGACACCTTCTCCATACATTTCCTGAATATGTTTCGGCTCTTTGGAAGTGTCAAAAGCGTCCGAAGCTTGGATTTGCATCCGGTAGGCCAGCTCCAGCGAATGGATTCGAGACTCTAATTGAGAATCGTGGCCTCTGCTTTCCAGATGCTGCTGATTGAGAGACTGCACCAGGTCGAGTTGGCTCCGCTGCTGCTTCAGCGGAAGATTCTTATTGCGAATATTGGCAATGAGCTTATCGATGTCTTGATGCTTCGTATCCAGATAGGTCCCCTGATAGACACCCGGTAAAAAGGCAGATCTCCAGTTCGCGGTTTCGGTAATTGGATAACCACCCGGGCACATCGAAATGAATCCAGGAAGGTTCTGGTTTTCTGTCCCCAAACCGTACGTTGTCCAACTTCCGAAGCTGGGACGGATCAGTCGTCCATCACCACAGTTCATCAGCATGAGTGATGGTTCATGATTCGGAACATCAGCATGCATCGAGCGGATCACGCAGATGTCGTCGATGGACTCAGCGACGTGCGAAAAGAGCTCGCTGACTTCGAGGCCAGACTCACCATACTTTTTGAACTTGAACGGTGAACCTAAAGCAGATCCGGTTTTCCGTTCCGTTCGCAGATTCTTCGTCGGAAGTTCTTTCCCGTGATATTTTGTCAGCATCGGCTTGGGATCGAAGGTATCCACATGCGATGGTCCGCCGTTGCAAAAGATGTGAATCACATGCTTCGCTGTTCCGGGGAAGTGCGGCTTCTTGGCATCCATTGGCGAAGTGGCAGCCGTCGCGGAACGGAGAACACCCTCTCCACCCAACATGGCAGCTAAGCCGAGCATCCCCAGTCCTTGACCGGATCGCTGGAGAAGTTCACGTCGAGAAACTAATGGAAGTCCGTTCATAGCTTGGTATCTTTAGTATCAATGTTTACTTTGCGCTCGGTCGATTTCGCGCGGAGTTACTTACTTTGCGCTGGCTTACTTTGTGCTGGGTCTACTTGCCACTGACAAATCAAAATGTCACACGTGATCTGCAACTGAAATTGTTCGCATCCGCGTCCAATTGTTCAAACACCTGATATTCATATAGCTCGACAGAACTGAGTGAGGAGTTGAGTTTGACAGCGCGACTTTCCAGCCTGATCTGGCTTTGAAACCTTTGGATGAAATGAGTTACGACGAATTTCACCTCAACTTGAACGATTATAGTAAGCTCACAAGCGAGCCTGATCGAAAAATCGTCTCCGCAACTCATTCAACTTACAACCAGTCAGGAAACTTGTGGAATGGTCAATTTCCTCAGTGTTTGAGATAGCGAATTCAGCTTTCAGGGTCAGTTCTAAAGTGGCACTGTCCAGTTTGGTGGGATTATTGGCAGGAAGGACGGTTAAGGATTGAGGCTGTTCTTCGCTTCGTTTGAAACGCGAACAGCAGTTTCAGGAACACTTCAGTTCGCCACTCTGATTCGGAGCGAAAACGATCTCGTTTTTAGGTCGTTCGACTTAATCAAACTTGTAAATCGGCATGTTTTTCTGCTTGGCGAATTTTTCAGTCAAAATGTGAATCGTTTTGGTTTTCTCATTGATCGACATCACCATCACTTTTCCTTCTTCCTGGTAGGTGTCGAGAATTTTCTTCAGCGACTGCTCAAGTGGAACGACACCGAGCTTAAACGTTTGAGGCATGTTTTTCGTGTAACCGGCATCTTTCAAAGCGTCGCCATCGACATCCAGATTCAGTTCCACTTCACCAACGAGATAACTCAAAGCAGGTTCGAGTGGAGTTCGATTGAACTCAGCATCGACTGGAATTTTCAGACGTTCAACAATTGTGTCGGGCAGCTTGGGCTTGTTATCTGCCGCAGCGATCACCACTTCAGAATGGAAGTCCGTTCGAGCCGCTTCGTTGGCAGTAAAGAGTGTCGCCAATGCCAAGTTCGGAGCGGCTTTCTGTGGTAACACTGTCGTGAGCGAAACATAGTTTGCGGTCGTCATACTGACAGTCGATTTCTGAATCGCTGAAGCCATTGCGGGGAGACGTCCGATGAAATCTCGAAAACGAATTTCACGAGGAGCCATCTTCAGGCAGACTTCGTCCATCAACGTCTTCGGAAGAGTTTCCAGTTGTGCATTCAGTCGTTGACGCACCTTGGCAGGATTACTTGTCGCAATTGGATGAACGTTAATTTCTGAGTGAAAATAGGGATCGGTGTGTACCGACCAACTGATCGCTTCGACATCTTCACCAATCCAGCTGACGACCTGCTCCATCGTTTGATGAGAGGCCTCTGGCATAATTTGGGGATAGTGAAGTTGCAGATCACGGACGATCCCGACGACGGTAAAGAGTCGCTGATCGTCCGTTTCTCGCATCAAATTTTCTAATGCGACCGACATTGTGAAAGGCCGGTTTTGAGATTCCTCAAGTTCTGCAGCATACATACGAGGAGCAATGGCAATCGTTTGAGTATCGTGAATCAGGTACGCATACTTTTCATCCTGTTTCAATTGAAGATCTGGTCGTTCCTCAAGGCTAAAGACTGACTGTCCCCTGAATTCTTCGATCAAATCGGACATCTTCGCTGGCTCTTTCAGAGTGACCACCGAGCAGATCTCAGGTTCGGTACCGGAAGCACCCAGCAGGAAGCCAATGTAAGCTTCTTCAATTTCTTCGGGATCGCGCCGACAGATTTCTTTCAGCTTCGCAGCAATCCAGTTAGTGACATCATCGGTCAGGCTTACTTTCAGTTCCTGATATTGTCGATCATCTGACCACAAAAGAGATGGTCGGACATGAATAAAGAAAGTGACACCTTGAGGCATCATTCGAAGTGCCAGTGGCTTCCCGCTGGTTGGCTCAAACTCGCTGACAAGTTGAGGACGATTTTCCAATCGACTTCGGCTGTACGGTTCGTCCTCGGCAACTGGTGATTCAAGATTCTCCTCGACCGCGACGGGATCGGAAGAGGTGGTCGACTTTTGAGGTTCGTACCTCATGACTAAAAACGCGACTGTACCAATCCCTAGAAGCAAGAAGGTCCCCACGATCACCGTCGGTCCCCACCCCTTCTTACGGCGCGACCGAATCCGGTTCAGTTCGCTGGTCCCACCACTTGCTTCTGCCGTAGCAGGAGCGATCAACGGTGAAGGTGACTGAGCAGGAGTCGCAGCGAAATTTGGTAGTACTGATTCTGCAGGAGATGTTGTCGACTGAGGAAGGCTGCCAGTTGCTGGAAGCACTGGAGCATCTGGAACCCACTTGGCCGATGTTCCAACAGGCGGGTCGTCGGTGACTAATTCGAGTTGGACCTCCTCTTCCACTTGCTTTTGAAGCTGAGGTGGTTCGACCGGATTTGGTGTGGGAGGAGTTGGTGCAGAAGGAGCCGGTTGCGAGGCAGCAGCCTTCTCGATTGGCTTTGGCGGCTCCGTCGGTCTCTGGGCTGACGCCTGAGCTGGTGTCTCCGCTGGCGATTCTGCTCGTGGTTTCGCTGGCTGGCTTGGTTGAGAGACCTGCACCAGGAAAGGAGCTTTGCACTTGGGGCACTTCACCTTCTTACCGATCAGTCGTTGATCTTCAATCTTCAACTTCTTCTGGCAATTCGGACAACGAATTGAAAACGGCTTCGAGGATGTGTCAGTCGACATGGTTTCGCCCAAATTGGGTTGCAAGGATGCGGGGCAGGTTTCTTTGATGAGCGATCAGAGATGAACGACCTTGCTGGACGGGACCGCTGTTCCGTCTGGCTCGCTTGGGAAAATGTTCCCAAAGAAGGAATTGCTGGTCATCTCTCTGCTTCTGCTCACCTGAATAGGATAAGTGATTTTTGCACTCTTCGCACTACGACACCTGAAACATCGGTAATTTTGGATGATTCTCTAGAGCAGTTTGCTCTACCGTTTGCCCGTGAAGAACGCATTTTTCTAGTAAAAATGCTGTTCGCCACGAGGCAGAACCTGCAAACCAATTCGAAAGATGCTCTAGGCTCAAAAGTCAAAACCCCGCACAACGGAAAACCTCCTGAAAAATGTGATCATGTGAAATCGAGAGCATCTGGATGCTCCGATCCGGAAACTTTCCCCATGCAGGAATTCCGTGATGCCTGCAAAGAAATCTTCGAGGAAGCGGGGCAGATTTAGGACAATTTTCAAATCGTCTGGCTCATCTTCTCCGCCAATCGGGCCAGTGCCGGACTAATATCATCTGGCTTAAGGTGAACATTCAAAATGCTGAAAGCATCCTGATGCGCCAGGGCAGCCTTCATTGACTGGTGCAATTCCCCGACTGTATGAACTTCAAACCCCCAGCCATCGCCAAAGATGTCTGGCATACGATGGTAGTTCCAGTTCAGGATATCGTTAAACGGCCCATCCTGAAGGAAACGTTCTGTCGTGTAACCCTTGTTATTCAGCACCACGATAATTGGATTGAAGCTGTTCCGCACAATCGTTGACAGTTCCATGCAAGTCATTTGGAAAGCTCCATCGCCAACCAGAACGAGCGGTCGCAGTTCACGATTCGCAACCTGTACACCGAGCGCAGCTGGTATCGCAAACCCCATCGAAGTGTAATAGGCAGGGCTGATAAATTCTGTATGTTTATGGATCGTCAGATCAGACGCAGCGAACAGCGAGTCCCCCACATCCGCAACGACCACCATGTTGTCGTCGAGAATATCGTCGATATGAGAGAACAGGCTCGCATTCGTCACAGGAGCCGATGGATTGAATTCGGGAGTTTTCAACTCTTCTCGCTGAGGAAGCTTCAGTTGAGTCTTTGATGATCGAAGCTGCTTCTTCTGGAGTTCGCCAATAAAATCATGGAGGAGGACATCGTGGAAGTGATGGTGCCCAATTCGGAGCTGTTCACTGGTCACATAAACACAATTCCGAGGATCAAGTTGAGCAGTGTAAATTCCGAGATTGATGTCCGACATGAACGTTCCAAGCAGAAGCACACAATCGCTCTGCTCAACGAATTCGGTCACCTCTTTCCGCCCCATGGCACCTTCATAAACCCCCAGATACAACGGGTGCTTCTCGCTAATAACCGACTTCCCCAGCAATGTCGCACACATCGGAATCTGGTTCTTCTCTGCAAGCTCCAGAACTTCCTCCCTCAATCCGAAACGATGGATTTCGACACCCGCCACTATCACCGGAGACTTCGCATGTTGAATGCGATCAGCTGCCTCATCGAGGGCAGCTTGCAACGCTCCGCTATGGCTTTGATGAACTGAACACAACGCAGTATGAGGAGCATCGGGGACCGTGTGAACTCGGTCGCGAGGGAGCTCAAGATAGACCGGGCGCTTGTATCGCACGGCTGCTTCGAGGCAGCGATCAATCTCCCGAAACGCGGTGAGCGGATCATGCAAATCACCGACCGCAATCGTGATCTTCTCGAAGACTTCTCGCTGAGTGCTGAACTCACGAACCTTGTGATGGAGCAGCGGATCATTGAGCCGCTCTTCGACACCCGGAGCGCCACTGATCACCACAACGGGAGATTTCTCTGCGAACGCACCCGCTATCGAGTTGCACGTACTTAAGCCCCCGACACAATACGTCACACAGACTGCCCCCAACCCATTCACACGTGCGTAACCATCGGCAGCATAGCCAGCACTATCTTCACGAGTACAACCGACAACATTAATCGGCGACTCCTCCAGTAACCCGTAAAACTGCAAAACAAAGTCTCCGGGAATCCCGAAGATATCTCGCAATCCATAGTCCTGGAGCCGCTGAATCAGATAGCTCCCAATACTATGTTGACTCTCTGTCGTCGACTGAGAGTGTTTCGGCTTGGTCGATGCTTGACTCGGCATGATGTCCCCTTTGAATGGTTACAAACAACTATACGGGAATTGAACCGTTTCGAGTCAAGGATCTCTACGGAATTCCGCTCGCAAAAAATGTAACACCTTCTCCTGAAACTGTTTGCAGTGAAGCAAAAAAACTGGACAACTTGACGGCACAAGATAAACTTCGTCCGTGAGGCCGACCGCTTTAAGACAACTTCTTACTCAACTTTACGCTCTCTTGATGAGCAACTTCCAACATGGGCGACAGAGAACCCGACTCGAACTTCTTTCAATGCTTGCCTATACTGATAACTCCTCACAATTTAATTATATTGAGAACCAGTCCGAAAACTTGTGGAATGGTCACTTTTCTCAGTGTTAAAGAGAGCAAATTCAGGTTTGAGGATCAGTTCAAGAAACTCTACTCACCCTGCAGATATCAACGGTTTTCAGTCGTTGATGTTCACTGAAATGACGATCACTCCAAGATCGGTCACTTCAACAGGCCCTGTAAGAGCGAATTCGTAGTCCCAGAGGTGGAACGAACAATGTCGAGCGAAACGACGACGGAAATTGGCAGCTATTTCATTTCCAACTATCCTCCATTCTCTCAGTGGAAGAAGGAACTCACTCCGAAATTTCACGAAGTTCTCCAGGCCGAACCGGATCGCAGCATTCCCATGGGGATGTATTTGCACATTCCGTTTTGCCGCAAACGATGTAAGTTTTGCTACTTCCGGGTCTACACACAGCAAAACGCAGAAACAATCAAGAACTACGTCGACACCCTCGACAAAGAGGTTCAACTGCTGTGTGATCAAACAGCGATCAAGGACCGTGTCCTGAAGTTTGTTTACTTCGGCGGCGGGACGCCTTCTTATCTCAGCTCGAAACAACTGCTGATGCTTCGAGAGCGGCTGAGCCAATCCGTTTCGTGGGATAGTGCGGAAGAAGTCACCTTCGAGTGCGAACCGGGAACGTTAAGCCTGGAGAAAGTGAAGACACTCAAAGAAATCGGTGTCACGCGTGTCTCACTCGGTGTTGAAAACTTCAACGACGAACTACTTGAAGAGAATGGCCGGGCACATCTTTCACCTGAAATTCTGCGAGCTTACGAGTGGATTCAGCAGGTCGGCTTCCCAGAGGTCAACATCGACCTCATCGCAGGCATGGTTGGAGAAACTGACGAGAACTGGCAAAATTGTGTCGAGAAGGCTCTTGAAATGGAGCCAGATAACTTAACCGTCTATCAGATGGAACTTCCCTGGAATACCGTCTACTCCAAAGAAATTCTGGAAGAGGGTGTGAAATCTCCTGTTGCAGACTGGCCTACGAAACGTCGCTGGGCCAGCGAAGCCATGGACCGCTTCCTCGCAGCAGGTTATCAGATTTCCAGCGGCAACGAACTCGTCAAAAATCTCGATACAGATCGCTTTGTTTACCGGGACAACTTGTTCCGTGGAAGTGATATCGTCGCTGTCGGAGTTTCCAGTTTTGGACACCTGCAAGGTGTGCATTACCAAAACAAGGATCAGCTCGAAGACTACATCCAAACCGTCCAGTCAGGCGAATTGCCAGTCAACCGCGCAATGGTTCCAACCGAACATCAGAAACTCATCCGCGAATGGGTTCTGCAAATGAAAGAAGGATCCATTTCCGTGCAGCCTCTTCGCGATAAATTCGGAGTCGATCCACTCGTCGAATTCGCTGAACCTCTCAGTAACCAGCAACGAGCCGGGTACCTCGAAGTCGATGGCGACACTGTCCGCCTCACCAGAAAAGGACTGTTGCAGGCCGACAGCCTGCTCACAGAATACTTCGAAGAACAATACCGTGAAGTCCGCTACACATAGGACATCTGGAGCAACATAGAGGTTGAAGCTCGTCGACACCCGACAACGCAACCACCATCGTTGATGCGTCATTAGAAATCCTCCGTCAGGGAAACCGTTCATGACCAGTGAACCGGTCCTCGGCGGTTCGTGTCTTATTGCGGTACGAAAAACCTGAAAAGTGGATCTTCGTCAACACTTTTCGATCAATTCATCGTCGATTGCTTTACAGGTTTGGGCGAATTGATAAAGTGTCGCACCTCTCCGAGTGTTAAACTTTGGAAAATGGGCGAGAAACCGGCAGTTCTGTCCAGAAATTCATGAACTGACGTATTCAAGATTGCACCCGCAGACCTGAATAATTATTCTCGCCATCCCACAAATTCGGCGGTGTAGCTCAGTTGGTTAGAGCAGCGGAATCATAATCCGCGTGTCGGGGGTTCGAGTCCCTCCACCGCTATTTTCAGACTTACTATCAACCGCATTATTACTGTGAATTCGCAGTTTTAATGCGGTTTTTCATTTCTTCCCCTTGCTGCGGCCTGGTCTGTCGTGATCCATTGTGCTTTTGACGCAGCCGCGAAGTGTTCATCTGTCACCTTTCAGGGCATTTCAATGCTTGTCGTCTCCGCGAAGACCACTTTGCTGAATCCTCAGATTGCTTGCGATTTGCTTACACTTCGGGATGGACTCTTTTTGAAGACCGATCTCCAACTACGATCGAAAGCACAGTCACTCCGGCTGATTTATTTCGCGTAGACCTCTTGGCTTACTTTTTCATCACTACCGGAATCCTGACTCTCGTAGGACTTTGCACATGGAGCGTGAAGCAATAGAAGGCTGTATTCGAAAAAGTGGATGACTCAATGGAACCGACAAAAAGAGCGGTTCAGTCCACCAGCGTTGATGCTCAAGTCCTGCTCTCTACCGAGAGCAGCCCTACCCGTCACCGGGCATTGCCTGCAGAACTCTCAGGGCAAACTTCCGCAATGAGTGAATGGAACCGGTCGATCATTTGTTTGATGGAGAATTCGGATTCCATTTTTTGTTGACCAGCTGCTCCGATTTTCTGGGCGGTTTCGGGATCTTCGAGAAGTTTCAATGTGTATTGAGTGAACCCAGCTGGGTCGCCGAGATTGGCAATCCAGCCTTCTTTTCCGTGCTCCACGAGTTCTCTGTTTGGCGAGATATCACTGACGACTACGGGTTTTCCACAGGCCATAGCTTCCATCAGGCTGTTGGACATCCCTTCGAACTCGCTGGCCAGCCAGAAAACATCGATCAGGTGCAGCAGCGAAGCAGCATCGTCGCGATGGCCTAAAAATCTTGAATGAGAAGCGGCATCAGCATCTTGGGCGAAGTATTCCAGTTCGGATCTTTGAGGCCCTTCCCCAATCAGCAGGAAGTACGCATCAGGCCTCGAATGCCGGAGCATTTGCATCGCCCAAAGCAGATCTTTCAACCGTTTTTGAGGAGCGAGCCGACCGACGAAGGCGATCAATTTTGACTCCGCCGGAATTCCGATTTCCTCACAGAACTCGGCTTTTGTGAGCTCAGGTTGAGAAGGGGAAATCACGCCGTTCGGAATCACACGGATGCGATCTTTCGGGAAGCCACCCGTTGAATAAAAATCAGAAACGCTTTGGGAGTTGGCAATCAACAAATCGGTTCGAGACCGCAATCGCCGATCGAGCCAGTGCTGCCAGCTCGATTTCCAGGAGTCAACGCAGCGTTCCGAGATCAGAATCTTGGGACGTCGCGATCCCATCCCAATCGTGGCTAAGCGTGCGTAGGAATTGCCTGCAAATAAACAGGAGAGCAGCACATCCGGCTCTCTCTCAATAATTAACTTTCGAAGTTTTCTAAGAGCCGTCAGATCAAAACGGTTGCGTTTCCCGAGAATCGAATAGGGAACATTGGCAGCCGTCAGATGTGCTTCCACCGGCCCTCCGCGAGTTAGAGCGACAACTTCAACTTCAATGCCCTGCTTCGACAGTCCTTCAGCCAGCAGGCAGAATTGTTTTTCTGCTCCGGAGCGGTCAAGAGTTGGAATAATCAACAGAAGTCTTAGCAACGAACTCGCCTCATCTATCTTGACGGCTGAGGAGAGTAAGGCTGTGGTTGCACAAACTGTTGCTGTTGTGGTTGAGGCTGTGGCTGCATGTATGGCTGCGGTTGCGGGTACTGCTGCGGCTGCATGACTTGCTGTTGAGGTGCATAAGCTTGCTGCGGGACATATCCCTGCTGAGGATAAGCAGGTTGCCCGTATGCTTGCTGAGGATAGGGAGCCATCGTTTGCGGTGCTGCGAATGGATTTGCGTTCTGGGACCTGAGCATGGCTGTGTAAAAACGGTCCTTGGCTCGCTGAGGTTCGGAACGTTGTTCGTTGAACCCAAGAGGGCGAAATCCGGTATCGGGACCAAACACTTTGTCAGGGTAAGGATCGTGAATCTGTGCCTCGCGACGTTCCATTTCTGCTGGACGATGTACAACAGTTGGGGTCCGCGTGTTAAACGGGGACACACATCCCATACTTCCCAATAGAATGGTCACACAAACAAAGTGGACGCATTTCCTCCAACGTATTGTTGTGTGAATCATGTTTGAAACAAGGGGAGAAAGTGAAATGAGGAGTTAGGAAGGGGACATTGAAGAGTCTAATCAGAATTCGGCAAATTCTGCTAGAGCAATTTTTCAATGGGCCTGCGAGCTCTCCCTTCTGGATATGAGCTGTTTGTTACAAGAAAAACAGAGCTGAAATCCCATCAAGCTTCAGCCAATACTGACTCGACCACCTCTGGATTGAGCTGATAGCATGCTTTGAGGTTCTGCACTCATTAAGATTCTGATTGAAAAATCGCAGGTCCATTGCTCTCAGCAGGTACCCTATGAAACCGAAACGTTCGCTCTCGCTGCTCTTTCTTTCAATCCTTGCGATCCCGTACTCGCAAGCCAATGCAAAAACGCCAAACATCATTCTGATCATGGCGGACGATATGGGGTATGAGTGTGTCGGAGCGAATGGTGGGGAGACTTACAAAACTCCTCACCTCGACGAGCTTGCTGCCAGTGGGATGCGGTTTGAGAATTGTTTCAGTCAGCCGCTCTGCACTCCGTCCCGCGTGCAAATCATGACGGGAATTTACAATAGTCGAAATTACAAAGAGTTCGGTCTGCTTCCCGAAGGTTCGGTCACATTTGGAAACGTGCTCCGCGACGGTGGCTACAACACCTGTATCGTGGGGAAATGGCAATTGAAAGGGGGCCTCGAAGGGCCGAACAAATTCGGGTTTGATGAATACTGCCTGTGGCAACTGACCCGCCGAGGCAATCGATATCCCAACCCGGGACTCGAGGTAAATCATCATGAAAAGGATTACAAAAACGGTGAGTACGGACCGGACATCGCCAGCGACTACGCGTGCGACTACATCAAACGCAAAGCGGATGATGAAAAACCGTTCTTTGTGTACTACCCGATGATTCTGCCTCACTGGCCGTTCGAACCGACTCCTGACTCTGAAGAATGGGACCCGAAGGCCAGAGTGAATGACGACACAGAAAAGGGAGCCAACAAAAAATCGAAGAAGTTCTTTATCGACATGGTTCACTATGTCGACAAGATCGTCGGCAAAATCGTCAAGCAACTTGAAGACTCTGGAGTTCGTGACGAGACCTTAATCCTCTTCACCGGAGACAACGGGACGTACGAATCGATCGTATCGCAGTTTCAAGGTCGCGACTGGCGGGGCGGTAAACGGTATATGACCGACAATGGAACACGCACAACTCTTATCGCCAGCTGGCCTGACGGAATCACCGCCGGGACCATCAACCGAGACCTGCTCGATTTCTCTGACATCCTTCCGACGCTCGCCGAGGCTGGTGCAGCTGACATTCCCAAGAACTTGAAACTGAGCGGCCGAAGTTTCTATCCTCAACTCAAAGGAGAGAAAGGAACGCCCCGTGAATGGGTTTACTGCTGGTACTTCCGAAATGGAACACCGGTTGATGGCGGCAAGAAGCACTCAGCTGGCGAGTTCGCCAGAGATGAGCGATACAAGCTCTACAAAACCGGACAGTTCTATGATGTCTCGACGGACTTCTATGAACAATCTCCACTTTCGATCGACAAGCTGAGCGACGAACAAGCCAGTATTCGCAAGGAGTTGCAACAGGTCATCAAAGAACAGACTCGCGAAAACTTTGACGACCAGAACAACAATGCTGATGAGTAACCCACCTGACAGTCATCGCCTGACTCAGACGGGATCATGTCCCAAGCGATGAGTTCTTCAATATTTCACCATTCGAACATTTCACCTGACTACGGAATCTAACACGAATGCCTTTACCAAAAAATTCCCGAACTGCGATTCAATGCTCACTGATCACGGTCGCTCTGCTTTGCGTTCAAACTGCCCAAGCAGAGAAACACCCATCAATCGAAGCGTCTGAATTCGTGTTTGAAGATGTCCCCTTTCCACAATGCCACGCTTCAACCATTATTGAAAAGCCAACAGGTGGGTTGATGGCCGCCTGGTTTGGCGGGACTCGTGAAAAAGATAAAGACGTCGGCATCTGGGTTTCTGAGAAAGATTCCAGCGGCAACTGGTCTGCCCCCGTTGAAGTGGCGAACGGAATTCAACACGACGACCTTCGCTACCCCTGTTGGAACCCGGTTCTGGTGAATAACCATGACGAACCGGGAAAAATCTCCTTGTACTACAAATGCGGTCCCAGCCCGAGTGAATGGTGGGGAATGCTGATGACGCACGACGAAAAAGGCTGGTCCTTTCCACGGCGACTTCCCGAAGGAATCGATGGTCCGGTGAAGAACAAACCGCTTCGCCTTGAAGATGGGACTCTCCTTTGTGGTTCATCGACAGAATATGATGGCTGGCGCGTCCATTTCGAAGTCACAAAAGATGACGGAAAAACCTGGAAACGAATCGGACCGATCAACGATGGCAAAGAGTTCAACATCATTCAACCAAGTATCCTGCAGCACAAAGATGGCTCGCTGCAAATCCTCTGTCGATCAAGAGAAGGAAGCGTGGTCACGAGTTGGTCAAAAGACCAAGGCCAAACCTGGTCCAAGCCAGAACGGACGTCACTGCCCAACCCAAACTCTGGAACTGATGCCGTCACGCTGCAAGATGGTCGGCAGCTTATTGTTTACAACGATACCCCCAAAGGGAGATCTCCGCTGAACGTGGCGATCAGCAAAGATGGCATCCACTGGGAGAACAAGGTCACACTGGAATCCGAGAAAGGTGAGTACTCCTACCCCGCCGTGATTCAGGCGAAAAACGGTGACATCCACATCACCTACACTTGGAAGCGTCAACGCATCAAACACGTGGCACTCGATCCAGAGAAGCTGTAATCAGATGTCGAGTAGAATGGAGTTTGCCGGACAGGTGAACTGTCAGGCAAACTCAACGGGCTTACCCTTGTAGTTCACCGTCGTCTTTAAAGAGTTTGTACTCAATCGCATCGACGAGCGCGAGCCAACTGGCTTCAATGATGTTCTCGCTAACGCCGATGGTGCTCCAGACGTCCTGGTCATCTTTGCTTTCGATGACGACGCGAACACTCGCAGCGGTCCCTTCAGCAGAGTTGATGACGCGGACTTTGTAGTCGACAAGAGTCATCTCTTCGAGACCGGGATAGTACGGAATCAAAGCCTTACGCAAGGCTGTGTCCAGGGCGTTGACTGGGCCATCTCCTTCACCGACTTCGTGACGAATTTCTCCGTCTCCATCGATTTTCACCTTCACGGTCGCTTCGGTCAGCGGGTCTTGCTGCCGGGCGGTTTCCACGTTCACTCGATAGTGCATTCGCTGAAACTTTGGCTCGTAGGTTTTCGCCAACTTCTTCACCAGCAAGTCAAAAGAAGCCTCAGCCGCTTCAAACTGATATCCCTGACTTTCGAGTTCCTGCACCTGTTCCAGAATCGTCCCCATCAGTTCTTTGTCGGAATCGAGCTTAAACTTGGTTGTTAAGGCGACGATGTTTGAGCGTCCAGAAAGTTCGCTGACGAGAATTCTTCGCTCGTTCCCGACGGTTTCCGGATTAATGTGCTCGTAACTATGGGCAAAGCGATTCACTGCGTGGACGTGCATGCCCCCTTTGTGAGCAAAGGCACTGCGACCGACAAACGCCTGATTGACTCGGAAGTTCATGTTTGCCATCTCGTAGACATAGCGAGAAAGCTCTGTCAGATGCGTCAACCCGGCACCAGCGGTGAGAACTTCGTAGCCCTTTTTCTTGAGAGAAAGATTCGCTGCCACACTCACGAGATCGGCGTTACCGCAGCGTTCTCCGATCCCGTTGATCGTTCCCTGAACCTGTTTCGCTCCCGCGTCAACGCCAGCGAGTGAGTTGGCAACAGCCACGTCACAATCATTGTGGCAGTGGATGCCAAGAGGAATAGAAAGTTCTTTCTGAACTTGAGTCAAAATCTCCGCGATTTGCTCGGGCAGTGTTCCACCATTCGTATCGCAACAGACGACCATGTCCGCACCCGCTTCTTGAGCAGCTCGGACAGTTTTGAGTGCGTACTCGGGATTGGCGATGAATCCGTCGAAGAAGTGTTCGGCATCATAAAGAACTTCGCGGCCTTCTGATTTCAAATACGAGAGCGAGTCCCGAATCATCGCGATGTTCTCCTCGAGATCGACTCGCAAGACTTCGGTGACGTGCAAATCCGAAGTTTTTCCGACGACGGTACAGACTGGTGCTTTCGAGGAGATGAGAGACTGCATCCCGGTATCGTCCTTGGCTTCGACACCACGTCGGCGCGTCATTCCGAAGGCACATACCTTCGCATGCTTCAGGTTCAGAGACTGAACCTGCTGAAAGTATTCGAAGTCTTTTTCGTTCGAAAGCGGGTATCCCCCTTCAATGTAGTCGAAGCCCATCTCGTCCAGCTTTTTAGTGATGAGCAGCTTATCCTGGAGGGAGAAATTCACTCCTTCACCCTGGCTGCCATCGCGGAGAGTCGTGTCATAAAGTTGAACGTACATGGGAATTCCGATGTTAAATTTCGCTATCAAGGCTGCTGAAATCACTGTCATTCACTGAATCGATATTCACTGAAACATAAACAAATTGTGACTCATGCAGTAATTGCTAGTTTTTACCAAGAGTAAGTTAATGCGGCTGAAATGCGGCTCGGATGGTGCCGGATTCGGACTGATCCTGAAATTGTCTTCAGCCTTCCAAATTTCAGGAAACTGTTCATCCCACAAGTGGAAGGAGCGTTTCGAGATAAAAAAAGCCCCTCAGACCATTTGACCTGAGGGGCTTATGTATTGCTTGCAATCTCCTCAGTTCAATCGTCACTCATAATTGGACCACCAATAATAATGGGCGCACCGATAACCAGTTCGTCGCGAAGAATCGCGGCAGAAAAATCGATGTATGAGGCGAAATCTGAAGACATTGTTCTAAAATTTCTCGTTGAGATTTCATGAAGACTATGGGACTTTGACCACGCTCGTCAATGTTGACTCACTGAAAAAGTGAATTTCCTCAGAGTTTCATGCCAGATGTGCCGAATTTCTCAAACTCCCCAATGAGTGACAAATCGTGCCGGGGTTGTCAGAATGAGACAGGAAGTATGAGACGCCCTGAGAAGGAATGAGAAGCGATGAAAAAGAATCCAGTAAAAGTGGCTCTAAGAGCCGGTGAGCCACAGGTTGGAACCTGGCTGAGCTTTGGTGATTTGACAGCGACTCGTTTACTGGCACGGGTTGGATTCCCTTGGCTGACGATCGACCTGGAGCATTCTCCAATCGACTGGAATCAAGCGGCGATGCTCATTGGTGCCATCGCAGATGCCGGTTGCGTTCCACTGGTACGCGTTCCCGAAGGTCGACACGATCACATCAAAAGAGTCCTCGATGCTGGGGCTCATGGAATCATCGTCCCAATGGTGAATACTGTCGAGCAGGCGAAGGTTGCCATCGCTGCGGCAAAGTATCCGCCACAAGGGAATCGCTCGGTCGGTGGGGCAACTCATGCCCTGAATTTCGACGCCACAGCTGGGGACTATTACAAATACGCCAACGACGAGATTCTGGTCATTTTGCAAACCGAATCGCCAGAGGGTGTCGACAATGCCGAGGAGATTTATGCCCTCGAAGGGGTGGACGCAATCTTCGTTGGGCCGAATGATTTAAGAGCACAAATGCGAACTCCGGACGGAACCGATCCGACCGTCGAAGAATTCGAAGCAATGCTCGCCCGAATTGTCGCAACCGGAAAGAAGACCGGGACACCTGTCGGCTTGCATGTGCAAACAGTTGACGACGTGAATCAACGAGTCGCTGAAGGTTGGCAGTTCATAGCATTGGGCAGCGATTTAAAAATGCTGGTCACGCAGGCACAAGAGCTAATTTCCGGACTGAATCCATCAGAAGAAGCCAGCGACCTCGCACGATATTAACAGTCGTGCGCCTCGAAAAATTGTTTTCAGCACGACAGCAGGTGCGAGCCATGGTCCTGTCTGAGTTCACAACTTATAGAGATTCAAAGCGAAGACTTTCCCAACGAAGGGAAGGCATCAACAACACGTCGGACACAGCCTAGCTTACTGTTCGATCCATGTTAGAGTGTCAGATTAAGGTATCGACGCGCCGAGCGCGTTGCAGAAATGTCAGGCACTTCCTGACGAAGCAGGTAGAGACAACAGGAACTGAACGCCTTTCGAAACAAAGGCAATCAGAACAGATCGGGCATTGCCTGATCGACTCGTCCGTTTATGTATGAGTGTCATCTCGACAAACGTGTTGCGTAGCGACAACGATGCGGAGTACGCAGTTGCAGTATGACACTCATAGCTCGACAGAGCACTACTGATCCGTCGAGTTGAAATGTCACGCGATTTGAGCAAGCCGGCACGCTCGTTGGCCTGCAACTGATTCAAACCGAATGACATTTTGGAAGAGATGGACGACTACGAAAATCACCATCAGCGACAGTAGTAGGAAATTACAAAGCATGTTAGCGCGGCGAGAACTGTTCCCAAACGTCATCGAGATGAACTATCAGGCCCGGAGGCAACTCGGATGTTGTGTCTATCTGGTGTTTGATCAAAACGAATGGGGGCTAATCGATATCGGCTACGAGGACACTTTCCACGACATCATCGAGATGATCCGGCAAATGGATTTTCCTCTCTCCCAGTGCAAATACCTTGTGGCAACACATGCCGACGTCGATCATGTCCAAGGTCTGAAGCTGGCAAAGGATCTCATGCCCGATGCGAAAGTCCTTGCGCATCCACAAGCTGCGAAGCTACTCTCCGAGGGGGATCGAATCATGACCTATGCAGAAATCACTGCACAGGGAATCTCTATCGATCTGCCAACCGTGGAAACAGATCAGACAATCAACGAAGGGGATGTGCTGGAAATTGGGAACCTGAAACTCGACGTTTGGCACACACCTGGTCATGCTCCCGCTCAGCTGGCATTTCGCATGGGGAACCTTTTGCTCTCGGGTGACAACATCTATCGTGATGGCTGCGTCGGGAACATCGACGCCCACCACGGGTCCGACATCCCGGCGTTCATTCGATCGTTAACACGCATCAAAGAGAGTGATGTCGAATGGTTGCTCCCCAGCCACGGACCGTCATTCAAGAAAGATAACAAGCAGTTGCAAGAGACAATCGATCGTCTTGAAAAGTATCAACACATGGCAGACTTCGGCACATGTGCCGTTGATTGGCCGTTGCTTGATGAATGGGACGAAGAGCTTGCGCGGGGATAAGACATTTCTCTTTCGTAATTCAGGAGAAGAACAATGAAAAATCCGACATTGATCATTGCAGCCATGTTGTGGCTGGCGAGCCCACTGTTCGCTCAGGATACGGCATCTGAAAAGACGCCGCCGGTTGAACTCTCCGCAGCTGAGCAGGCATTCGTCGATCAACTCACAAACGCGACGCTCGTCGGACGATTCAGCATCCAAGGTCGAAAGAACATGACCCCGCAGGCAGAGCGATATGCGATCACCTCTGTGAAAAAAACAGGCGACAACAACTGGATCGTTCAGGCTCGTATCACTTACGGAAAATACGACCTTCCCGTTCCTGTTCCTGTTCAGGTCGAATGGGCGGGTGACACACCTGTCCTTCAAGTGACAGATCTGAAGATTCCGCTAATGGGTGAAGGGTTCACCGCACGAGTGATGTTCTACAAAGACCGTTATGCCGGCAGCTGGTATCACGGAAAAGTGGGCGGCCACATGTGGGGAGATATCGAACACGAAAAAGCAGCCCCTGACGCAGGCGATAATTAATCCCCAAAGCCACACTGCAGCTATCAACTTCACTCACCACTAACTCCCCTCTTCTCATCAATGCTGCAGCGTTATCTTCTCTTTTGGCTCGTTTTGAGTTCGGTTATTGCCGGGGTCTGGCCTAATAATGTTCCAGACCCTTTTCTGATTAGCAAAACATGGCTCGGCGGGCTCGTCGCTGTCGTGATGTTTTGTGTCGGGACTCTTCTCCCGAAAGACGAAGTTCTTAACGTCTTGAAGCGGTGGCCACTGGTGATCGGCGGGACGGCAATTCAATATGCAGCGATGCCTTTCCTGGCATGGTTCATGGCAACAAAAGTCTTCGGCTTCACCGGAGACATCATGATCGGTGTGATCCTCGTGGGGTGTGTCCCGGGGGCGATGGCTTCGAACGTGTTGACAATGGTCGCGCGAGGCAACGTCAGTTACTCCGTCGGGCTCACAACATCTGCCACGCTACTCTCTCCATTGATCGTTCCAATTGCGATGAAGCTGACCCTCGGGAAAGCTGTCGATGCTGAACTTCTGATGAACACAGCGATCACACTTGTCCAACAAGTGGTGATCCCGGTCATCGCTGGATTTACTCTGGCTCAAGTGAGTCAAACCGTAGCGAAATACGCTGCGAAATTCTCAGGGACAGTGGCGAACTTCAGTATTCTCTGGATTATTGCGGTCGTCGTCGCGGTGAATCGCGACAATATCCAACAGTTGCCGCTCATGCTGATGTGGGCACTGTTGCTCATCAATCTCGGCGGTTACCTCAGTGGACAAATTGGAGGACGCGTGCTGGGGATTGATACAGGGATGCGTCGTGCTCTTATGCTCGAAATTGGCATGCAGAACGCCGGAATCGGCGCGAGCCTCGCCAAGACGCTGTTCCCTGATCAGCCTGAAATCGCCCTGCCCTGCGGTCTATTCGCATTTGGTTGCATGACCACCGGGACAATCTTTGCCGAGATCCTAAAACACTTCCCACCGACAGAGGCCAGCCAAGTTTCTGAGGAGCAAGGTGCTTTGGCAGCGACAGCGGAAGAGACCATCACATAAAAAAATCCCTGCCATCTTCTGTATGGCAGGGATCATGAAACGCTTCGACGAAAATTCGTGAAATGAAGTGCTTTCTCACTCAACGAGAGCTTCATCTCACATTCTCGAGTCAGAACTTACAGACCAACATCGGAGCGACTTTAGAGCAGTTTGCTCTACCGTGTGCCCGTGAAGAACGCATTTCTCTAGGAAAAATACTGTTCGCCACGCGGCAGAACCTGCAAACCAATTCGAAAGTTGCTTTAGCCTTCGTATTCTGCGAGATAGCCTTGGAATTCTCTGCGGTGCTGTTCTTCGTCGCCGAGTGCTTGAATACAAAGATCCTGTGTGACGTAATCAACTCCATCACATAGCTGAATCAATTTGTTGTATTGTGAGATCGCTCCATTTTCAGCATCGATCACACCTTTAATGACAGAGACAACATCGGTGAGTTTCGCAGGGGGTTGCAGCGATTCTTGAGTCGCTTTGAATTCTTTGCTTCCCGGGACGATTCCGCTGAGCGTTTTGATGCGTTGCGCGAGAGTCTGTGCGTGGGTGAGTTCTTCCTGAATGTCTGCATCAAGAGACTTCTTGATCTCTTCAGCACGGACGCCGTCCAAGTTGATCGAGTTGGAGAGGTAGTTCATGACCGTCTCCATTTCCATCCAATAAGCAACCTTCAATTCGTCAATAATCTGTTTCATCTGATCTTCTGACATCACAGTACCTTTCCTTGAGTTTTCTAACTTCCTAGTGGTGCAAAATTCATTATAGAGCATTTTCAATGCTTGTCGTGCCTGTGAAGCTCACTTTCATGACTTCACGTCACGACTTCATAGACCGCCCGCCACGAGGCGGAACGCAAAGACCAACATTGGCTTTGCTTCAGAACACATTCGTGTTTCTAGTCACCGTGAAGAGTCCATTTCATGTGATGAATCACTCATATTCACGAGACAGGTCACGTTATTTTTCTCAAAAAATGCCTGAGATGATTCCTGACGTGTGTCACCTCGCAGGCTCGATCGTGGAAATTTCATCGATGGCAAACGGCCCCACGACTTCTCCTTCCCCCCCAATCAAGAACAACAACCCACCTTCTGAACGTCCCGCATCAGGGTAACCTTCTCCAATTCGACCATCTTGACAAGTCACAACCACCGGATTGGTTTCGTCAATCCCGTGGAAGCCTTCCTGAGAGAGAACGGGAAACCGTTCCCACGCCCATTTCCACAAAGTCATCTCAGGTGCCGGGCGACCGGCCAGGTCTTGCCACTCATGCTCAGCGAGTAACAAGTCTTTTCTTGAAGCGACTTTACACCACGGGGTGAGATTTTCATCAATCCACTGCCGTCGTGACTGAACAAGATCCTGGAAACTTTTCATGAGAAAGGGATCGTAAGGGGAAGGAGGGTTTTCAACGAATCTGCATCCGATGATCAAATCCATGCTGATCCGTTCCCCAAGACATTTGCTCAGGGTCGTGCCGCACGATACATTGGAAGAACTGAAATTGCGGTGTTTTTGATATTCTTCTCTCCGCGTTTCAGATTCCTTATTTGACTTTATCTTCCTTCATTTCCAAGGTGTAAGCAAATGACTGAACTTCCTCTGCTTCTCGCACAGGCGGCAGAAGGAACGATCACACCTCCGTATACCGTTCTATTGATCGGGTGGATCGTTTTTCTTGTGGGTTTGATCGTATTCAATTTCTCGTCGCGAGCCGGAACCATTGCTCGGGCGACAACGAAAGAGGCCCTGCGTCAACCGATATTCTTCCTCATGACGGGGGCAGCGATCCTGGTCATGGTCGCCAACTACTATATTCCCTTCTTCTCCATGGGGGAAGATACAAAGATGTACATCGACTGCGGCTTGGCGATGACTCTGATTTGTGCCTTGTCCCTCTCTGTCTGGACAGCAAGTACCAGTGTCGCCGAGGAAATTGAAGGCAAGACAGCAATGACGTTGCTGTCCAAACCGATCAACAGACGGCAATTCGTACTGGGAAAATACGTAGGAATCCTGCAGTCAGCTGTCATCATGCTGGTGATTTTAGGATCCCTCTTCTTCTTCTTTACCTACTTCAAATTTGGATATGACCAAACGGAAGCGGGTAAAGGCGGAGCTGACCTCTTTTTCTATCGCAGCGTAGGATGGCTTCCATTCCAAATCCCCTACCTCACCCAGGAACGATTCAACGTTGCACGGACAATCCTTCCGGGGCTCACATTGATTGCGATGGAAGTCTGTGTTCTCACTGCAGTCAGCGTGGCGATTTCAACCCGAATGCCAATGCTCGTCAACATTAGCACCTGCTTCTCACTTTTTGTGATCGGCCACCTTTCGCCGATTCTTGTGCAAGCGAAAGACCAGAACGTGTTTGTGAAATTTTTCGCACAAGCTCTGGCAACGATCCTTCCATCCCTTGAGCACTTCAATATGTCTGCGGCGATTTCGACAGGAAAGGTCATCCCGATGGATTACATCGGATTCGCGGCGATGTACTGTCTTGCGTATGTCATTGCGATGATTATGCTGGCATTTCTGATGTTCGAGGATCGAGACTTGGCGTAAGTCCCCAATGATGGCGGTATCACATGAGCGGAGTGTCGAGACCACTGCAGCGATTAATTCCCAAACGCACCTCGACCGAGCATCACGGGCGAGGGCTGATTGTCTGGGTGTTCATATTTGTCATAGGAGTTTTGTCGAGTCTTCTGCTCACAACGCTTTTTATTGACCTGCTTGTCACGAAAGGACAGTTGTCGGCAGCAGAACTCGCCAAGGCTCAAAAAGAGTTCGACGTTGACTTCAGCTCAATGGGAAGTGACGTCGGGCTGTGGGCACAGGCCGTTCGCTTCGACGACCTCCCCGGTTGGTCGTGGATTCCGTGGGTTTGCCACACAATCCCACTCGCTCGTTCGAGTCAGGGAGCGATGTCTCTTCTGGTGGGACTGGGGCTGATCCTCGCTGTCGTATTGATGTTTGCCAGATCGAAATCGAGGAATCATTCGCTGGAATCGGCACGGGAAATTACGACACGCCTCCGCAAATCGATTCATCGACAAACATTACGACTCGGTCCAAGTGATTTAACTGGTCAGCGATACCACACCGCCTTCAAACTCTTTACCGATACTGTTGACGAAATTCGCGAGTCGATCACTCAGTATCGCTGGCGCATGATGCGAGGAGCGACTCTGCTCCCGGCGATGATCCTGGCGATTCTGGCCATCGACTGGCGTTTAGCTTTGCAGTGCCTTCTCCCAACCGCAGCTTGCTGGTGGGTGTATCGTTATGAGCGACAGCGCGGAGCTGCCCGCCGTTTGCTCGCAGAATCTCACGCAGAGACTGAAGCGAGATTTCTCGCAGATGGCTTGAAGCAAACCCGTCTCGTTCGCGGATACAACATGGAAGCTTTCGAGGAATCTCTCTTCGAAAATCACTTGGGCCGATTCACTACCGAAGATCGATCAGGTCGGCAATTCGAACAAAACGCCTTGCGATTGGCGCGTTTCGTTGTCGCAGCTTCGATTTCGGTCGTCTTGCTCTTGATCGGTCTCAAAATTCTTTCGCAGACAGAGCCTTTGCCTCTGGCGAGTGGAGTAGCGATTGCGATTGCCTTGGGAATTATCGTGCGGGAATCTGCCTCCATCGAACGGGTCTTTGGTGAACGACGAAGCCTGGACATGGCTGCTGACCGAATCTATCGGTACCTGGATGAGATCCCCGAGGTGGGGCAAGCAGTTGGAGCAAAGTTTATTCAGCCCGCTTCGAAAGCGATCGTTCTCGAAACGGTCCACTATCACAATCGCGGACATGAAATTCTTCGCGGAATCGACTTAAGGATCGAAGCGAACACTCAAGTCGCTCTGGTTTCTCTGGACCCTCTTCTTCCTAAAGCTGTCGCGTATTTACTTCCCAGATTTATTGAACCATCCAAAGGGCGAGTCCTTTTCGATGGGGAAGATATCGCTTGGGGAACGCTGGAGTCGATTCATGCCGAAACTCTTTACGTGGGGGGTGACGATCCCGTCCTCTCTGGGACAGTCCTCGAAAATTTGATCTGCGGTGACTCAAGAATCTCGATGCAAGATGCCATCGAAGCTGCGAAGACTGTGCATATCAATAAGTTTATTTCGAGCCTTTCACTTGGCTATGAAACGGTGCTCGGTGAACATGGCACATCAATAGGAGTTGGCGAAGCTTTTCAACTCGGGCTTGCGCGTGCCATCCTGCGTGACCCGGCTGTCCTCATCATTCAGGAACCAGAGGCTGTCCTCGAAGACGATCTCCGTGATGCCATTGATGATGCCTATCAGCGAATCACACAGGACAGAACCGTGATCTTCCTGCCAAGTCGTCTCTCAACGATTCGGCGATGCAATCAAGTCGTATTACTTCATGACGGAAAAGTCGAAGGGATCGGCGCTCATAGCGAGTTACGCAAAGCCTCTGAGATCTACCGACACTGGGACTACATTACATTCAATTCTTTCAGCCGTGAATCACGACGACTCAACTCTCAAGCAGCCAAACCGCGACTCAAAACATAACGCGATCAATTCGCAACAGTTCATCGAGCCTGATCAAAAAATTGTGAAACCTCCGAACCGGTCATCACTGATTGGTGACGCTGGTGGCGAACACATCACCGCGCTGACAGTTCTGGTTCATTCGAAAAACCTGCATCAGTGATTGTCGTTTCAGTGAAGAACAGCGACTTGAAGAGTCCCATTTAAGTTACGAAACCGGCGCTATCCAATGAGGGCCACACCAATGTTTCTACGATCTTTCAAGTTCTACATACTCTTCACAATTCTGATTTGCACTTCGCGCACCGGCTTCTCCGCACCGGCATCCGAAGCATTTCGAACTCACAAGCAGCCCGACAAAACCGAAATTCTTCTACGTTTACGAGGGGATGAATGGTTCAACTGGCTGGAAACCAAATCTGGTCATACAGTCGTTCATCGTGATGATGGAGCTTACGTCTACGCTGCCGATGCAGTGAGTGGAAAGCTGATCGAATCGAAACTCCTCGTTGGTCAATCGGACCCTAAAGATGCAAACATCAAGCCTGGAATTCTTCCAGATTTCGAAGAGATCAATCGCCTCAAAAAGAGTCCAAATGACGGCCGGATGATGATTCCGAAAAAGATCGGGAACTTCCGGAACCTTGTTGTCCTGGCCCGTTTTTCAGACCACCACAACAGGCAACTTCCGACTCAACAGGCGATGAACCACATCTTCAACACTGTTGGAGGAGATCCACAAAATGCTCCGACTGGAAGCCTCCGCGATGTCTACTACGAGAACTCATATGGTATGAGTGAACCGGTCTCGACGATTTCCACCTGGGCAGATTTGCCGAAGTCCGAACTCTATTATTCTGAAGGGCTGTGGGGGCGCGGACCGAAAAATCTCGCACTTCAGGCTGTTCGAGATTCGTTAAAACTTGTCGATCATCAAATCGACTTCTCCAAGCTCGATTCCAACGGAGACAATTTCGCAGATTGCGTCACCTTCACCCATTCCGGTTATGGTTCAGAAGCGAACGGACTCGACCCCACAGGAGCCCCGCCAAGAAATCGAATCTGGTCACGCTTTGATGTCCTCGATCCTCCGTGGGTTTCTGACGAGGGTGTGAAAGTTTCCCGGATCGCCATTTGCCCCAGCCTCTTTGGCCACACAGGGACCGTGCCCACCCGGATTGGAATTCTGGCCCATGAAATCGGTCATGTGATGGGTCTTCCCGATCTGTACGATAACATGCCCAACGGAATCGGCGAGCACGTTGGACACGGAATCGGTTCATGGGGCATGATGGGAAACTGTTGGGGATTCGATCAAACTCAACTTTATCCGCCACATTTTTCACCTTGGTGTAAAATCCAACTCGGTTGGGTGACTCCGAAAGAAATTCACGCCACCAGCAAAAAGCAGTTGGAAGCGATCGAACAATCCCCGGAAGTTTTCAAGTTCACGCAAGGATTTCAAAAGGGTGAATACCTGCTGATCGAGAATCGACAACCACTCGGATTCGACCAGCGAATTCCCGTCGATAAAGATGGATGCGGCGGACTGGCGATCTGGCACATCGATGAAAACCAAACAGATGTCTTAAATCGAGCTGGCTTTCCCGGTCAAACGAATTGGCCAACAAATGGACGGCATTATCGCATTGCAGTTCTTCAAGCCGACGGAAAATACAGCCTTGAAAAAGGAGAGGACAAAGGGACCGGAGACGACCTTTATCGAGGAACGCTCACCTCGTTGATTACACCAGGAACAGTCCCAGGAACGATGAGTTATCATGGTGGAGTTCTCTCAGCGACTCCCTACTCAATTTTGAAGATCTCAGTCTCTGGAACCGTCATGAACTTTGAGGTTCAAGTTGTGCCATAAAAATTCTGTTCAGACTGGTGGCGGGATCTCGTCACTGATGATGTTCAGCAAGTCAATTTTGAATTCTGCAATGGATGTGCTCAATGAATAAACTAATCCGGAAAATTCGGATTCCAAAACCGAAGCGTGTTTTCCACCGCCGAACGACTCCCGCAACTGCCCCCGGGACAGTCACCTCAATCGAGGGAGAAACCGAAACTCTTATTCGCCAGATCTATTTTGAAAAAGATAAGATCGCCGAAGTCGAACTGAGTTCAGCGAAGGAAATCATGGACCCTACCGACAAGCCCGGTGTTCTCTGGGTGGACATTATCGGAGTCGGGAATGGAGAGCTGGTTGAAGAAGTCGGTCGACAATTCGGCCTCCACCCACTTGCTCTTGAGGATGTTGTCCATACTCACCAACGGTCAAAATGTGACGACTATGGATCGCGATTATTTTTCGTCGTCAGAATGTTGACGAATCACGAATCGCTCGCGAGTGAACAAGTCAGTCTGTTTCTGGGGCCGAACTTTGTCATTTCATTCCAGGAGCAAAAAGGAGATTGCTTCGACCCAATCCGCGACCGCATCCGCAATCATTCTCGAATTCGAGGTCGCCGACCTGACTATCTTTTCTACGCCCTGATCGACGCCATCATTGACGGATATTTCCCACGCCTGGAAGACTTTGGGATGAAGCTCGAATTCCTCGAAGAACAAATCCTGAATCAGGAAGGAGAAATGGATCAGGTCTATCAAATCCGCAGAGATTTGCTCCGCATTCGCAAGCATGCCTGGCAACATCGCGAAGCAATTCAAACGTTGATTCGACAAGACCATGAACTCGTCTCATCAGAAACGCAGGTTTACCTTCGAGATTGTTATGACCACACGATCCAGCTCATTGATGTCGCGGAATCGTTTCGAGACCAATGTACAAACCTTCGAGATTTGCATCTTTCAGAAATGAGCGCCCGACAGAATGAAGTCATGAAAACGCTGACGATCTTCGCCACGATCTTCATGCCCATGAGCTTTATCGCTGGCGTATATGGAATGAATTTCGACAGAGGTGCTTCTGAATGGAATATGCCTGAAACGGAATGGTACTACGGTTACCCATTCGCGTTAATGGTGATGGGAGTCATCGGCTTTGGCCTACTCGGCTACTTTTGGCGAAAGGGTTGGTTAAAATCATAAGTCAAAATCATTCCCGGTTTTCATTGGCGTCCGAGAAGCTCACTTTCATGACTTTATGGACTGTTCGCCGCGAAGCAGAACCTGCAAACCAACTTGAAAGATGCTCTAGCCTGTTGGCGTCGCGATCGAGTCCATGATTTGAGTGATCACTTCCTCGATGGATGTTCCTTCTGCTTCTGCTTTGTAATTCAGCAGAACACGGTGACGCAGGACCGGGTGAGCGATGGACCGGATATCTTCGACATTGACATGTGATCGGCCGTTCAGAAGTGCCCTGGCCTTGGCTGCCAAAATGAGATATTGCGATGCTCTGGTTCCCGCTCCCCAGCTGACATACTTGTTCACAAAATCAGACGTGCCACACTGCCCCGGACGTGAGGCCGCCGTAATTTTAACGGCATATTCGATCAACTCTTTAGCAACCGGAACGGTCCGGACCACTTGATGAAATGCGAGAACATCCTCGCCCGTAAACAGGGGCTCAATCGTCGCCGGGGTTCCCGTGGTTGTTCGCTCTACGACGGCAACTTCATCTTCCATTGGCAAATAATTGATCACGACATTGAGCATGAACCGGTCAAGCTGCGCCTCAGGGAGTGGATAAGTTCCTTCCATCTCAATGGGGTTTTGCGTCGCCAGAACAAAGAACGGTTCTTCCAAAGCGTAAGCATCTCCCGCGGCAGTCACCTGATGTTCCTGCATTGCTTCCAGCAGAGCTGCCTGTGTTTTGGGAGGTGTCCGATTGATCTCATCTGCCAGGATGACGTTGGCGAAAATCGGGCCTCTCACAAACTTGAGTTGCCGCTGTCCTTCAGCGTTCTCCTCAAGAATTTCTGTTCCCGTAATGTCTGCAGGCATTAAGTCGGGGGTGAACTGGATTCGGCGAAATTCAAGATGGAAGATCTTTGAAATGGAATTGACGAGCAATGTCTTCGCCAACCCGGGAGCACCTGTGATCAAACAGTGTCCCCCTGCAAAGAGAGTGATCAGCACCTGTTCAATGACTTCGTCCTGCCCGACGATGACCTTGCTCAACTCATTTCGTATTTGCTGTCGACTGGACCTGAGCTTCTCGACAATTTCCCGCTCCTGTTCGAACGCTTTCTCTGTCGGTTCACTCATCGAACTTGATCCTGATCTGAATTGCCGAGATTACAACAGCGCGGTTGTTTCGTCGAAGTCGCACATCAAATTAAAATTCTGAACCGCAACACCAGCTGCGCCTTTAATCATGTTGTCGAGAACCGCCAAAATCATCAAGCGACCCTTCACAACTCGGGCAGTGATATCGCAATAATTGGTGTATGCGACGTCTTTCGTTTTGGGTAAGTGCGAGACAACTCTAACAAACGGGTTCCCGATGTAGAATTCTCGCAGGCAATCGATGGCCTGCTTCTCGGTCAGCTCTGTCTTCGGTGTGGCGTAAATTGTGGCAAAGATTCCACGGTCCATGGGAACCAGGTGGGGTGTAAAGAGGACTTCAACTTTGTCGCCGGAAACATCACTGAGGATCTGCTCGATTTCCGGCATGTGTCGATGTGTTCCGACTCCGTACGCAGAGAAGCTCTCATTACATTCCGCGTATAACGTCCCTAACTTCGGAGCTCTGCCAGCTCCGGAAACGCCACTCTTTGCATCAATGATGATTGAAGAAGGCTCGATCAGTCCGCCACTGACGAACGGAGCAAGTGCCAGAATCGAGGTGCTGGTGTAACATCCGGGGTTGGCAATCAAGTCCTGCCCTTTGATGCGATCACGATAGAGTTCTGGCAGTCCGTAGACGGTGTTCCCAAGCCGAGTCGGGTCCGTATGCACATGCCCATACCATTTCTCATAGACACTCGGATCACTCAGTCGATAGTCCGCGGAAAGATCGACCACTTTTAAGCCGGCAGAAAGCAGGCTCGGAATCGCGTCCATACTCGCCTTGTGTGGTAAGCAACAGAAGACCACATCCGCCTGCTCCACGATTTCTGCGGTCGATGGATTGGTCATGTTGAAATCAAACATGCCGGACAGCGAAGTATGAACTGAAGAGACGGCACCTGATTCGGACCGGCTGGAGACAACCTTCACCTCTGCCTGAGGATGCCGATGCAGCAACCGCATCACTTCCAAAGCCGTGTAACCTGTCCCTCCAATAATTGCGACTCGAACCACGAAACGACCTTTTGAATTTTGATTTGAGATTGAAATTTGATCCAAAACCTGAATCCGACCTTATCAACACAGAGGAAGCACTTCATCACTTCATGAGAAAGGTTTCCATACGAGGTCGTCATTAAAGCACTTTCGTGCCCGTAGTGAAATGATTCTACCAGAAAAACCACTGAACTCCACGAGACAGAGCCCGTCTATCATTTCCGAAAATGCTCTCGCTCAAGCAATCCTGACTCAAATGACCGAAAACCGAGTAAAACAGAACGTTTTCAACAGCCTTGTCAGAGGCTCCTCACTTCTTCACCGCAATGATGGAGTCTCCCGCATACTTTCGTATTCCCAGTCTCTGTGAACAATGCTTTGCATGTGACGAGTCCCCTCTCAGCCCAAAACATCATATTTCGCGTTATCGAATCAGTCTTCAGGTTCTGCCTCGTCACGAACGGTTCAAATGAGTGACAATGGTCGCTGAGGTGTTGTTCGCGTTTTTCAGTCTCTCTCGATTTTTTTGCGAACAACTGAAATAGCCTGCTCATCAAGCAAAATCACAAACTATGTTTCGAATGTGTTGCTCCATTCCAAACAGGCTCTGATGATGTTTTCTGGAAACACGCGGGCTCATCCCGCCTTGATTCTTGTCGCTATCCTGTTCGGACTGGCGTTTTCTTCGCTGCGCTACGCGTTCACGACTCCACCAGATGACCTCTGGTTTCAGGTTCGAGTTATTGAAAGCCAGAAACCGGTGATTGTGAAGTTCGGAGCGGACTGGTGCGGCCCATGTCGTGCGATGGACCCAGAACTGTCCCGATTACGAAGCCGTTATTCCGAAAAACTGGATGTTGTCGAGATCGACATCGACGAGAAACCACACCTCGCAAAACACTACGGAGTCAGCGGAATCCCACGGATCTTCCTGTTCAAGGATGGCCGCCTCAAAAAATCCCGCACGGGCTACGCCTCGCAAAAAGAACTCCTCAGCTGGTCTGAATCGTATTTCGAATAAACCAATAGCGGGTCAATCCCCCACTCAGACCAGTCCGCCAGCTTGAGAGTAGCTGAGAACCAGCCCGGAGACTTCTCTGACTGTCACTTCCCTCAGAGGTTGAGAGTCCGATTTCAGGCTCCAGACTCTCTTGTCGAGCATTTTCAACGCTCGTCGTGTGCATGATCTCCTCGTTCAGGCCCTCACAAACTGCTCGCCACGCAGATCAACCGATCATTCGCTCTGATTTCAACATGATCAGAGATGAAAAAGCTGAGCTTTCGCCTTCGAGGCCGAAACAACCGGTGAAAGTATTGCCGATGGTTGTCTTCAAGGTAGAATGGAATTGAGCCAACTCGGTATTTGGTTGGCTGCCTTCTCAGACTTCGGAGACAGCAACTCGACTATGGATGACCAAACACTGACATTTGTATTGATGCTCATTGGGTTCGTGCTTTTAGGAGTGGAATTATTGCTCCCAACGGGCGGAATCGTGGGTGTGCTGTGTGCATGTTCATTTTTGGGATCTGCAATATTTGCGTACCGGGCCTGGGCTGAGGTGAACCCGTTGTATTGGCGGATTTACGTGGTCACATTTCTGGCGCTCATCCCGATCACGATTTCCGGTGTCTATTATCTGCTGAACAATACAAATTTCGGGAATCGTGTGCTGCTGGCTGCCCCATCCACTGAGGAAGTGACTCCATATCAGCGCGAGATTGAACACCTACAGAATTTGATTGGTCAGCGAGGGACTGCTCTCAGCCCGCTCACACCGGGAGGACTCGTTCAGGTGAACGGAGAACGACTGCATGCCATTGGAGAAGGCTTCAGCATTGAGTCCGGTGTCCCGATCGAAGTCGTCTCGACGAATGGGACTCGGGTTGTAGTCCGACTCGTCGCCCCCAACGAAGAGCCTCTCTCCGAAGCCCCGCAAGACGTGAAACCTGTGCAAAATCCGAATCCTGAAAGCAATGCTAGCAATCAGCCGAAGCCGACTGGTGGAATCCTCGACCCATTCGCAGACGCAGAAACCACTTAGCAGCTTGCTCTACCATCTCCCTGTGAAGAACACGTTTCATCAGAGAAATTACAGCTCGCCACGAGGCAGAACATACGGACCAAGTGAATATCAGCGAGGGCCTTGAAGCCTGCTTGTATTAACTTCGATGGCTGAAAATCGATCCCCTCCGTCTATGTAGAGGGTTTTCCCCGAGAGCATGAGGCCATGGGCCTGTTGCCCAGTCAGTTTTTGATACTGGTCTCGTTGAATAAGTCTTCCAGTCTGAACATCAAGGGTCCAAATTTCGGACGATCGAGGCCAAAGAACCGTCCTACCGATAAGTTCTGCCCGATTAAAATTTGAAGACAATTTCGGTGCTGACAGTTTCCATTCGACTCTCCCCGTGAAGCAATCGAGGGCCATCAACCCCGGCGTCGACAGGACAAGCAACCCGTCATTGAGTCCCAGCACATTTTGAGGCGGTTCAGCAAGAAACTGCTCCCACAACAGCGATCCCGAATAGAGATCAAAAGCAGCTACGCCGTTCCGAGTGGCACAATAGACGACCCCCTCCGAGGCGAAACAACTTCTTTCTCCCGAAAATCCTGGACTGGTGATTCTTGAAGCTGGGTCGATCCCCGAAATCCATTGGACCTGACCAGTCCGTTCGTGAATACAGCAGAGAGTTTCTCCATCAATCAGCCAGAGCAGGCAACCTTCGGACCGAATAATGTGATCATCAAAAGAAGCAGCTCTAGCGTCCGGAACTTGCAAATTCGCAGCGATGTCACGAATCCATCGAACTGAACCATCTGCCTGATTCAGACACGCTATTTGTAGTTGCGAACCAGGAGAGAGCGAGCGAACAGGAAGAAGAAGTTGGTCCTGAACGATCACAGGCGAACCGGTAAACAGCAGCTGACGATCAGGTCCAAAACCGGGAAGTGAGTCCGCTGCAACGGTCCAATCGAGTCGACCTTCCGCTTGTAAGTTGAATGCCGAGACTCTTGATTTTTCTGCTGGGGTCAGCATTCCGTCGTTTGCAGAACCGGAATGGCCTGTACAAATATAAAGGGTATCTTCGTGCAGAGCCCCTCTCGCGATAGCCATTAGTGATTGATCACTCTCTGGGCGCTCTGCTGTAGTCTCGAACAGAAAACCATCGTCATTTTCATCCACTGGCCATGCAGATTGGCCTGTCGCTTTATTGAGCGCTCGAAGCCCGTTGGCATCGTGTAGAAGCAAAAAATCGTTCCAGATAATTGGGCGAACAACCTTCCGTTGAGAAGCTCCTCGCGCCATCTCGACGGACCATCCCTGTTTCTCAAAGCTGAAACGAACAGACTCATTGGGCATCAACTTATCCAACCGCAAAAACGCTTCAGACGGTGCCTGCCGCAACGATTGCATCTGCTGTTTCAACAACTCTGCAAGATTGCCTTCTTCTCCTCCGACGCGCCCTGCAACATCGGGAGAGACGTTTTGAAGTCGCTGGAGTTTTGAAGTCGCTTCGCGAAAATGACCAGTGAGCATCGCAGCGACAATCTCACGTTTGATGAGATCACTAAAAATGTTCGGTGCTACGCGCTGCTGAACAGGCAAGAAATCTGCAGTCTCCGCTCGTGCGATTCTCCAACACTTTTTGGCGGTTGAGATCTCCCCATCTTTCCATTGCCGATCCCCGATGCTCAATAGAGTCTCTGGACTGGTTCTGTTCGTAAGCAACAGGCGCCACAACTCAAACCCGGCTGTCTCAACAATCGTATCATCTGAGACGGGCGTTTCGCTCAGCAAGGGAGAAGTTTCTGAAAGGTGCTGGGTTAAGAAGTCTGCCAGCAAGCTCGCTTCGATTTGTTGATGCGAAGCCACCGGCACCATGATTCCAGCGAATTCGCTGCGCAACTTTTGGAGATCCTCCGTGACTCGGCTGTAATCGTTCGCTTCAAGATCGAGCAGAATTCCGGTAAAAAGTCGCTCGGCATTCGCATCGATGTTCGACGAAACCTGAAGTTGATTCCGAATCACTTGTGCCGTCAAATTCGTCTGAAGAACGAAGAAAAGCACCGTAACTGCAAGAAAACGAGAGCGAAAAAGAGTCCCCTGGCAACCGCTGAGAGGTCTGAGACATTGCTTGAAATCAGCAAATTTCGATGGTCTCAATGTCATTCGGGCTCTCTTAACCATTGTCCCAGCATGAAAATCACAATCCCCAAGATCGTGAGAGCTGGCATCCACAGGAGTTGAAATCCTGTGCTCAACTGACGCAAAATGACGAGTGGAAGTAGAGTTAAGGCTGCGAGTTGCAACAAAAATCCCAAGTTATTCTTAAACGTTTTCAATGAATTGCTCGACACAGCATGAATTCCAGAGAAAGAGATTTCAGCCCGCATCTACAAATTCAGGCTGCCGGACCATAAGATACCAGATTCAAAACCTGTCGGGAAACCAGCAAAGTGAAGCTGACTCTCAAGGCTTTTGACCCCAGAAGCAATTTTTCGGACCGGCTCATCCCAGATCCTTGAGTCGATCGCGACGTCTCTCATTTTCTATACGGAGAAACAATCTCAAATGCCGCGTGTTGTACTCGCCATGAGTGGAGGAGTCGATAGTTCTGCATCAGCCTGGCTCTTACAAGAACAGGGATATGATGTGGTCGGCCTGTTCATGCGCTCAGGGGCGACGGACGACGCTTGCGAAACCGGAATTGGCGGAATTCCCATTGTTTCAGCGAAAGCCCACAAGCAAGGTTGTTGCAGTGCCTCTGATGCCGCAGACGCACGACGTGTCGCGGACAGCCTGGATATCCCCTTCCACGCATTGAATTTCAGCAATGGATTCGACCAAATCAAAGAATACTTCGCTGACGAGTATCTCGCTGGCCGCACTCCAAATCCATGTGTGATGTGCAACATCTGGCTGAAGTTCGGCAAGCTGTGGGACTTCGCACAACAAGTCGGTGCGGACCATATTGCCACCGGACATTACGCACAGTTGCTACCGGTTGAAGGAGAAGATCGACCGGGGTTGTTTCGCGGTCTCGATCCGGGGAAGGATCAGTCTTACGTCTTGTTTGGAACTCAGCGGGACTTGTTCGATAAAATCTTGTTTCCGGTTGGGGGATACCAGAAGAGCGAACTTCGTGAACTGGCCGCCAAAGCCGGAATCCGGACCGCCAACAAACCTGATTCACAAGAAATCTGCTTCATCCCAGACAACGACTATTCACGCTTCTTAAACGACTTCCGTGGTCCGCAAGAAACAGCCGGAGAACTCGTTGACACCGCCGGAAATGTCGTTGGGCAACACGAGGGCTACCAGAACTTCACGATCGGTCAACGTCGAGGATTGGGAGTTGCGTTTGGAGATCCACGATTCGTTGTACGAATCGAAGCAGAGACCAGGCGAGTTGTGATCGGGACAAAGGAAGAATTGGGAAGAGATTCACTCGAAGCCAACCGGGTCAATTGGTTGAAGCCGGATTTGAAGTTCCCGCTCACCGGGACCGCCCAAATTCGCTACCAACACACACCGGGAAAATGTACCGTCCACGAAATTGGAGACGACCGTATCCGTGTCGACTTCGACGAACCACAATTTGGCGTCGCCCCCGGACAGGCACTGGTCGTCTATGATGACGACCGCGTCCTTGGTGGCGGCTGGATTTTGTAATCTGTTCTGAATAGATTCATTGCTAAGCACCTGAAGAAAAGAAAGAAAATTCCATGGCAGTTTCTGAAATCGTTCCTGGCAAAACAAAAATCGGCTGGATTGGCACCGGAGTAATGGGCTCCAGCATGTGTGGACATCTGATTGACAAAGGGTTTGAGGCCACGATCTACACACGCTCGAAAGACAAAGCGAAAGCACTCATTGAAAAGGGAGCAACCTGGGTCGATTCCCCCAAAGCTGTCGCCGAAGCCTCCGACGTCATCTTCGGAATTGTCGGGTTTCCGCAAGATGTTCGAGAAGTCTTCCTCGGAGAGAACGGAGCTTTAGCTGGCTCGAAGAAAGGGAACGTACTGGTTGACATGACGACCAGCGAGCCTTCGCTGGCTGTCGAAATTGCTGAAACAGCGAAAGCCCAAGGCGTCTACTCAATTGACGCTCCTGTTTCCGGTGGAGATGTCGGTGCTAAGGAAGCTCGACTCTCAATCATGATCGGTGGCGAAAAAGAGGTCGTCGATGCCCTCAACCCAGCTTGGGAAGCGATGGGAAAAACCATTGTGCATCAAGGTCCAGCCGGGGCTGGTCAACACACAAAAATGGTCAACCAGACTTTGATTTCAAGCATGATGATCGGCGTCTGCGAAGCCCTGCTCTATGGGTACAAAGCTGGTCTTGATCTTGAAACAGTGATGAAGTCAGTCTCAACCGGAGCTGCCGGAAGTTGGTCACTGTCGAACCTGGGACCGCGCATCATGGCGAATAACTTCGATCCCGGATTCTTCGTCGAACACTTCATTAAAGACATGGGCATCGCCCTCGCAGAAAGTCGACGCATGGGGCTGTCCATGCCCGGTTTGGCACTGGCGGAACAACTTTACCAATCTGTCAAAGCTAAAGGCTGGGGCCGCGAAGGAACTCACGCACTCATGCTGACTCTCGCTGAGATGTCTGGCGTTGATTGGAAAAACCGCTAAGAATCGAAACTCTTGCTCGCCGTACACATCAAATGTGCGGCGAGCATTCTTCAACTGTTCACGACGACGTCGATATTCAAAAATAAAATTCGGGAAAACAGATGAAGCCCTTGAGCACTTTGTTCGCAGTTGCGTTTTCACTTTTGGTGATTTCTTCAAACGGACCAGTTCGGGCTGAGGAAGCCGCTGTTCCCGAGCAGAAAGAGAACTTCCACCTGTTCCTGCTCGTTGGCCAATCGAACATGGCGGGACGGGGCAAAGTGACGCCTCAAGACCAGCAGCCACACCCCAGAGTCTTGATGCTCAACAAGAAACAGGAATGGGTTCCCGCAGTTGATCCGCTACATTTTGATAAGCCGGGCATTGTAGGCGTTGGCATTGGAAAGACATTCGGGGCTGAAATCGCCAGCGACAATCCTGATGTCACAATCGGGCTCATCCCCTGCGGAGTCGGTGGTTCGCCGATTTCGAGTTGGCAACCGGGAGAATTCTACAAGCCGACCAAAAGCCATCCCTGGGATGATGCCATGGAGCGTGCGAAGGTCGCTCTCAAACATGGAACTCTGAAAGGGATTCTCTGGCATCAAGGTGAGTCAGACTCCAAAGAGGGACTCGCTGAGATTCACGAAGAGAAGCTGCACGATTTGATTCAGCGACTGCGCACTGAACTGAAAGCCCCAAACGTTCCATTTATCGCTGGCCAGATGGGCCAATTCTCGGAACGGCCATGGAACGACGCGAAGAAGATGGTTGATGCCGCACATCAGAACCTGCCTGCGAAGGTGAAGAATACTGCCTTTGTTTCCTCCGACGGATTGAAGCACAAAGGTGACAACGTTCACTTCGACGCCGATTCGTATCGCGAACTCGGACGTCGATACGCCGATGCTTTCCGAAAATTAACACAACCGAATGATGCTGCAGTCAGCCAGATGCCTTTCCGGATTGAACGGTCGATTGCCGAGCAGGGTTTTGATGGAAAGATGTGCTGGGTCCATGCTCGTGTCGGAGCGATCCCGTCTCACAGCGCTGGCAATGCCGCCGATGCCCCGCTGTTGGTGATGACAACACAGAAGCTGCAATTGAGCGGCTCGGATGTATTCTACGCTCTGCATTCAGCGACTGCGCCCAGCAACCAGGAGAAGTGGTCACCACTGACCGAACAGGAAGTTTTCAAAAGACAAACCGCTGAAGATGGCACGGAGATGACAGTCTGCGACTTCACACCGAAATGGCACGCCGCAACAGGAAAACTCCTCGGCATCGGGCATACGGTTGTCTATGAAAACAACCGTGTGAAACATGTCCGTCCTCGTGAGTCTGCGTACTCTGTCTTCGATCCGCAATCGCGTCGCTGGACGAAATGGAAATCACTCGAACTTCCCGACCTCCCCAAATTCAAAAACGCTGGCGCCGGATCTGTTCAGCGAGTCGACTTACCGAACGGGGATGTCCTGCTGCCGATCTACTACAAAGCTCCGGGAGAGACTCAATACAGTACAACTGTTTTGAAATGCAGCTTTGACGGAAACAGCTTAACTTACCTTGAACACGGGTCGGAACTGACGGTTCCGATCAAGCGTGGACTCTACGAGCCTTCTATCGCGACGTTTGATGGCAAGTTCTTTTTAACGATGCGCAATGATGATCGCGGATACGTTTCCGTCAGTGACGATGGCTTGAAGTTCTCCGAACCGAAAGTCTGGGCATTTGACGATGGACAGGAACTTGGAAACTACAATACGCAGCAGCATTGGGTTTCGCATGAATCTGGACTGTATCTGGTTTACACACGCAAAGGTGCCGACAACGATCATGTCTTCCGACATCGTGCCCCACTCTTCATCGCAAGAGTGAACCCGGAAACACTGCAAGTGATTCGCGCTACAGAGCGTGTCCTGGTTCCTGAGAAGGGAGCGCGACTTGGCAACTTTGGTGTGACCGAAGTCAGCTCAAACGAATCTCTCGTGACGGTGACAGAATGGATGCAACCAGCTGGCGTCGACAAATATGGCAGCAACAATCGTATCTGGATTGCGAAGCTTCTCTGGGATGATAAACAGTGATCATTGAAGGACTCTGCACGACCCTAAATCCTGACGGAAGCGTGAACATCGCTCCCATGGGGCCGGTCGTTAATGAAGAGTTGACTTCGTTCCTGTTCCGTCCGTTTCAATCATCGACGACATTTCAAAACCTGAAGAAGACCGGTCAAGGTGTGTTTCATGTCACGGACGAAGTCGACGTGATCGCAAAGACCGCGATTGGACAACTCGAGACTCAACCAGAGCTTCTCGCTGCGAAAGAAATCCAAGGCAAGGTGATTGCGACGGCCTGCCGCTGGTATGAGTTCGAAGTGGTTTCCATTGATGATTCTCAGCAGCGAACTGAAATCACGACGGAATTGAAACATGTCGGACATCTCAGAGATTATTGGGGTCAGAATCGTGCACGCAACGCGATCCTCGAAGCTGCCATCCTTGCCACCCGCTTGCACATTCTCGATACCAAAGGTGTGAACAAGCAAATCGCCAGCTTGAAAATCATTGTCGAGAAGACAGCAAACGAAAAAGACGCCGAAACGTTTACACTCATTGAGCGGTATATCTCCGAGACGATTGCATCAATCAAGTCGAATTCGACCTGAGTCCTCGCGACTGCTGCCTTGGGAATTTCGATGGCAGGAAAGATCGGCTATCCTTCGCGGGTCGCTCATCAAAATCGACCACGAAGACGCAAAGACACAGAGGCTACGTTGGCTCGAACAAGTTTCAGCCCGCTCATCTCCTTCTTGTCTTCGCCCCTTCCTGTTTCTTTTTAAAAACGTCGGCGACCTGTGTGGAACCGACTTGAGGTGTTTGAAGAATGTCAAAAGTACGAACTCGATTTGCTCCGTCACCCACCGGTTACATGCACATAGGCGGGATGCGAACGGCTCTATTCAACTGGTTATGGGCGCGGCACAATGGCGGAGAATTCATTCTCCGGATTGATGACACCGACCAGGCACGCAACATGGATGAGGCACTCGGGCCGATTCTGGACGCATTTCGCTGGTTGGGGCTCGACTGGGACGAAGGACCGGAAGTCGGCGGAGATCACGGCCCGTACTTTCAATCTCAGCGTTCTAAACTCTACACGTCAGCGTGCGAGCAACTCCTCGCAGCCGGAAAAGCGTATAAAGATTTCGATCCCCCTGCCCTCACGCAGCAGGACCGCGAAGCAGCCGAAAAAGAGAAGCGACCATTTCTCAACATCAGACGATCACTTGAACTGACAGCTACAGAAGTCGAAGCGAACGAAGCTGAAGGCAAACCGTACGTCATTCGCTTTCTGGTCGACCGCACTCAAAAAGTCAGCATTGATGACCACGTCCGCGGGCACGTGGAATGGGACTGCAACCTCATCCCTGACCCAGTCATCATGCGTGGAGATGGCACGCCACTCTACAATTTCGCCACTGTTGTGGATGATGCTCAATTGGAAATTTCGCACGTCATTCGAGCAGAAGAACACCTGACGAACACAGCTGTCCAGGTGATGCTCTTCGAGGCCTTGGGACATGACTTACCCGAGTTTGCACACATTCCATTTGTGGCTGCCCCGGGAACAAAAGAGAAGCTCAGCAAACGAGAAAAGAAGATTGAGAAGTATCGAAAAAATCCGCAGTTCAAAAAACTCTTCGATATTGCCGACGATGTTTTGCCGAAGCTGGGGCTCGGAAATTCTGAAACTCTCAACCCTGTGATGGTCTCGTACTACGACGCTGTCGGATTCCTCCCTGATGCGGTCTTCAATGGACTTTCGAGGCTAGGCTGGTCCTACGATGACAAAACTGAAAACATGTCTCGTGAGTTTCTCATCGAGAATTTCTCGCTCGACCGAGTTGTGAAATCTTCCGCCGGTCTCGACCCTGACAAGCTGCTGTCGTATCAGGAGTATTGGATCGGGCAATGTTCACTCACTGAAAAAGTTGATCACTGCTTGCGTTTTTTGCAAAAAGCAAATTTCATCACAGGCGTTCCCGACGAGGCGACCCGTTCAAAAGTCGAGCGACTGATCGCCGCTCTTGACGATCGCATTAAACTTTTCAGCGACATCCTCAGCTACGAGGAATACTTCGTCACGGACGACGCACTTGTCTTTGATGAAAAGGCGTTCAAGAAACGAATCAGCAAACCGGAACAAGCCACCGAACTCCTCGCGAAGTATCGTGACCATATTGCTCAACGAGAGGATTTCAAGGCGAGCGAACTGGAAGAAGACTTCAAGGCGTGGCTCGATGCGAACGACCTCGGTTACGGGGACATCATCCACGCCTTGCGTGTCGCGACAACAGGCAAACCAGCCGGACCGGGAATGTTTGATTGCCTGGAACTACTGGGTAAAGAGAGCTGCATCAATCGTATCAATCGAGCGATCGAATTGGCGAACTCAGCGGCTGAGTGAGCACGAAAGTTCTTTTGCCCGGGACAATGGTCCCGGGTTACACTCGCACACCCGGCCACACAGGCAGCCCCGGGCTACTCAAGTGAGTGTCGTGCAACGAGCATCGCCCCATAAACGTCGCGCTATGAACGTCGCACAAGTAGGATTTCTCCCTGCTTGGGCTAGAAACCTCGGTCTACGCAGTCTTTTCCCCGGGAACGGGTTTATTCATTGACCATTTCAAGAGTGGCGGCGTGACCATGGTTGTCAGGATGACCATGACAATAATCGCTGAGTAGGTGTCGGAAGAGATGACTGATTCGCCATTTGCGACGAGTCCAAGACCGACGTTGGCGAAGATCAGTCCAACCTCTCCACGCGGAATCATCCCCAAGCCGATCGCCAGCTTGTTGAGACCTTTCTCCAGAACACCAAGAGAGCAAACCTGCTTTCCAAGTACCGCAGCCACAGTGATTGAGCCAGCAAGAAGCCAGACATTCGGGTTCGCAAAGCTGTTCAGATCAACCATAATCCCCATCTGAACGAAAAAGATGGGAACCAGCAGCGCGGTGAGCGGACCAAGAGCCGCTTCAAGATCGAGATGTTCTTTCTTGCCCAGTTCCTGGTAGTGGGCTTTTTCAAGAATGAGCCCAGCTGCAAACGCTCCCACAATCGGTGCCAACCCGACAAGGTTTGCGATATAAGAGAGACCAAAGCAGATCACCAAACTGGTCGCAACGAGAAGTCCACGACCTCGCAGATAGCTGGCCGCTGCGAAAAGAGGTTTGACGACAAGTTGAGTTCCCAGCGTGACTGCGAGAATTAAAAATCCGACAGACTTCCCGACGATAACCCCCAGGCTTGCCACATCGAAGTTGTCACCCTGTTCGATGATTCCGGAGACCACTGTCAGAATTATCAGACCGAGGACATCATCGATCACCGCAGCTCCGAGGATGACTTGAGATTCCCGCTGCTGTGAGCGACCAAGATCTTTCAACACGCGAGCAGTGATGCCGACGCTCGTCGCACACAACGTTGCTCCCAGGAATAACCAAACCTGCCAAGGCTCATGAGGGAGAAACAACCATCCGCACCCAATCCCCAAAATCAAAGGAGCAATCACTCCCAAGACCGCGACGAGCAAAGCGGAGACTCCCACTTTCATCATATCGCGGACGTTTGTTTCCAAACCAACTTCGAAGAGCAACAGCACCACGCCGATTTCAGCGAGCATCTTGAGAGCCGCCCCGGTGTTGTACACATCACCGATCGAGTGCTCCGCCGGAGCTTTCAGGAAATCGAAGCCACCCCAGTCGGTCAACAGCAGGATATTTCCTAAAATAATCCCAACGGTCAGTTCGCCAAGAACTGCCGGCATCCCGATTCGTTCGAAAAGATCACCCATGATCTTCGCAAGCAGTAAAATGAGAACAATCGCAGCAAAGAGTGGTGCGGCGACGTTCGCATGTCCACTGGCATGCTGCTCTTCTTTGTGTTCTTCGATATGAACAGAGCCCGCTTCTGAGTTGCCGTCATCCTCTTTGGTCGCGTGTGCTGATTGCTCGCTCCCGGGAAGATTGCTTTCGGTATGATTACCGTCTGAATCTTCGCTGCCAGAATTTTCAGCGTCCGCTTTGTCAGCAATCACTTGAGCATTTGCTGTCGCCTGATCTGTCACTGCATCCTGCCCCACAACATTTGTTGAGAATGACAAGCCGGAGCAGAACGGCAGAATCAGCAACAATGCCAGAATATAAACCGATTTTGGAATCGATCTTTTTCTTCTTTGGACCAAGTTGAGCAAGTTTTTTGTTGGACGGTGTACGCGGGACAAGGGAAACGCTCCTGGCGATTCAGTGCAGATGGATCGGACGATTTAGTCGCCCTAACAAAACCGAAAAGAGATTGCACCTCCCGTGAAGTACAACGACTTTCGCAGCCATGCTAGCGTTCCTAAGTGGTCTTACTATGTCCCAGGCATCAGCGAAAAATGAGTTTAGAACGGGGATTTTCCACAGTTGAAGCTCCCCAAAGGGCGTAATTTAACAAGTCTTGACATTTCGCAAGCCTGCATTGCGGCAAATTTGGAAATCCCGATATGATCCGGACCTTAGCAGGAAACTGAACCAAGGCAAGATTTGTGTCAAGCGTTCGGATTTTCAAGAATCGCTGCGGACTGAGACCAGGATGTTTTCAGAAAGTGTCGGCCCAAAATCGGCCTGACTTGCGGTTCTTAGGCTCAGCGTTTTGAGCGATGTCTGTATCAAGAGCATTTTGGAAATGATGTACGCGTTCAGTCTCGTGGCGTGCAGGATTTCACTCATGAAGGACGTTCTTCGCGGACACGAGAAACACAAAGGTGATCTAGGACTGATCCTAAAACTTGAATTTGCTCTCTTAAACACTGAGATAAGTGACTATTCCACAAGTTTCTGGACTGACTCTAGCACTGCTTTTGAATTGATGGATGAAAAATGAAACTGATGGATCGATTCTCACCGACATTTCTGCTCTCCAAATCGATTGTTAGCAAAGTGTTGACCACCCTGCTGGTCTTGAGTGGATTCAACTCAAGCCTGATCGCTCAGGAACCACTCGGAGTCCAAGTCCCCGAGGGATTTGAAGTAACGCTTTATGCAGATGACGATCTTGCCCACGATATCTACTCGATGACGATCGATTCATTCGGTCGAGTGGTCGTCTCCGGGGCTGGATACATCAAAATACTGATTGATACCGACAAAGACGGAATCGCGGATACGACGAAAACTTTCGTCGATGGTCCGAAATCAGGGGCTCAGGGGATGTATTTTGTCGGGCAGGATCTATTGTGTGCCGCCGATGGAGGGCTGATTCGCTACAAAGACCGAAACGCCGATGACCGGGCTGACGGAAAACCGGACCTGTTCTGGAAGATCAAAACCGGTGGTGAACACGACTTGCATACGATGCGAAAAGGACCAGATGGCTGGTGGTACGTGATCGCCGGAAATATGGCCGGAATCAATAAAGACTATGTGACCCTCGAAACATCTCCGGTGAAAGACCCACAAGCTGGCACCATCTTACGTTTCAGTCCCGATTTATCAGAGAGTGAAGTCTACGCACACGGATTCCGCAACGCTTATGACTTCGATTTCGGGGCGACCGGAGACATTTTCAGCTTTGACAGCGATGGTGAGCGAGACATCAGCTTACCTTGGTATCGTCCGACAAGAGTCTTTCATGTTCTTCCCGGATCTCATCAAGGATGGTTCACGCGAAGCTGGAAGCGCCCCGACTGGTTCTTCGACATGCCTCCAGTTGTTGGTGCGTTCGGACGCGGTTCACCCACGGGAGTCGAAACTTACCGGCACACTCAATTTCCAGAAGAATACTCCGGAGCTCTTTTCGTTCTCGACTGGACTTATGGACGTGTTCTGGCACTGCCGCTTCAGCAGGATGGAAGTACCTGGAACAGCCAGCCGATTGAGTTCATGACAGCTGTGGGACAACACGGATTTGCCCCCACCGATGTTGCCGTCGGCGCGGATGGTTCGCTGTATGTGAGTGTCGGAGGCCGCGGAACACGCGGAGGAGTCTACCGAATTCGAGCCAAAGAAGAGTCGCCCCTCAATCGGACGCTGCCGTATGGATCGATCATTCCTATTTCAAAACAACAGAAACTCGAGCAGTGCTTACAGGCGCCGCAACCGCTTAGCAGTTGGTCCCGCCGCATCTGGGAACCACTTGTTGCAGACCTGACGAGCGAACCTTTCATCTCGGCTGCTCTGAATCGAAATCTACCAGTTGACCAACGTGTGCGTGCCATTGAGATTTTGACAGAGAAATTCGGTGGGCTCGACGGCGACCTGATCTCTGCCCTCTCTGTCGATGAAGAACCTCTCGTTCGCATGCGAGTCGCGTGGGCGATTGGACGAGCCGATCCAGAAGAACCCAACTTTCGTGAACTCTCTCCATACTTGAAGGACTCTGACCCCAGAGTGGTCAGAGCTGCGATGGAAGCGTTGCTTGGTGCAAAGAACTCCAACCTCACTGAGTACGTCGACGTCATCGGTGAGCAACTTGGAAACAAAGACAAGTTTGTTCGCCAAACTGCTTCGCGTATTCTGGAAAATGTACAAGGAAGCATCTTCCGTGACATGGCTGCCAAAGGTTTTCAAACTGGCTGGGAAGCCTCAATTCCCGTCACGGCAGCGTTTGCGAATAAAAACAAAGGGGTGCAGAAGTACCCCATCGATATTGCCCTGCGAATTCTGAAGTCGGACCGTGACGAAGTTCTGAAGCTGGAAGCGGTCCGCGTTCTTCAACTTGGACTGGGGGACCTGGTTCCGAACTCGGCAGAGATTGACCCTGTCTTCGATGGTTATGCATCCCCAGAGAATCTGAAGGAGCACCCGGAGGAACTGAAACTTGTCAACGATGCTCTCGCTTCTTTGTATCCAACCGGAATTGAAAAACTCGATTGGGAGCTCGAACGCGTGCTCGCCATGGTCGAGTCTGGCGATGTCGGGTTGCTCAACAAATTGACTGAGAAGATCAACGACGACTCCCATCCGGTCGATGACATTCACCGAATGATTGTAGCTTCCCGGATGACAGCACCTCGCACTCCGGAGCAGCGTGCACGAATCGCAGAAGGTCTTGTGAATCTTGAGGCAAAGATCGCAAAGCTCAAGTTAAGACAAGACAGTAACTGGGCAGATCGAACTCTGGAGATGTACACAGCTTTAGTCGACCAAGACCCTGAGCTTCCGGTTTCAATTCTGGAATCGCAAGGATTTGGTCATCCGGGACACGTCCAGCTGATCAGTGAGTTCCCACCTGAGCGATTCGACGATGCCATAGAAGCCTTTTCGAAACGAGCACACAACGATCCTGACTATCAATGGAATGCAGAAGTGATTCAACTTCTCGCAGCTTCTCCCCACGAAAAAGATCAGCAGTTGATCCGTAGCAAGTTCGACGATTTCGCATTGAGAAACGCAGTCGTCGTCGCCTTGACCGGGGAACCACAAGAAAGCGACCGTGAATACATCTACATGGCTCTTGAATCGGCCCCGATGGAAATCATGCAAGAGTGCATCACCGCACTTGGGTTGCTCTCTGCTTCGGAATCTGGAGCCGAGAACGTCGCCATGGTTCGCGCTCTGCGACGTCTAGGAAATGATTCAGAAGAACGCCAACTGCGGGACCAACTCGTGGAGTTACTCCGTCGAAACACCGGCTTGAATTTCGATTACAAATTCGGACAAAACGGTGATCCCCAAAAGCAAATTGTTGACCAATGGACCGCTGCAATTCAAGAGAAATTTCCCGAGGAATACACCGCTCAAGCGGGTGAAGATGGTCAGGACATTAACGACCTGAAGGCTCGTCTCTCAATGATCGACTGGACCAAAGGGAGCGTCCTCGCTGGCGAACAACTGTTCAGATCGCGTGGTTGTATTCAGTGCCATGGTGGACGAAAAGCCCTTGGCCCGGACCTCAGCGGTGTCGCGAATCGTTTCTCACAAGAAGACCTGTTTACAGCCATTGTTTTTCCAAACCGAGATGTCTCCCCGCGATATCAAACAACGCAAATCGCCACGAAATCGGGACAAGTCCATACCGGCCTCATCGTTTATGAATCAGTTGATGGACTCGTCTTACGAGATTCGAACAATCAGACTTTCCGAATCGAGACGGAGAATATTGAAGCCCGACGCCGACGGAATCAGTCGCTGATGCCGTCTGGGTTATTGAAAGATCTTTCAGATCGCGAATTCGCACACCTGAATGCATATATGAAGAGCCTGGGAAAACGTCAGACTGCGGGGTCCGAGTGAAATTGATCTGTGCTGCATTGTGATTTGTTGCAAGACGAGCAGTAGAAAAATCTCACAACCTTATCAGCATTCAGAATCCGCATCCTGAATCCGAAGAGCGGGATCAGTGCTTCGGGCGAGTCAGACAGGCCAGTTGAGCTAACTGCTCTCCCGTTTGCCCATGAATAACGGGTTTCGTTAATCAGAACTGGTGCGGAAAATTGTGAAATGATCACTTTCCTGTGTGTTTGAGAGAGCAAATTCTGGTTTCAGGATCAGCTCCAAACAGAGTCTCTCCACGAGGCAGATCGCGAATAAGAATTCGAAAGCTGTTCTACACGAAATTGAGTTTAAACAGATGCCGCTGAAAAGTTTTGAAGAGCTGTATGCGACAGCTGACAAGCTGTTATCACCCATTCCAGTTGCAGCTGCCGGGGGTGCGGACTCAACTGTCATCCAGGCGCTGGAGTTGGCTCGGCGCCGCGGTTGGGTCAATCCAATTCTCACTGGAAATCTACAAGCAATTCGAGAGCGGGCAGACTCTCTGGATGTCGATATTTCTCAATTCCAATTGATCGAAGAGGAACCGAACTCTGCGAGAATCGCAGTGAAAGAAGTCAAAGAGGGTCGTGCCCAATTGTTAATGAAAGGACAGATTTCAACCCCCTATCTCATGCAGGCGATTCTGGACAAGGAACATGGTTTACGGAGCGGAAAGACGATTGGTCAAATCGTATTGATGGAAATCGCCAGGGACCAACGGAGCTTTCTGATGACTGATACTGGCGTCACGATTGACCCCACCATCGATCAAAAAATCGAACTGATCGAGAGCGTTGTTGATGTCGCCCAGAAGCTGAGTTGTTCAAATCCTCGCATCGCATTGATGTCCGCAACGGAAAAAGTGACGGCTGCCTTGCCAGATACGCAGGTCGCAGACACGATTGTTCAACGTGCCAGCCAGGGAGAATTTGGTGAGTGCATCGTGCAGGGTCCACTCTCGTTCGATCTCGCCTATGCTGTTGATGCTGGGGTCAAAAAAGGGATCGATGGCGACGTCACCGGAGCTGCCGATGCGATGATATTCCCCAACCTACTGGCCGCAAATCTGACGGTCAAAGGAATCATGTACACTGCAGCTTGTCAGTTCGGCGGAATCCTCTGCGGGACAACCAGTCCAGTCGTCTTTATGTCCCGCGCAGATAGTGTCGAAACCCGCCTGAACTCACTGGCCTACGCTCTACACCTGCTTTAAGTGCTCCGCCGGCAATTGCATTTTTCAAATTGGTGTTCGTGCCCTGCCACGTGACGAGCAGTCTATGAAGTCATGGAGGCGAACTTCACGGGCACAACAAGCATTGAAAATGCTCTAGAGCAGTTTGCTCTACCGTTTGCCCGTGAAGAACGCATTTCTCTAGCAAAAATGCTGTTCGCCACGAGGCAGAACCTGCAAACCACTTCGAAAGATGCTCTAAATGACTGGGAGTGATCGATTCAATTCGTCTTCACTTAAAACGACGTCTCCGATTGGAACAAATTCGTTTTTATCGGGATCAAAAGAAAAGACGTCGCCGGTTTCAAACTTATAGACCCAGCCGTGCAGCTTGAGATCGCCACGACTGATCGCTGCTGCGACCGAGGGATGAGTTTTCAGGCTTTTGAGTTGAACAAGCACATTCTCGCTCACCGTGAGGGTCAACCGCTTCTCTGGATCGGTCAAGTGGCTGTAGTTCTCTTCAACAATTCGTCGCGTCGATTCAGCGTGTTTGAGATACTCTTTCACAGCGGGCATTGATTCAACGGAAGATGGATTAAGGAGTCCTGTCATCGCTCCGCAGTGAGTATGCCCACAAATGATAATGTCTCGAATATTGAGTGCCGTCACAGCGTATTCAATGGTGGCGGCTTCTCCAGCGAAAACGGAACCATAAGGTGGAACAATGTTCCCAGCTGTCCGTTGAATAAAGAGTTGTCCGGGCTTCGTTTGGGTCAGTAGACTGGGATCAATACGTGAATCAGAGCAGGTGATGAATAAGGCAAGCGGTGCCTGGCCTTCAGCTAAGGTTTCGAAAAGTTTCTGTCCCTTGCTAAACGCCTCTCTTTGAAATTTGTGAATCCCATCAACGAGTACTTGCATCGCTCGAACCTTATCTATTCATCTATTTTATTTCGACTGGTTTATGCATTCAATTGAAGATAACCTGCAAACACCTGCAGTTCCGCCGTGCTTGAATTGTAGCTTCCTCGATTCTCAGTAACTGCGCAAGTGCAAAAAAACGTTCGGAAACTTGTGAATTCCTTCGGAATCTTCACATAGATTCTTGAATCACTTTGAATTAAATCCCCATTCGGATTGAGTCGCGAGCGAGGTGTTGCACCAGTTACAGCACTCATACACCACGTCAGCCTTCCGAAACAGACATGAACTTTCTTGAGTCTCGGATGATTCCTAAATTCAAGACGCCCTGGAGGGCACATCTTGTCGTCTATAGATACCGAAGAAGAAGCAGATTTCCTTTCTGACCATCCTGCCGAACCATCTCAGATTCGACAGCAGGTGGAACATGCTGCACATTTACTGCCGACCCAAGGCCCCCTTGAGGTCTTCATCCATCACAACACACTGCATGCGCTTGAAAATCTTCCATTTCATGATGCCGTGAAGGTTGGGTACACGAGATTTGGAGCCGAACCGTACCTCCCGGAGCAGGAATATCGCAGCTTATTGCAAGATGGGCGGATTCAAGACGATGATCTCGAAGCGGTCGTCATTGAGGATCTGTCGGAACAAAATCACAAATGGATTGATGGACTCGGAACGCGCGAGCAAGTTCGCCTGACGATGCTCCGACACCCTCTCCATGTTGGCCACGACGCAGAGCTACGATGGATCGTCGCCGAGACCGATGCCCTCGATCGGTTTCGCCCGGAAGTCTCGCAGGAACCTCGCTTACGAGTCCTTGCAGGAACGCGAACCTGGATTCAGGATTCCCTTGCGAATGATTCAAATCTCCCTGATGAATTGACCGAGTTGTTCTCAAAGTTTGGTCGCAACACTTCGAAGTGGAATGACGCAGCGTGGGAATCGCTAACGCTTCACCTTCTCTGGTGGGCCTGTCGAAATGGAGTCCGGTCTTGTCCTGTCGCTCCAAACCCGGCCAATTCTCTTCGTCCTCGTGACATGCTGCTCCATGCAACAGGCCACGACATCGACCGCTACGTTGACGATGTGCTCATTCGTTTCTGTATCGCATTTACCGATCAAGGTTACTCAGATTGGATTTTACCCAATCGCAATGAGGGGTTCTTCGAGTCGTTTTTGACGCTCTATTCTGACAAGTCACCCGGATTAAGCCGGTGGATGCGAGGACTGTCGGAAGAACTCACAAACTTGAGTCGAAATGGGACCACCCCCGACGAATCTATTGAAGCGAGTCTTCGAGAACTGGATATTGCAGAAACGGATCAGCAGGAGTTCATCACACAATCCTTGATGACACTTCGAGGTTGGGCAGGCATGATTTGGCAGCTTGAATCGGGTGTCGACTGGGTTGTGCATTCCATCTCCAAAGGGTCGCTTGTCGGGATGTTGGCTGCTCAATTAATCCTGGAGAAGCACGCGATTCGGCACATCGGAGAAGATCAATTTGGAGAAACAGAATCGATTCCCGCAATTCTGCAATCTGCCCGTGAATCTCTCACTCAACAAACTCCGCTCAATGTTGAACGACGAGCTTTCCTGCTGTTTCAGACTGCTCAAATGTTAGGTTGGCAACCTCAGCAGTTGATGTCGTTATCAAAAGTAGAATGGCAACAACTCTCAGAAGAAATCGACAGCTTCTCCGGGATCGAAAGACGCCGCATTTACCACGAGGCCTACGAACGCAAATATCGGCACGCTGCTCTGGACGCTTTCGCAACGCATGCATCGCGCCGCAAGAATATCGCTGCCCCCTGGGGTTCTCAAAGACCCAAGTTTCAAATTGCCACGTGCCTTGACGACAGAGAGGAGTCATTCCGTCGGCACCTGGAAGAAATTCAACCACTGTGTGAAACCTTCGGGGTTGCCGGCTTCTTTGCGATTGCCATCTATTATCGTGGTGCAACAGATGGATTTTACAAACCTTTGTGCCCTGCAGTCATCACGCCGGATCATTATGTTCAAGAAGACGTTGGGTACACATTTGAGGGAGTCCATCGGGAGAGAGCCGAGTTGCGTCGTAAGATCGGCCTGGCCAGGCGTGCATTTCACACACGCAGCCGAACTTTTCTCGGGGGGATCGCTGCCGGAATCGTCGGTTCACTCGCCACAGTCCCCTTAGTGGCCCGCGTACTGTTTCCTCATCTGACGTCTCGCATTCGTCGACGATTCGGGTCGCTCTTGCAACCTCCACCGGTTACGAAGTTACAACTGGAACGCTACGCAGACGACCCCGGTCCGGAAAACGGGCACATCGGATTTACCATTGATGAAATGGCAAATGTTGTTGTGCGACTGCTCCAGGACATGGGAGTCACCACTCCGAACGCGTTCTCGCGAATGTTCATTATTTGCGGTCATGGATCTTCGAGCCTGAACAACCCTCATGAATCGGCTTACTGTTGTGGGGCTTGTGCCGGAAAACGAGGTGGTCCCAACGCTCGCGCATTTGCACAAATGGCAAATGACTGGCGGGTCCGAGCGAAGGTCGCCTCGCAGGGAATTAAAATTCCTGACGACACAGTATTTGTCGGAGCCTATCACAACACATGCGATGACTCTGTCGTCTTTTATGACCTCGACCGCTTACCTGGTTCGCATCGTGATGATTTCGAATCGGCACGTGAATCGATCGAGAATGCCCGACGGCGAAATGCTCATGAACGCTGCCGGCGCTTCGATTCCGCGCCACTTTCGCTGACACCGGACGAAGCTCTACGCCACGTGGAAGGTCGCGCACAAGACATCTCTCAGGTACGCCCAGAATACAACCATGCAACCAATACCCTCTGCGTTGTCGGCCGCCGTGACTGGACTCGCGGATTGTACATGGATCGCCGGGCCTTTGTGACAACGTACGATCCGACTCAGGATGACGCAGAACATTCGATCCTGCTTCGGATTCTCGCCGCTGCCATTCCAGTCTGTGCCGGAATCAACCTCGAATACTACTTCTCGCGAGTTGACACAACGACTTACGGATCTGGATCAAAACTGCCACACAACATTGCTTCTCTTCTTGGAGTCATGGAAGGAACCTCGAGCGACTTGCGGACAGGGCTGTATCAGCAGATGGTCGAAATTCATGAACCTCTGCGAATCCTGTTTGTCATCGAAACAACCCCCGAAGCGATGTTGTCAATTATAGAACGTAATGAAACGATCGGTCGTTTGTGCCGCGGTAGCTGGGTTCACCTGGCGACCATTGATCCTGAAACGAGTAAGATTCAGATCTATCGCAACGGAGAGTTTGAAGCATACGAAACCAACGGGAACGAATTGTCTGTAGCCGACTCCTCCCTGGCATGCTATCAAGGTTCACGTGACCATCTTCCATTTACCTCGATTCGAGAAACGGAGCTGGTTCAATGACTGTCGAATCGACTTTGCAATTTTTAGGTTTGGTGGTCGTAGCAAGCCCTGCTCTCTTACTGGCAGCATTGGGGCTTCCGATGTTGCTGGGATGGAACCTGAGCGAACGAACTCAGGCCCGTTTAACAAAGACGGGTGTCTCAGTTGGGCTTGTGGCAGCGGTCTCGATCCTCTGTCTGATGTTGGTCTCCGGTTCGCGACATGTGCCGATTGAACTCGGCAACTGGGTTTCGATTGAACAGGAACATTTCCATTTCCACCTGAAGTTTGTCTTTGATCGCCTGTCCGTTCCGTTTGCCATCCTTTCGTTTGTGCTATGCGGAACAGTCGGAGCTTTCTCGACGGTCTATTTACATCGCGATAAAGGTTACCGCCGTTTCTTTTTACTCTACGCACTTTTTTTAACAGGGATGATTGTTTCAGCTCTCGCCGGAACGATTGAGACACTCTTCTTTGGCTGGGAACTCGTTGGGCTTTCTTCAGCATTGCTCGTGGCATATTTCCACGAACGCCCTGGTCCAGTCCGAAATGGGCTTCGCGTTTGGACGACATATCGCTTCGCTGACGCTGCATTTCTAATTGCAGCCCTGGCGATGCACCACTTCACTGGAGCAGGTGATTTCGATCGGTTGATGGGTTCCGGCCCCTGGCCTGATGGGGTTGCAGTAATTGGTTCATGGCAAGCCTTGGCAGTCGGTTCGCTGCTACTTCTCGCCGCAGCTGGGAAGTCGGGAATGATCCCATTTTCAGGTTGGCTCCCGCGAGCAATGGAGGGTCCAACGCCATCGAGTGCAGTGTTCTATGGAGCGTTGTCGGTCCACTTGGGAACTTATCTTTTATTACGAGTCAGCCCGCTGTTAGCAGTCTCCCTGCCATTGCAGGTCGCAGTGATCACACTGGGGCTGGTATCGGCGATCTTCGGGGCGCTGGCATCTCGTGTACAAGGCGATGTCAAGAACGCTCTGGCGTTTGCATCGCTCACACAAGTTGGAATCATCACCGTTGAGATCGGCCTCGGCCTGAGGTACGTTGCCCTGATTCACATGATCGGACATGCCTGCTTGCGAACACTGCAATTGCTACGGGCGCCTTCGGTATTACGTGATCACCAGACGTACGAAGACGCGGTGGGTCGCCGATTGACCGGCGATACGGTGAACCCACCGCAAACCGCGACTAAGTTTCAGGTCGGCCTGTACCGCTTCGCCCTGGAACGTGGATACCTCGATGCTATTTTGGATGACTGGATCGTTCGACCATTTGTAAGGACCTTTCGCTTCTTCGATTCACTGGAACGACGCTGGACCAGCTACCTATCTGGAGGAGAGCCACGTGAATCGGACCGGCTGGCGCCGTACGGTGATTCGCTGGAGGACGTCGTCTAATGTCGGAACTCCACCTTCCCTGGCTTGAACTCTCTGTCTTACTGCCGTTGCTGGGAGCGATTTGGGTTTCACTGCTCAAAAATCGTGACCGTGCGAGGAAGCACAGTATTGTGGTCTGCGGTCTCACACTGATCTGTGCGCTCGGTGAATGGCTTGAATTTTCTTTATCTGGAATCTTCGTCAGTGACGATCACTGGAATCTGCTCCAACTGGTTTTCCATCGTGACATCTTTGCAATCGATGAGCTTAGCGCCCCGTTACTTCCGTTGGGAGCACTACTCTATTTCACGACAGTCATGACGACATTGCGAACGAAGCTCAATCGCTTCTCGCTTGGCTGGACACTATTTTCTGAATCGATCTTGCTCGCGACACTAACCTGCCGACATCCATGGCTGATCATCCTGTTCCTTGCAGTGGCGGCCGTTCCTCCCTGGATGGAGTTACGAAAACGACAGCAGTCCACTCGTATTTTCTCGATTCACATGGGACTGTCGATCGGGTTGATGACGGTTGGTCAATTCTTCGTCGGCGACAATGCATCCGTTTCAAATCCGCCGATTTTTGCGGGATGCCTACTCACAGCAGGAGCTTTAATTCGAAGTGGAATCTGTCCGCTGCACTGCTGGATTTCTGACTTGTTTGAGAAAGCGACATTCGGCACCGCATTGTTATTCGTCACACCGATGACCGGTGTTTATGCCGTCATGCGACTGGTGTTTCCGATTGCTCCAGCGTGGGCACTGCAATGCATTGCCATCCTGGCACTGACGACGGCTGTTTACGCAGCCGGAATGGCTCTGGTGCAAAAGGACTCTCGACGGTTCTTCTGCTATTTATTTTTGAGCCACTCTTCGCTCGTGTTGGTCGGACTTGGATTGGTCACACCGCTTGGACTGACTGGAGCGTTGTGCGTCTGGCTGTCTGTGGGGATCTCGCTACTCGGCTTCGGCCTTGCCCTGCGGAGCGTTGAAGCCCGCACGGGACGCTTGACGCTGGAGAACTTCCATGGCTTGTATGAGCACACACCTTTTTTCGCCGGGATGTTTTTACTCACAGGATTAGCATCAATTGGATTCCCAGGCACGATCGGATTCGTTGGGACTGAGCTCCTGCTGGAAGGTGTTGTTGAAATCTTCCCGCTGGTTGGACTGGCAATTGTTTTGGCTGCCGCATTAAACGGAATCGCCGTCGTCAAGGCGTACTTTCACGTCTTCACCGGAACCCGACACCACCCTTCGATTTCAATGAGTTGTCGCCCCAGTGAACGCATCACAATCTTGATTATCGTCGTATTGATCATCGGCGGGGGACTTGCTCCGCAGCCCGGGATTCAGTCCCGATACCATGCTGCGAACCTCTTAATTCGCCTGCGCGAACCGGTTCCTCGATCACAGACTGCAGCGATCATCAAAAACGAAATCGCAATAACTCCCCAGACAGCCCAACTCACAGAAACCCCAGATCGCAAATCGAACAACGACTGACCAACTCGATCTCGACGATATTCCCCGTGCAGGAGTTCAAGGATTCGGGAAAGACTTCATAGCCTGCTCACCACGACGCAGAAGATCACAGCCACACCATGTTGGGCGTCTTGGACCAAGTGCCATTGAGGTCTTCACGTCCCAACCATTAACCCAACGGTGAGTCACTGGGGGCTATAGGACTGCCAACGACACAGCGACATGTCTGCAGATCACCGTAAACATGCTCTAGAGCATCTTTCGAATTGATTTGCAGGATCTGCCTCGTGGCGTACAGCATTTTTACTAGAACTGATCCTGAAACCTGAACTTGTGCTCTCAAACACTGAGAAAAGCCACCATTCTACAAGTTTCCGGACTGGTTCTAGAGAAATGCGTTCTTCACGGGCAAACGGTAGAGCAAACTGCTCTAGAAGTCGTCATCATCCTCTTCTTCGTCGTCGTCGTGATCGGGATGAAGAGGATGATTGGGGTCGAAGAAAAAGTCGCCTAAACCCATTGGAAGCACGTTCCCTCCCAGGGACTGCTGTTTGCGATCTGCCAGCGATTGCAAATCGACAGCATCTTCTCCCAGGCATTTCTCCAAAGAGATCCGCCACACCTCATCTTTTGAAAGCGGATGATCTGACTCCGAAGCGAGTTGCTTCAACGCGAAGCGCAACACATTGATGCCATCGCGAGTTGAGAAATCAAGCTTCAATCCGTGTGACTGTTGCAGGAACTCCACGGTGAGATTGAGCATTTCCTCATTCGAAAACGGCAAATGGTATTTCAGAATCGCCAGTTCTTCCTCGCGCGATGGATGCCCCAATGAAAGAGTTGGCTGAAGACGACTCAAAATATAATCCGGAATTTCGTACGTCGATTCATCGTCATTCATCGTGACAGCACAGCGGAAGGCCGGATGAGCAGGAATCGTAATTCCCGCGACAATCGATTCGACGTACCGACGATGATCGAGCAGCGGAGCCAGCGACGCCCACGACTTTTCGTTCATGCGGTTCCCTTCATCGAGGACACAGACGCCGCCTCGAATCATTGCTGTCACCAAGGGAGATGCCTGATACTGAATTTTCCCGCTCTCAGCGAGAACCGGAGTCACAAGCAGGTCTTCCGGTCGGGTATCAGCTGTACATTGGTAGATGTACAGTTCTTGATTGCGTTGCCGCGTCGCCGCGATGGCTAGCGTCGTTTTGCCAATTCCGGGAGCGCCTACTAAACGGGGAGCGAGAGGAAGGTCAACTTTGTCAATAACCAGCCAACAGGCAAGCAGTTGCTTAAGAACTTCTTGCTGCCCGATCCATTCTCCCGGTGTCGAATCGGCGTGACCGAGGTGTAAACGGATTCCATCGATTTCTACGGCATCTGACATGATTGTTTTGGTTCTCTTTGTGCTACTTAAGGTTCAAAGTTTTGCATCTTGCACATCTTCTCAGCGAGCCAAGTCGTTCCTGCGTACCCCTTGGGAACGAGCCGTTGTTGCCGATGTCTGCCTGTTCCTTAGCCTTAATCGCCCGCTTCTCTCCTCAGCGACAGACTCTGGCAATTTTTGCTTCAAGGCCCTGTTGAGCGTCTGGGTAACAATGTACCGGAAATGACGTCTGTTTTCCTGCCACGCTGCATCGAGATTGGACCATACGGAAATTATGGGGGCCAAATCAGCCAAAATTCTCCTGACGGCTTGAATTTCTGCAAAAAATAGTTCAGCTCAACGAATCAACATGTTAAGATTGAACTTCATATCAAGATGCGATTCACTGCATTGAGTATCGATCCAGCAACCTGAATTTAGTCTCTCAGGGGGTCAGAAATCCTTCATCATAATGTTAATGTTTTTGAGCGAGTCTTTGACAGAGCTTTCGCTTGAAGGAATTTAGGACTTAATACAGACGAAATCCCATCGAAAGGAGACAATTTACTCCCTATGCCAACAACCAGTTCGACATTCATTCGACAACTGAAAAGAAGCCGAATCCTGACTGCTCAGCAGTTTCAAGCTTTTACGAACACACTTCATCTCACTGAAGAAGTGAGCGAGGTGCAACTGGCGACCTCCGCTGTCAAGCAAAAGCTGATGACGCGGTTCCAGGCAGAAGAGATTCTCAACGGCCGCGCCCGGACTCTTTCTGTAGGCGACTACATTCTGTTCGACATCCTCGGATATGGAGGGATGGGAACAGTCTATATCGCGAAGCACCGTGAAACGAAACGACTGGTTGCCATCAAACTGCTGGGAGAACAAACCAAACATGACGCCGGAATTCGAGCGAGATTTCAACTCGAAGCCCGTGCTGGAATGCAGTTTGACCACCCGAAGCTTGTGAAAACGCTAGAGCTTGGCACGCTTCAGGAATTGTACGGCGAGTCCGAATACATGGTCATGGAGCTGGTCCAGGGAGTGACGCTACTCGAGGGAATCAACTTCAGCAAAGGCCCGTTGAAATGGGATGCCGCAGCGGATGTCATCTGCCAGGCTGCCGATGGTTTGGCGTATCTACATGAACTGAACATGGTGCACCGGGATGTGAAACCGGACAACATTCTGATTGAAGTCAACGGAAACTCCAAGCTGCTGGACTTTGGTTTGACGCTTGCCGATCAGGGAGCCTTTGAAGAAGAATTCTCCCTGGCGATGATCTTCGGACACGACTGTTTAGGAACGGCTGACTACATCCCCCCCGAGCAATCTCTGGATTCACTCAACGTCGACAATCGTGCCGACATCTACTCGCTCGGCTGTACGCTCTATACCGCATTGACCGCCAAGCGTCCTTTCCCCGGACTCAAACGCCCAGAGACCGTTAAAGCACATCGATCTCACCCACGTCCTCTCGTGAAGGACCTCAACTCACAGGCGCCGGAAGCCCTCTCCAAAATCGCCCGACGGATGATGGCGATCAATCCTGATGAGCGTCCCCAAACCATGCAAGAGGTGATCGAGCTACTGAGCCCGTATCGCAATCAACGCAACTGGGCCTTCGAGTTCAATCAGGTTCTCTCTCAACGCCGTGAAATGCGTAAACGCTACATCTCTGAATCCCGCACACGCTCCAGCCAGGTTAAACGTGCCACGACGGTCAACTCTCGTGACGAAACCGAAACTCCCGGCAAGAAGAACGTAACCGGTGACGAAGACCTCTGTGAATTGGATTCTTAATTCGCATCATGCAGTCGCTTCAGGGGAGGCTCACCATCGAGCAGTTCCCCGTGAAGCAAGAGCAAGGTCAGGCTGCAGGATCTGTTCTACCTTGACTGGTGCTTCTTAAGTGAAGCGCCGATGAAGTCGCGGAAGAGAGGGTGTGGTTCGAGCGGGCTCGATTTGAATTCGGGATGGTATTGTACTGCGACAAACCATGGGTGTTCGGGGACTTCGACGATTTCGACAAGGTTCCCGTTCGGGCTGGTTCCCGCTGGTATCATTCCAGCGTTAATGAGCCGTTCTTTGTAAGCAGGGTTGAACTCGAATCGATGTCGATGGCGTTCGGAAATATCAGTTTTTCCGTAAGCCTGATGCGATTTTGTCCCCTCGCCAAGAAGACATGGCATCGCTCCCAGACGCATTGTTCCGCCTTTGTCGGAGATTGTTTTTTGCTCTTCGAGCAGGCAAATGACCGGGTCAGGCGAGTCCGCTGCGAATTCTGTACTGTTGGCTGCTTCGAGTCCCAGAACGTTGCGGGCATACTCAATCACTGCACATTGCATCCCCAGACAAATTCCGAAGTAAGGGATCTTTTTCTCGCGAGCGTACTGGACAGCTTTGATCTTTCCTTCAATTCCTCGATAACCAAACCCACCCGGAACGAGAATTCCGCTGACGCTGCCTAACAGCTGATCGAGATCCTGTCCTTCGCACTCTTCTGCTTCGATCCGCTTAATCAGAACTCGGGTCGAATGCGAAAACCCGGCATGTGTGAGCGACTCGTAAATCGACTTGTACGCATCCCGGTGTTCAATATATTTCCCAACGACAGCGATGCTCACCTCGTGCGACGGATTGCGAACGCGGTGCATTAGATCCTTCCAGTCAGCGATGTCGAGTTCACCGCGCGGGAGATCCAGTTTCTTGATGATCAATTCATCGAGCTTATTCTCTGCCAATCCGACGGGAACTTCATAGATCGAAACTTCCTTGTCGATCTCTTCAATGACCGCCTCTTTTTCGACATTGCAAAAGAGCGCGATCTTCTCAGCGTTCTCGCGTCCCATCGCACGTTCGGTTCGCACAACAAGGATGTCAGGCTGAATTCCGATTTGCCGAAGCTGACCGACACTGTGCTGCGTCGGTTTCGTCTTCGCTTCGCGAGCTGCTTTCAGATACGGAACTAATGTCAGATGCAGGAAAAGGCAATTCTCTTTGCCAATATCGAGCGGAATCTGTCGAATCGCTTCGAGGAACGGAAGCCCTTCGATATCACCAACAGTTCCACCAAGTTCGGTGATGACAACATCGACATCGTCGGTCGCAAGTTGCAGAATGCTCGCCTTGATTTCATTGGTCACGTGAGGAACCACCTGGACAGTTGCGCCCAGATAATCTCCTTTGCGTTCTTTTTCAATGACAGAACTGTAGATCCGTCCGGTCGTGTAGTTTGACTTGTTCGACAGCGGACTCTTTGTGAATCGCTCGTAGTGCCCCAGGTCGAGATCAGTCTCAGAACCATCATCAAGAACGTACACTTCGCCATGCTGATAAGGACTCATCGTCCCCGGATCAACGTTGATGTACGGATCGAGCTTCTGCATGCGGACTTTTAGTCCACGCCGTTCGAGCAACAATCCAACAGAAGCGGACGTCAACCCTTTTCCGAGCGAACTCACAACTCCGCCAGTGACAAAGATATGCTTTGCCATCGTTCATTCATCCTGTATTGAGACCTGATCCGGACCCCTGAATTGGTCTCTCAAAGACTGAGAAAATCCTTCTTCATGAAGACATTCGGACGAGGACGAGCCTAGCTGATTAGATTGATAAACTTGCATGAGTGATCGGAAAATGCTTCAACCAAAAACGATCTCAGGAGTCTTGCAAGTGATTTCTAATGTAAAAACCGGAGGCAAACGGCCTCCGGAGAATTAGTTTTGGACACTCGACCGAGCGTCCAAAGTTGTCTTATTTATCCTGTTTCCTCTGCATTCGTTCCACAAACGCAGCATAGTCGGCAGCCGTGTCGATTCCAACGGATCGGTGATGCACAACTTCGACAAGAATAGAAGCTCCCGCTTCTAACGCACGTAATTGTTCAAGTTTCTCAAGTTGTTCCAACTCCGACGGAGGCATTCGCGTCAGCGCCAGTAAAAAATCGGGTCGATAGGCATAAATTCCCAAATGCAGCAGCCAGGGACTCCGACTGAAATGAGCATCTTCGGGACTCGCGAAGAGGAGGTCGTCGGGGTCACCATCGCGGAAAAAAGGAATCGGCAAACGGCTGAAATAGAGGGCTCTCCCATCGGCTGCCCTGACGATTTTCACACATCCCTGATCAATAAGCATTGCTTGAGAGGTGATCGGCGTTCCGAGTGTTCCCATTTCGATATCAGGAGACTTCTGCATGGCTGCGACCAACCGATCAATACAGCCCGGGTCTAATTCAGGCTCATCCCCCTGCACGTTGATAATCAAATCGGCCTGGAGCTTCTCATTCTGTACAACCTCTGCAATTCGGTCGGTTCCGCTCGGGTGGTCTCCAGTCATGGAGACTCGTGCCCCAAAACTCTTACAAACAGTCGCAATCTCTTCGCTATCGGTCGCGATGATGACTTCAGACAGTGAGGCAGAAGCACTTGCAGCTTCCCAAGCATACTGAATGAGTGGTTTGCCTGTCTCCTTCAGCAACATTTTGCCAGGCAATCGAGAGGACTGCATCCGAGCAGGGATGATTCCAATTGCAGTCGACATACTGAGGATTTCCTGAACAGGTTCGAGAGATGCATTGAAATGCACACAAATTTAAACGTGCAACATTCAGCACGCTCTGTCAGGAAGTGAATAGTAGTGAAGGAGGCTCAGTGAGCAAACAAACAATCCGGAACTGACGCGAAAATCTCTCAAATTCCAGATTTCGATTTTCTTCACATTAGAGCAGTTTGCTCTACCGTGTGCCCGTGAAGAACGCATTTTTCCAGTAAAAATACTATTCGCCACGAGGCAGAACCTGCAAACCAATTCGAAAGATGCTCCAGGCAATATGACTCTAGCTGCGGAAGTGACGTTCCTGTCAAAGAAGCCCCCGAGCGTTCAACGTCGAAATTTACGGCGTTAAACTTCAGGGGAACTCTTGTTCAGAGGCACCGTTGAGAAGTGCCCAGCCCCGCACACTTCGCGGGGGGCATCCTTCAGCTTAAGCAGTTCCAGAAAGAGACACCTGTTCTGTCTCATGTTCGCGAAAATGAATGCACCACAAAGTGAAAGCACCACTCGCGGACATAAAAAACAGGAAACTGATTTGGGAGGCTGCCCCTGCTCGCCAGATGTTACTCATTCTCGATGCCGTGCATCTCCAAAAAGTTGTCCGGAATTTCTGCTGTCTTCCTTGCGACTAACGCAAAGTAATACAACGGCACACCTTCCATCGAAAGTCGATGTCGGTATTTTTCGAGATGAAACAGATCCAGATATTTGGACCATAAGAGTTGGCGAATACAGCGAGAAAACCCTGATGTGTCTGATTCATCCAGAAACGTATCTTTGATATTAAATGCCACCCATCCATCATTTTGGACAAACTGCAACGCCTGAATGAATGCAGAGCAAGGAATATCTCCGAACCCAAGTGCCGCGACGGCAGAGAGGCAATTGACCGACCAGTCATTCAGATCCGCTTTCTGGTTTTCATTCAGATCTGTAAAATCCGCGACATAGTATTCGTCATAGACATCGGGGCGGTCGCGATAGGCAGCTGTTTTTGCTTCGGGGATAATGTCCGCACCAATCAGCCTGGCAACTCCGTATTCCTTGAGAACTTCCCCCATCATCCCGTTTCCAGCTCCGAGATCCAGCACGCGGAGTTCTGAAAAATTTTCGCCGAACTCATCCATCGCAGATTTCAGAATCGTTCCCACACGTTCGGGAGAGGTACACTTGAGACGCTCATAAAAGATCTGCTCGTACAGCCCCGGCCGCAAATAGATCTTATCGTAGTCGTGAAATCTGAGGCGTTTGTTTTGACCGTCCTCAACGACAGAGAAGTATACTTCATCTTGTCCAAGTTGGTGTGATTCCTCTGGTGGAAACTGAATTCGGTAGCGCTGGTTCATGTTGTCGATTTGGGTTTAAGCTCCTTGGAATGTCAAATTCGTGAAAACTGCATTCACACAACGCGAGCCGAAAGCCGGTAGCCCACTCGTCAGATTCCTTGCGCTCACAGCGGCGTAAAAACGCGCCGGACTCACGAAAAGTCAACACTCGTCGAGTGATGTGCAGTGAACCCCATTGTGTAAACCTGACCCACAATGTCAAACGGCACCTTCACATCAGCACCCACATGTGCGACCAGGCCGACTGATTCCACTTCGAAGACGTTCGGAGTACACTTTGAGTTTCACTCTTCGGTTTCGTAACTCGAATTCTACATCAATGTCTTTGCAGCTTACCCTTCTGTCCCTGTGCGGATTGCTCATCGCCTCGCTTGTTGTTGCGAGTGGAGGGCTCTGGATTTGGGCAATTATTCGATACAGATCGGGAGAACCGTTTCTCAAAGATCGCTTTCGCTCTCCTTACGCGAATGTGTCGCTTTTCGCCCTGCTGTTAACGGCTGCCTATCTATTGATGGGGCTTTACAGCACGTTGAACCCAGGGGAAAAACTGGAGTATAACCCGGAACGAATTGAGCGTTTGCTTCACGCTTCGATCATCGAAGGTGTGATCCTAACGTCGATTCTGGGGCTGGCGATTTATCTCAGCGCTGAACGCGTGACGGAGCTATACCGACTCGGCTTCCGGCTTGATCACATCCCCGGACAGATTCTGGATGGCTTTCTCGGTTTTGTGGCAGCCATTCTGCCTGTTTTTATTGCAATTCTAATCACGCTCCCTCTTCGTTCGCTTGAGCAGACACATCCCTTTTTGCGTTTTCTTAGTGACAGAGAAACTACGAGTGCACTTCTGACTGTCATTTATGCGGCTGTGATTATGGCCCCATTAAAAGAAGAGTTGATGTTCCGCGTCATCCTCCAAACCTGGCTGGTCAAAAAGATCGGTGTCACCTGGGGAATTGTCGTCACAGCGGTCCTCTTTGCGGCCGTTCATGGAATTCCCGATTCTCTGGGACTGTTGCCTTTGGCTCTGATTCTGGGGATTGTGTATCACATGCGTCGCAGCTACCTCACTGTCGTCATCATTCACGCCTTGTTTAATGGCTTCAACGTCGGACTTGTCATGCTGCAAAAATCAGCAGAGCAGGTTCTTGAAAATCCGGACCTTCTGAGCCCTTGATGCAGACGAGTCATTTGAAATGAGCTTGCTCCCTTCCCCGTTTCTGTTTCGATATTCCATCCCGGTCGTGGAGATGAAGTCACTTCCACGTTCGAAAGCTCCTTTATTAAAACTCCCGAAGCAGGCACAAGTTGTTTTCCCGGCTGTGATGGAAGAATCACCTGAGTTTGCGAAACTTTCGCTCGCCTGGAACAAGAACGGCCTCGCTGTTTCTGTAACTGTATCAGGGAAGACTGACTGGCCGGACTGTTCACCCGACTCCCCTCAATCCTCAGACGGTGTCCAGATCTGGTTCGACACAAGAGATACACAAAACATTCACCGCGCATCGCGATATTGCCATTACTTTTGTCTACTTCCGATCGGAGAAGGCGCCGACGGAATGACTCCTGTGATCACGCAACTCCCAGTCCCACGAGCGAGTGATGACGCTCCCGAAGTTGACGATGACATCATTCTCACCGAGAGCGAAGCTGATGAGACTGGCTACACGGTCTCTGCCTGGTTTCCCTGCGCAGCTCTGAACGGTTTCGATCCTGAAGCCTATTCGCGGATGGGCTTTTACATTTGCGTGAACGACAAAGAACTCGGGAAACAGCATTTCACAATTGGCGATGACTTCCCATACCAAAGCGATCCCACACTGTGGGCCAGCCTGGAGTTGGTCTCAAAGTAAATCGAGACGCGCTCTGCACGAGCACACGGTAGAGCAAACTGCTCTATTCTTCATTCAGGTGAAAAGTACAACCCGCCCATTGGCCGAAGTTTTCTTCGACCTTGATGGTCAGGCTCGTCAAGTTCTCGGTGACAAGGCCTTCCAGAAGTCGCTCTCCTAACCACTGGGCCAGAAGTTCTGCGGTTGTCTGCTGAATCGGTAAGAGGATGCATTCGTCCTTCGGGAAAATCCACCGCCGGTCTACGTACGTCACTTCAACTTCCCGGTCACTCTCGTGAAGTCGAATTTTCGGATGCTCGGTCGCCAGCAACATTCGATGGTCCAGTTGATCGACAAGATGTTGCAGCGTGTCTCTCAGGGCGATGAAGTCAAAGACGTATTGATTCTCATCGAGCGTTCCCTCGACACGTGCTGCGACTCGCCAGTTGTGACCATGCAAACGTTCACAAAGATCTTCACCGATTGTGATGAAGTGAGCAGCTGAGAAAACCAAATGATCTTTGGTGACATCGACTGAAAACGTGCGCGAGACAGGCATCGGAATCTCTAACTTGAAGAAGGAGGAGTTGAGCTGGAGGGCGGAAGCGATAACTCGATCGTTATCGATTCTGGAGGAACCCATTGTTGCTCACGGATCAGGGAAAACAAAACTGCAGCGATCAGGTCGGCGGTGGTCCCGGGGTTTCTTCGGTTTCCATCCGCACGAAGCCAGTCGTCAAACTCCTGAAATGCTGCAGCTCCTTGCGGCTGCTTCGGCCACTTCTGATTAAGAACCTGCTGTGCACGCCGTGCGGACTCGTTAGCAATCGTCGCTCCGCATTTGCGGGCGATTAGAGAATCGGGCAGCTGGACCATGAGTTCCAAGTGCGTGCCGATCGTGGCGATCTCCCAATCGTTGTGGTGTTCAAACCATTCCAGAAATCGCTCCCGGCCGAAAATCAGAACGTCGCTGAACTCGTTGCAATACTGCCGGGCAATGGCATCGCGTTCGGCAGCCAACGTCATTGCATATTGAATCGGCTGACCGGGAGGCTGTGAAATATCCTGCTCCGAGACTTCTCCCAAGCCACCAGGTTCTGAAAGACGGATCGCTTCGTAGATTCGGGAAGTGTCATCCATGTTGAGTGAATCGATGATCCATCCAATTTCTGATGCCAGATCCGACTCTGCGGGAACAGCTGCGAGGGGAGCCAGCAGTAATGCAATTCCAAGGTTTGCGTTTGACTGAAGCGTACGCTGCGTTTCTGTCATCGCGTTGAGAATCGCCTGCCCCACACCATCTACTTGAACTCGCGAGAGCGATCTGCTTGTGACGTCGGCTGCGACTTCAAAATCCTCGAAACGCAGATCCGCGAACGAGGCTCCCGGATGAACGTTGCCCGCTTTCCGGGCGGCGACTTCCAGAAGGGAAGCTGTTCTGATTTGATCCTGAAGGGAGTCAATCTTGAGTGGAATCGTTCTGGATGTCATGGAATTGTAAAGACCGCTAAAAAGGCCGCGTTAAAATAGGTCATCCAGATGGCTTGTATAGGTCCTGTGAGACAAGCTGAATTCACGGATATTCCGGTGTCGATGCATTCGGAGGGCGCAGCTAACAGAAGCTTCTCTCACCAAGCAAAAGTCAAAAGGACGACGAGCGAGCAGGGGCGTCAATCCCCTCTTCATTTCTTCAACATATTGCTCAAAAACATCATGTCAGATCTTCACTCTCCGATGATGGAACTCTGGTCTTTTTGCAACTTCAATGCAACGAAGAAGAGTGCGTTGGCCGCGTGTTTGCTGACATGTCTTATGGTTTCATCCGGATTTGCTCAAGTCTGGAGACAGTATGACCCGAACTGGGTGCCGGTCAAAGTTCGCCAGAAACCGGTTGATGAAATCGAAGAAGCAAGTCCCCCTGCCCCAATGACTGCAACGGCAGAGACAACTGCAGACGCAAGCGAAAACGCGACAGATTCTGCGACTGCAAATGCGACTACTATCGAAACGACACCGGTCGAGACCTCATTCAAAGCTTTTCAATGGGTCTCTGCTGAACAAGAAATCGTCAACACAGTTGATACAGTCGACTTCGAAGCAAACGAGATCGCTCCTGCTCCTCCTGAGAGCGAAATTGAAGAACTAACAACGACCGACATTCCTGCACCCGCTCCCTTTCCAGTGATTCAAACCGAGAGCGAGAATGGCTGTTTGGGGCAACAATGCAACTCAAGCTGCACACCGGAAAACAGCTGCCTGACTGCTTCCACTGAAAGCGGCATGGACAGCTCACTCGTACTGGACGATCAAAGCCTTTGCCAGATGCGAGGCCCATCGGAGCAATTTGAGACACCAGCCAGCCGTCGCTGGATCTTTTGGAAAGATGAATGCCAAACCTCTGAGCCGGGACCAATTTGCTGCTCATTGCAAGAACGTATGGTGAACTGGCGTCTTTCGAGCATGTACCTGGAAGGCTGCATGCCCGAGGGATATTCACTTTCGCACTTCATCGAAACGGTCAGCCACGCCGAGTTTCATGGGTCACCACTCGCTTCGAACGGACCAGCTGACCCAGGTGGATCATTCGCTGATGCACAGGAGACCGAGGGGAAGAACGTCAAGACCCTGCAACAAATCTCCATCAACATCACTCCTCCACCTGGCAAGCTTCCACCAGATCGTGCTGCTGAAAGATTTAAAAAGTTGACTGCCCAGGCTCACATCCCGGGAACGCATCGTCTTTGGAATGGAACATCGTTTTACTGGGACGCATCCTTATTGAATCACCAGCCGTTGTACTTTGAAGACGTGAATCTAGAGCGACATGGATTCTCTCATGGTTGCTGGCAGCCATTTGTCTCGGGTGCAAAATTCTTTAGCCGAATTCCTGCACTCCCTTTCCTGATGACAGCCGAACCGCCGCAAGAGACGCAATACACTCTCGGCGAGTCACGTCCGGGGAACCATGCTTGCTACGTTTGCGAACGTCCCCCATTCAGCTGGAAGGCGATTGTCGTACAAGGTGCTGCGACGACCGGACTTGTATTCCTGATCCCATAGCTGGCGGACCGGGACAGAGGCTACAACCAGGCTGATTCCGCGTCGATCAGGGCCGAATGCAGCCTGTATTGCCCCCTCGGGTCGAGCCATCTCTGCCCGAACAAGATCGGTGAAGGTTGATCTATTGAGCGAGAACTTCATTTTCAGCTTGTGATTTCGAAGTTTTTGCGGTATTTTACAAGGTCTAAAAAATATGGAATAAGGAGTTGTCATTCCTGTGAATGACAGCGATTCCAGAAGTATTGTTGGTATTTCTTAAACGTGAAATTGCCAATTTTGATCGAGAGCACGTTCATGCGGCCCCGAACGGGGTCGGCACTTCACGTCAATCACATCCCTCCATCAGAGCGGATGCGTGCTCAACACCCAAGCAGCATTTAAGAAGGAAGAACCTATGGCCTCCACACGCGCTCCAGCAGTCGCAGAAGTTCTGTGGGAACTCAAGCGCGCCGACAAATTGGCCACCTATTGTAACATCGCCACCCGTGCTGGATTCAGCGCCGGTGCAAACGGTCGTGCAATGATCACCTGCATGAAAACAATCCGCCGTGACTGGCCGCATCTTCAATGGTGGAGAGCCATTCGAGATGACCGGACCGTCCTTGCTGGCGAACATGCAGAAGAACTCGAAGAATGGGGTGCAACAATTACCCCAGGTGAAGAAGATCGAGTTTCGGTGGAGTTCGACGAAGAAACAAAACTCATGATTTGGAACGAAGATGGAGGCCAGAGCCTCGCCAGTGCTCCAGATGATGACAGTGAAGACGATGATGAAGGTGGCGAAGAAGAGTAATTGTTCGTACTTAATGAACAATTGTTCCCACGTGCCATTGCCGTGACATGCCCCAGCATCACATTTGAATAACGATCCACAAGATTGAATTCACTTGAATGCTGGGTTGCATTGAGTATAGAGGTACACTTGAGGATTGAGGGAACGATTCTCAGCACATCCAGCTCAGACGATTGAATCGAAACGATTCCAGGGAGGGAAGATGTTTTCGCGACTCACTCAATTCGAAGGACGCTCTGTTCTTTGCAATCCTGTTAAACACGTGAAGTGTTTTAGCGGAACGATGAACGGCCATTTCAAGCACCTCTCCATTCTGGTGAGACACGTGAGTGCACTTGGCCTGTTTTGTCTGCTGATGTGTCAGAACGCAGTTGCAGACAAAATCGAACTCATCGAGTCCTACAGCAGTGATACCACGTACAACTGCCAGGCAACTGTCTCCTCCCAAGGTGAAGTCTTTTTCACCAACTCGGAAACAAAAGATCAGCGAGAGAAACTCTCCGCAAACGCATCGTTCAGCTTTCTTGAACGACGCCTCCCGCCAGCTGGTCGCGATTCACTTGCTTTCCGATCGGTCCGAGACTTTCAGTCAGCACAGATGGTCACCACAGTGGGAGGGCATCGCACAGAAGTGAAGCTCCCTGAGAATGCGACCTTCATCGTTTCCGACGGCTACCGTGAAGGGGTCCGGCATTACTCTCCCCTGGTCAAACTCAGCCGAGATTCTCTCGATCTCCTTGAGATCCCAGGCGATCCTCTGGTTCTGGCGGCGTTGCTTCCTCCGAATGCAGTCGAGGTGGAGGATGAATGGAAACCTTCTGACTGGGTCTTGCAGATGCTCACCGGAATCGAAGCGGTTGAAACTTCAGAGTTGAAGTGCCAACTGTCTGCCAGCAATTCCATCTCAGCAAAGATTACCTTTTCCGGAAAGATCAAAGGGCAAAGGTTTGGAGCTTCGACTGAAGTCGAAGTTCGCGGCACTTTGATTTTTGACCTCCGTACATCGCACGTCGCGCGCACTCAGGCGATCTACAAAATTTCAGCCGGAATCGGGACCGTCTACCCGGGTCTTGATATCGAAGTGACCTCGAATCTCGTCAGAAATGTGAGCGAGGAGAAGGGTCGGCTCACTGACGCCATTGTCGAAGATGTCCCGCTGGACCCCAGCGAAAACATGAAACAACTCACATTTGAAGCTCCCCCCTGGGGAGTGACCATCGAGCATGGACGTGGTTGGCATCTGTTCAACTCCGTAATGGAGGGAGCCAATCAAGTAGCGATTTTCCGACTCGTTGAACATGGCAGTCTCGTTTGCCAATGCAACTTTTCCCCATTGCTCAAAGCCGCGCCGGGAGAGATCACCCCGCTAGAACAATTCGAGGCCGATATTCAAAAGTCACTCGGCAAAGCCTTCAAGTCTGTCATCAAAAGCGAACAATTACCCACCGAAAATGGAAAACAGATTCTGCGAGTGGCGGTTGAAGGGGAGCACGAAGTCAAAGGACAAAAAGGCTCGGCACTCATCCCGATGACATGGATCTATTACATCGTCGCCGACCGAACTGGCCAGCAACTCTCCTTCGTCTTCGCTGTTGAATCCCCACTTGTCGAACAGCTAGGTGATCGCGATCGCGAGATCGTCAAAAACCTGCGATTCGTAACTCCACAACGTTAGAGCATCTTTCGAATTGGTTTGCAGGTTCTGCCACGTGGCGAACAGCATTTTACTAGAACCAGTCCGAAAACCTCTGGAATCGTCGCTTTCCTCAACGTTTGAGAGAGCAATTTCAAGTTTCAGGACCACCTCTAGAGAAATGCGTTCTTCACGGGCACACGGTAGAGCAAACTGCTCTAGAAGACGTTCGTGTTTCCTGCCTGCGTGAAGAGTACTCTTAATCTGATGAGGGGCTTCTCATAGGAAACGCCGTTTAATTGACGTAACCCGTTGCCCACTGACAAACGGTACATCAATCTCCCCTCATACAACCAGAAACGAATCAACACTCGTTGCTCTTAGGATTGGTAATAGCAGTCTGACCGTTGACACCCGCAATGTTTGCGCAGTATTCCTATCGTGAAAGAAAAGTGATCTTTTCACCGGAAGAAATGGAGTTCCCGGTATACAGCCAAGACGGCCAAGTCTACGGTTGGTGTATGAACGACGTCTGTTTATACAATTCAGATTTACGAGGATGATAAGATGAAGAAGTTTGTTGCATTGGCTCTGTTGCTGGGAGCAACCACAATCACCAACGCTCGCGAGCCTATCATGGTTCCAGCAGCGCCACAGGATTCAGCAATCGCATACCAGGCTGACTACTCACCAACTCCCGCACAGGGCGTTGTCGTCGATGATGGTTTGCAACCCGTTCCAGCTGGAAGCCCGATTGGGACAATTGTTTGCGATTCCTGCGATGCTCAAGGAATCGAGTTGTACCGAAATGTGAAAGTCATTCAGGCTCGCAAGATCCACCCATGTGCAGTGCCGAAGATCGTTCAGGTTCCAAACCCTTGCTACGATCGCTGCAATCCTTGTGGAAAAGAGCCAGAATGTGTATTCGTGGAAATCTGCGTTCCACCATGTGCCTGCGAAGAAGTTAGCATCTGCAAAGATGGTCGTCGCACGAAATTCGATTACGGCAAATACGGTGTGAAAGTGACAAATCGTCGCGGAACTCTCGTGATCAACTACGATAGCTAAGCGATTTCGAAAATCGTACTCGCAACCTGCTTCATAGAATTCAATGCACGAAAGTGCTGCAGGCGACACGATTGAACGACAATTCAAAAAGAGCCGCAGTCTCCCGGAGATTGCGGCTCTTTTTCTGCGCCAGGTCTTGGTACTTTAAGCACTCTCGATGCTGTCGAATGCGTGAAGATCACTCTTCGATACATAACCATAAACGCCCCATCACAAAGCAACACACACCAATGAAACTCGCCCCGCCTCGAAGAGTCGGTGCTGTTTCAAGACAGAAAGCAAACTGATGCTTCAAACAATGACCGGACTCTTCAAAACCAGTTGGAGGTCATTGGTTCTTGCAGACCTGCTTTTCAAACTGATCGCATTCATCGTTTTGACTCCGCTATCGAGCCTGCTGTTTCAGTTATTCCTCTCCTATTCTGGCCACGAGATTCTCACCGACACCGACATCGCCTTCTTCTTCCTGCATCCACTGGGAATAGTCTGGCTGATTCTCGTGGGGACGACACTGTTCGGAATGTTTGCGATGGAACAAGCGACACTGATCACCGTGAGCATGTCGCAACGTGCTGGTCACACCTTGGGACTACTGGAAGCTTTGCGATTCATTGCCGGAAAGGCTCCTGGAATTTTTCGACTCAACGCTTTAGCGACGACATGGATGTTACTGATCGCAGCCCCGTTTCTCGTTGTGGCAGGAGGGCTGTTTCTCTTCTTCCTGACTGACCACGACATCAACTTTTACCTGACCGACCAACCTCCAAAGTTCATGATTGTCTCCGGCCTGATCGGACTCATCCTCCTGGCGATGACCGTTCTTTTGATTCGCTGTGGGATCAACTGGTCGCTGGCCTTGCAGATTAACCTCTTCGAAAACGTCTCACCGAAAGAGTGCTTGGAGGAGAGTCACAAACGAGTTTTGGGGAAGCGAAAAGAAATCGCGAAATGGCTTTTCTTCTGGCTACTCGTCAACTCTCTTCTCGCGATGGTTGCCTCCGCCTGCGTTTTCACTTTCGGGCAGTGGCTGGTTCCTCGTTCCACAACTTCCATTGTCTGGCTGGCGTTTATACTGGGAACGGTCTTGTCGATCTGGAGCTTCGTGAACCTGTTAGTAAACCTCTTCGGTGCGATATCACTCGCAGTGGTCTTCACTTCCCTTTATGAATTCATTGGGAAAAGCGACGCTTGTCTCCTGCCGACGAATCGTACATCACAAGGCCCAGCCTGGTCACTCACATGGACTCGCGGACGACTCACAGCTGTTATTGCTGTCGGGACTTTGGCATCTGCAGGCGTGGGGATATTGGCGATTCAATCTGTCAACTTCGATGACGCTGTCGAGATCACCGCACATCGCGGAGCCTCTGCAAAGGCTCCGGAGAACACGCTGGCATCATTCCAGCAGGCGATCGACGACGGTGCCGACTGGGTGGAATTTGATGTTCAAGAATCGAAAGACGGAGTTGTGATCGTTGCTCACGATAGCGATCTGATGAAAGTCTCCGGGGTCTCCAAAAAAATCTGGGACTCGACAGCCGAAGAGTTGCAGGCCATCGATATCGGCAGCTTCTTTGACTCGAAATTTTCAAGCGAACGTGTGCCGACTCTGGCAGAAGTTCTTCAGCTTTGCAAAGGGAAGGTTCGAGCAAACATTGAACTCAAATATTATGGACACGATCAGGATCTGGTCAACAAAGTGATTCAGCTTGTTGAAGAGCACCAGATGGAGTCCGACGTGGTGATCATGTCGCTGAAGTTAGCTGGCGTTCAGAAAGTGAAACAGCTTCGCCCGGACTGGACCGTCGGCCTGTTGACAGCTGTCACCGCGAGCGACTTAACACGAGCAAAAGTTGATTTCCTTGCAGTCAACACCGAGCTGGCGACCCGGTCGTTTATCTCCTCTGCCCATCAAAAGAACAAAGAGGTCTTTGTCTGGACGGTGAACGATGCAACGACCATGTCCACGATGATTGGACGCGGAGTCAACAACATCATCACCGATCGCCCCGACCTCGCTCGTCAGGTTCTGGCCGAGCGTGCTTCACTCTCGCCGTTGGAACGAATCCTTCTTGAATATTCATTCCTGTTCGGGATTGAGCCGAAGAAATCAGCGGAACAGTAACCTGGCTTCTGAAATTTTCCTCCAGGCAAATCAACGAACTCAGTGAGATTGACGGAATGACAAACCGTGAACCGACTCTGTTTTTTGCCAAGGGTATTCTCTTAAAGCGAATCAGGCTTGAGGGTTGCCGAGCGAGCGGATAGAACAGGGCGACCGTTTTTACACGGAGTTTATCATTATTTTTCAGGACAGATTCGAAAACGCGAATTTCGTGAATCTTTTCACTCAGAGTGATACCTCATTCACAGCACGAGTTTTTGAAAAAGTTCTTCGTCGTCCATTTTTCCAGCAGGTTTTCGGATGTCAAATTTGAAACGCGATAGAGTAGTTGTCCCTGTTGATTTCTCTGAAGAGTCTCAAAATGCATTGAGCGTTGCTGTAGAAATGGCAGGAGACGCCACAAAGGTGCATGTGGTTCATGTTTTGCCTCCGCTGGAAGCGATCTCACCAGCGGTTGTCTGGGGAGAACTCTCCGACGATACTCGCAAAGCGTCTGTGAAGGATTATGCAACGCAGTTTTTACTCGACCATGGTGCCAGCGGAGCGACTTTAGAAGTTCGAGTTGGAAGCCCGGGGCATGAGATCACTACCTACGCAAATGAAATCGAAGCTGACCTGATCGTCATTTCCTCTCACGGATACCATGGCATCAAACGTATGCTGCTGGGGTCCGTTGCAGAGTCGGTCATCCGACACGCTCACTGTGCGGTTTTGGTCCTGCGAAGACAGGACGCCGAGTGACCGAGTCGTTTTTCATTGATCTCGTTTCAGGTCAAAGCCGAGGAATCCTCCCTTCTTCCCTGCGTGCAGGACTTTGCGTTGCAGAACCGTTCTACGGCTGCGCGGTGGGTCTACGTAATGCATTATTCGACGCCGGTCTCAAGCGAATTCACCAAGCAGAGAGACCGGTCATTTCCATTGGAAATGTCACCACAGGTGGAACCGGGAAGACTCCAACAGTTGCCTGGCTTGTCAACTGGCTGCAACAGCAACACGAGATGCCAGCGATCTTAAGCCGGGGATACCAGAGCCTCGACGGAGAAGCGAACGACGAAAAGCTACTGCTCGATCAACTTTGCCCGGGAGTGTCACACCTGCAAAACCGGGATCGTGTCACGGGCGCAGCTCGCCTTATTCAAGATTCGGACTGCTCCGTCATTGTTCTGGATGATGGGTTTCAACATCGACGCTTACACCGTGACTTCGATCTTGTTTTAATCGATGCACTCACCCCTTGGGGATATGGTCACTTGCTGCCGCGTGGCCTGTTGCGAGAGCCATTGCGGAGCCTTCGCCGTGCAGATGCGATCTTACTGACCCGCTGCGACCTCGTGACAGCGACGCGACTCAATGAACTCAAAGCTCAGCTTTCGAAGATGGTCGAGACGCCTGTCATCGCCAGCGCATTCACAGCGACCGGACTTGTGAATTCAAGTGGAGTAAAACTTCCGTTCGCAGATTTGAATGGAAAACGAACCTGCTCATTTGCAGGGATCGGGAATCCGGGAGGTTTTCGACGGACTCTTTCCGGAGTCGGGCTAGCTGTCTCTGACAACCGCTTTCGAGCTTTCCCGGATCACCACCACTACACTCAAAGTGACCTCAACAATGTCGCCGCCTGGGCGACGACTCAGTACGCAGAATCTCTCATTGTCACTCGAAAAGATCTCGTCAAAATTCGCTCGGATCAGATCGGACAAATTCCGCTCTGGGCGGTCGATATCGAATTGGAATTCCTGGAAGCCGAACCACTCTTACAGCGAACGCTCGCTGATAAACTCAGCTTCCTCAATGTCGAACGAACCTGATTCAGTAGAGCCGTTTGCTCTACCGTCTATTCTTGTAGAACGCCTTTCATCAGCAAACTTGTGTTCGCCAAGAACCAGAATGCGAACATCAATTCGAAAATGTGATCAGAAACTTTCGCACTACGGAGCGATGTCGCAAGAAAATTTTGGGAGGAACCGTTTCGCCTTCGTTAAAGTTGCTCCGATTCAATCTGTTTGATCCGTTGCATCCGTGCCCTTTGCATCCGTTGTACGCTTTGTCTGTGCATTCGAGTTTAGATTGCTGGCTTGCCATCGCTGAAATCTCTAAGATTGGTTTCCTCGCAGAAAATCAGAAACCAAAAAGTTCATCAAAGAAAACATTGATCGCCGAGCCCGATCGTTTTCATGTGATGAAAATGAATTGTTTGCAGTAGAGGTCTGAAAGTATCAACTCGCCTTTAGCCAGAAAGCCTGTTGACCTGACACAAATCGACTTTCATTCCCGGATATTCCAAGAATGAGACTTGCGATCAGCACCACAGAGTTTGAAGCCACGTGAAGCATTGAATTAATAAAAGCAGCTTTTGTTTTCCTTCCCGGTGTCTCTGCGGTGAAATTCTACTGCGAACGATTTATAGCCGCGAAAATTTTTAAAGAACCATAAAAAGAAAGTGATTGAGTGATGGATAGTGAATTACGAGAAACTGCAACGATGTTGATGGAGCGCATTGTTCAGCTAAAGGACTCTCTTTGACTACGACATCAAAGTAGAACGTGTTGCCGAGATCGACACATTAATGGCTGCGCCGAACTTCTGGGATGAACAGGAGAAGGCTCAAGAATTAATTAGCGAAATGCAACGGCTCAACGCTGTGATCAAGCCCGTCGGGGAACTTTCCACCGGTGCTGGCGACATGGAAGTGTTGATCGAATTTGCAGAAATGGAAGATGACGAGAGCTCTTCTGAAGAGGAACTGCGCACGACAGTTGAGGCACTCCAAAAGCAACTGGAAGCGATTGAACTTCAGTCCAGCATGAAAAACCCGGAAGACTCCGGGAACGCTTACCTGACGATCCAGGCGGGCGAAGGAGGAACAGACTCTGCAGACTTCTGCGAAATGCTGATGCGGATGTACCTGCGCTGGTTTGAAAACAACAAATTTAAAGCGGAAGTGATCGACCAATCCGAAGGGGAAGAAGCAGGCTTACGAAATGTGACCCTGCATGTCAAAGGGGCGTATGCTTTTGGCTACCTCAAAGGAGAGACCGGCAACCATCGCCTAGTGCGCATCAGCCCATTCGATTCGGCAGGCCGTCGGCACACTTCTTTCTGCGCAGTCGATGTCATCCCCGATCTTGGTGATGTCGAAGTGATCGAGATCAACTGGGAAAAAGATGTCCGCGAAGATACTTACCGCGCAGGGGGCGCAGGTGGTCAGCATGTCAACAAAACAGACTCTGCCGTCCGCTTAACGCACCTGGAAACCGGCGTGGTGTCGCAATGTCAGAACGAGCGCAGCCAACATAAAAACCGGGCTTCAGCTCGAAAAATGTTGCAGGCAAAGTTGTTTCAGATCGAGCAGGAAAAACAGAGTGCCGCAACGGCAGCTCGAAGAGGTGAGAAATCCAAAATCGGTTTTGGAGGTCAAACCATCCGTCACTACGTACTGCAGCCACAGCAGTACGTCAAAGACGACCGCATGGAGCTCAAGCTGAACAATCCGTTTGAGACCCTCGATGGCGACCTGGACGAACTGATCGAAGCCTACTTGCGATGGAGCATTGCGAAGTAATCGCTATGAACTTTTGAACCACTTCGAACCTTGTCGCATCGTTCGAATTGGTGTTCAGGTTCTATTTCGCCACGAGGTAGAACGTAATGGCCAATTTTGGCTGTGCTCCACAAAGAGAACCTTTCAAAATGCCGCCCACTAAAACATTCAACTGGACCGAATTTGTTCATCATTGGCGAATCGCTGAGGGGTGCACGTATCTGAATCATGGATCGTTTGGACCGTCGCCTTTGCCGGTTCAAGAGAAGCGAATGGAACTTCTCGCCGAGCTCGAATCGCAGCCGATGGAGTTTTTGATTCGTACAACTCCTCGGTTGTTGAAAGAGGCAACTCAATCGCTGGCTGCGTTTTTGAACTGCGAACAAGGGAATCTGGCCTTCGTGCCAAATGCGACCGAAGGCATGAACGTCGTTGCCAAAAACGTTCCGCTGGCAGCTGGGGATGAAGTCCTGCTGACAGACCATGAGTACGGTGCTGTCGTTCGGATTTGGGGGAATGCCTGTAAACAGGTGGGTGCGAAGACGGTGCTCGTCCGATTGCCGCAACCGCTGCAATCGAAAGATGAAGTCGTCGAGGCGATCTTCGCAGCGGTGACTGAAAAGACGCGAATTCTTGTCGTCAGCCATGTCACTTCACCGACAGCCGTGATTCTTCCTGTGCAAGAAATTTGCCAGCGAGCCAAACAGTCCGGACTCATGGTCGTGATCGATGGTCCGCATGCTCCTGTCATGGTCGATGTCGACCTCCGCTCGATGGGTTGTGATTTTTATTGCGCCAGTACTCACAAATGGTTATGCGCTCCGTTTGGAACCGGATTCCTTTACGTGAAGTCGAAGTACAAGCAGGGTCTGGTTCCGAACACCATTAGCTGGGGCCGAAGTTTGCAGGGAGACGATGCACACTGGACGGATGAATTCCACTGGCCTGGGACATTCGACCCAACCGGATATCTGAGCATCCCGACCGCGATTCAATTTTTCAAAGAGATTGGCCTCAAACGATTTCGAGAGCAAACGCACGCCTTGGCCAAGTATGTGAGAGAGCGATTGTTGGAACTGACCGACCACGCCCCACTCTCCGAGGACTCTGAAGAGTGGTACGGTTCGATGGTGACCGTCCCATTTGATGCGGGTGAAACTACGAACCTGAAACCGGGTGAGCCGCACCCATTACAGAGATGGCTGGCAACGGAGCATCAATTAGAAGTTCCAGTTTTCGAATGGCATCAGCAGTGGCACGTGAGAGTTTCGTGTCAGTTGTATAATACGCCTGAACAGATCGATCTGCTGGTTAAACTGCTTCAGGAATGGAAAAGCCAAACTGGATAGAGCAAATTCACGGTTGGTTTGCAGTGAACTCGCTGCATCTTTGGGAGTTTTTCTCCTCCAGTGACTATCCAAAGGCTAAATGGGTTACAGAAAATCTGAATGAAACTTGCTTAGGACCGCTTCGGGCTCTCCAGCAACAATGTCACCGGTCCGTCGTTGACCAATGCAACATCCATGTGTTCCTGAAACTTGCCGGTTTCTGTCTTGATCCCTTGTGCTCGTAACTCAGCGACGAAGCTTTCATACAATGGTCGTGCCTGCTCGGGTCGGGCCGCCTCGACGAAACTGGGGCGGCGACCTTTTCGGCAATCACCATAAAGGGTGAACTGACTCACTGCGAGAACGCTTCCGTCGACATCTCCGAGAGCGAGATTCATTTTGCCCTCGGCATCTTCGAAGACTCGCAGGCCAATAATTTTATTGGCGAGGTAATTGACATCGTCATGAGTATCGTCCGCAGTGATCCCCAGCAAAACAAGATATCCCCGGTCAATCTTCCCGACAATTTCATTGTCGACAGTGACACTCGCAGAAGAAACACGTTGTACGACAGCACGCATAGGTCAATAATTCAAATCAGAGGAAGAGTTGTTGTGAATCAGCCCGCCAAGCAGGATCGACAAGCTTTGTCGTCCGTTCCAGACTTTGCCACATCAGTTTAATCGATGCTCGCTAAGCAACAAAGTCCCTGAATTCTCCCGGAGAATTGAAACTTGCGACAAAGGTTCCCGCTGCCTCGCTGGTCTGTGAGAAAACGACATATCACTCACTTTGAAAGTGTCTTGCTGTCGCCTTCGAAGCCATGCTCATGAACTGCGGCGTTGTCGTTGCACTTCATAACACAAGATCCCCGCTGCGACGGCGGCGTTGAGGGAATCGACGTGGCCGGTCTGGGGGATGGCACAGAGAGTGGTGCACTGTTCCATCAATTCCGATGCAACCCCTGCTCCTTCGTTACCAATGATGATCGCTGCCCCTTGTGTCAGGTCGAGTTCAGCGGGAGACGTCTCGGCTTTCTCCGAAGCAGAGATAAGTTCAATGCCCGCACTTTGTAGTTGCTGCGCGGCTGCGGGGAGAGATTCGACCTGCGTAATGTTCAGATAATTGACCGCTCCGGAGGAACTGCGTGCGACATGTGAAGAGATTCCAGCCTGTTCACGATCTCCGATGATGATCCCGTCCACTCCGAACAGGTCAGCTGAGCGCAGGATTGAACCGAAGTTGTACGGATCTTGAATCCGGTCGAGAATCAGGAGGAATGGTCTCTCGGGGAGTTCACTCACGAGTTCTTCAAAATCTTTGAGAGGAAATTCGGGCATCCGGGCAGCGACCCCTTGATGATCTCGCGCACGAACCAGATCCTCCAAACCGTTCGCATCTGTGAAACCCAATGGGATTTGATCATCGTCACAGCGTTGCAAAATTTCCTTCAACAACGCAGCTTCGAGGAGTTCATCGCAGATCAATAATTCGTAAGGTCGCCAGCGTCCAGCGCGTAACGTTTCCAATACGGCGTGCCTTCCCCAAAGCCAACCTCGCTGATGGTTGCCGAGCGTTGATTTTGAACGTCGTTTTTTTCGTTTTTTTCCGACCATTTCAGAAGTGGCTTTGATTCCTGATTGAGACAGATTCGAAGACCTGACTAGACTGGCTTGAAGGATGATGGAACGCCCACCACAATGGAGTCTTCCTGAAAGAGAGCCCATGAAACGAATGTTACCATTACGAAAACGACCCAGATTTCCTCAATACAATACTGATGAGGAACGTGAAGGGCTGCGCGCAGCCGGAAGATTCAATGCGGAATTGCTCGATTTTTTGAGACCGCACGTCAAAGCTGGCGTCAGCACGAATCATCTGGATGCACTCGCTGAGCAATATACTCGCGATCACGGCCACATCCCCGCTTGCCTGGGCTACAGCGGATATCCCAAGACAATTTGCACCAGCTTGAATGATGTTGTCTGTCACGGAATTCCGAATGACATTGAGCTGCAAGATGGCGACATCGTCAACGTTGATTGCACAACGATTGTTGATGGCTGGTTCGGCGACCAGTCAGAAACATTCCTGATTGGCGAAGTGTCTGATGAAGCACGGCGTCTCGTTCAAGGGGCGTTCGACGCACTCTGGATCGGAATTCATGCAACGCATCCATTTTGCTCGGTCATCGAAATTGGGGCAGCCATCACGAAATTCGCGAGAGAGCAAGGTTTTGGCGTCGTCGAGAATTATCAGGGGCATGGAATCGGTCGAAAATTTCACCAAGAGCCGGGCATCCCGCATGTTCCATTTCGTAGAAGTCGAAGTGAAATTCTGGTTCCCGGAACATCATTCACAATTGAACCGATGTTAAATCTGGGCGTCGCTGCCACACAACCTCCGCTCGATGATGGTTGGACCGTCCTCACCGAAGATGGCTCACTCTCCGCACAATTTGAACATCACATCCTGATGACAGAAGAGGGACCAGAAGTTCTGACAACCACGAAAAACGGCCCGCGAGAAGGGCACAAATTCTAAGCTGGCGAGCATACGACTCGTATGTTCACCATGAATCTTGTTTTAAGCCAGAGCAGCCAATGCATTCTCGGGGAAAACTGTGAGCGAGGCGAGTACAGAATCTGAAGCTGTGAATCTCCGGGATACCAGTTCGCATCGCGTGATCGCTGTCATGCCAGCTTATAATGCTGAAGCGACACTGGAACGGACAGTCGCTGACATCTCCAAAAGTCTCGTTGACGAAATTATCCTCGTCGACGATTGCAGCAGCGACAACACAGTCGAACTTGCGAAGAGCTTGGGGCTGACGGTCATTGCTCACGAACACAATCTAGGATACGGCGGGAATCAGAAGTCCTGCTACACTCGAGCTTTGGAGAATGGCGCGGATTATATCGTGATGATCCATCCCGATTATCAATACGATGCGCGAATGATTGGAGCTGCAGTCGAGGTGATGAAGCTGGAGATCTGTGATGTCGTTCTGGGATCGAGAATTCGAACCCGACGCGAAGCGATCGACGGAGGAATGCCAGCGTGGAAATATGTCGCCAACCGCTGTTTAACGCTCACCGAAAATATCGCCTTGGGACAGAATCTGGGAGACTTTCACAGCGGCTTCCGGGCGTATCGTCGAGAAGTTCTGGAAACGATTCCGTGGAGGAACAACACGAACGATTTTGCCTTTGACAGCCAGTTTCTGGCACAGGCTGTCCACTTCGGCTTCAAGCTGGGAGATATTCCTGTCCCAGTCCGTTATTTCGACGAAGCGTCAAGCATCAACTTCCGGCGATGCGTCAAGTACGGATGCACCACACTTTGGGTTTTGTTACAATTCTGGTTGCAAAAATTAAAGTTGGCTCGGTTTCGAATTTTTGAAAAAACTTCCAACTGATGTTGAACTTAACGCATAATTCACAATCTCCCCCTATTCTTCATTGTCGTAATGACGAATACTAAGATAGTGGCCGTGCACTGAATAATCAGGATACGTCTTCTCTGCTGACGACCACACATTCAGATCATGTGAGAACGAATCAAGCACCATGCGGCGATTCCACACACAATTGGGAAAAGTGCTAGCCATTGCGTCATTCGCAATGCTGTTAGCGACCCAATGGTTGCACTCGCCTCTGCACCATGTTGTTGAATCTCTTGAGTCGCAGGCTCAGTCAGAGCATGCTGAAGCTCATCAAAAGCATGGACACTCCCACCACCATTCTGAGACACAAGTACATCAGCAAGCCCACTCACGTAAGTGCTGCCATTCACACGGGCACGCTCATCCCGCTGCCGCTGACGGGAAACCCGCCTGTCCACATCCTCATCCGCACCCGGCTGAAGATTGCCACATTTGTAGTTTTCTCACGGAACGTGCCAGCACGCTTTCGTGCGACATAGAAATCTCTGGCGTCGAATCAGTCGAATTTGCGATTGATGCTGTCGCGATCTTTCTCTCTGCTCCATCTCAATACCGAGCATTCGTTCGCGGACCACCTGCTCTCTCGTAGTCCCGTTGCCGCTCTCGCTGTTCTCTGTTTGCATGCGCAAATTGATTGGCGATGACAAGAAGTGCGATTCAACATCACGCCATGGTCTTAAAGCCGTATTCGTGCGCATGTTGAATATGAAAGAGCCCCTGGAAGGTTTCCAGCAACAAGTGAATCAAGATCCATCTGCGATCGATTCTCTTTCCTGAAACCGTCTCAACTCTCGAACGTCTCTTCCGCGCGGGATAAAGCCCACAGTCCGAATTTGTCCGAGCCAGTTGCCTGACCGGGCGCGTGGCTGTGCATGTATCGAATCATCATATTTTTTCTAATGGCAGGATTTCTGCCATCAGCGACTTCTTCATATTCGTACTTATCTTTCATAAATTGACTTTGGAGTTTCTTATGCCTGCCCGACTCAAAAAGGGTTTTACGCTCATCGAACTACTCGTGGTGATTGCAATCATCGCGATCTTAGTGGCGTTGCTGTTGCCTGCTGTCCAGCAAGCCCGTGAAGCGGCTCGCCGATCCAGCTGCAAGAATAACATGAAGCAAATTGGCCTCGCCCTGCATAACTACCACGATGTCCACGGATGCTTCCCGTCCGGGTGGATCGGTGTTCAAAACAGAATGGCCAACCCAGCGGGCGAAAGTGGTTTCGGTTGGGGAACGATGTTGCTGCCGTTCCTGGACCAGTCTCCTCTTTACAATCAACTTGATTTCTCTTTCCCGATGGACGCTGCACCAAATCGCCAGTTCCTCAACAGCTCCCTATCGACTTATCAATGTCCGAGCGATCCAAAGCCGGAAGTCTTTACAATTCAGGACAGGAATGGAGCCGACATTGAATTAGCGACCTTCAACTACCCAGCTGTTTTCGGAACAGTTGAACTCCATGGTTGCGAAAATGCTCCGGGGACCGCACCGGTCACTTCGTCTGGACAATGCATCAGCGACGGTGCTTTTTTTCACAACAGCAAAATCAGGTTTCGTGATTTTACTGATGGATCGAGTTCAACAATCATTGTTGGTGAGAGAACAACCTTCACAGACACCACGACTGGCGAAAAGTTCTACGGCACCTGGTCAGGAGCTCTCCCTGAAGTTGACGAAGAAGCAGCTCGCATAGTTGGTCACGCGGAACATCCCCCGAACTTTAATCACCACCCTGAAGACTTCGGTAGCTCCCACACCGGAGGAGCTCAGTTCGTCCTGGGTGATGGTCATGTTGCTTTCATCAGCGAGAACATTGACGAAGGCGTTTTTCAATCGCTGGCAACTCGCAGCGGCGGAGAAATCATCAGCGACTTCTAGAGCAGTTTGCTCTACCGTGTGCCCGTGAAGAACGCATTTCTCTAGAACCAGTTCGAAAACCTCTGGAATCGTCGCGTTCCTCAACGTTTGAGAGAGCAATTTCAAGCTTCAGGACCACCTCTAGATAAATGCTGTTCGCCACGAGGCTGATCCTGCAAACCAATTCGAAAGATGCTCTAAAGTCAATTAACGATTTGTCCGCAGTAATATTACTGCATTTTGAGTGGTCGATGACCTCCCCCGGTAGTGACTCACCGGGGGCGATATCGATACTGAAGACCAATTCAAAAGATGCTTCAAGAAGAGTACGTGTTACGAAGCGTTACGGCGTCTCCGATGGCGGATCTGTTTCAGCCGCTGTGCCGGACGTCTTTTCGCAGATGTGGATTGTCATGCCGGACATTGTCATTGACCAATTGACCGCCCACTCTTCGGGAAGTTCGAATTCTGCACGTTTGGGGACCCGTAAGACCAGCGTGGCGTTTTCAGCTGTTGATTCCTCTTTGGCGAGCCGCTTCAAAGAGGTCCATAATGGCTTCTCGGGGATAATGTCTCGGACCATTTGATATGGCGGATCGAAGAAGACCACTTCCCAGGGTACGAAGTCCGCAATGCGATCACCCTTGGGACGGTAGGAACAGCGAAGCACATCCGCTGGCCAGACGAGAACGTCCTCTTTGCAATCCAGTGTGGCAACGTTTTCTTTGAGAAACTGAAGGGCTTTGCGATCCTTCTCGATGAAGGTCACGCTCGTCGCTCCTCGCGAAAGAGCCTCGAGCCCAATCGTCCCGGTCCCTGCGAAGATATCGACAACCCGTTTTCCTTCGACACGTTGATGAATGTTCTCGAACAGAGCCTCCTTCACCCGATCCGTGATCGGCCTGGTGGTCAACCCCGGGTTCGTTTGCAGTTTTCGTCTTCGATATTTCCCAGCAATAATTCGCATTAGGTTTCCATGCTCAGCATATTCAACAGAGGAGTTCGTCGTGGACATCTTCGAACGGATGAATCAATCCTGTTCAAGCCCTTCGAAGTGCCGCCTGATAATGTCTTTGGCTTCCTCTGCGACCGATGCAAAAGCCCGGCGTCGTATTTTCGGAGCCGTATCTTCAACGCTTGGGGCTTCGCGTGGAGGAGGTACGGACGGGGTATCATAAGTCGCAGTGTCCGACTCAATGCGATTCTCTAATTCACTATCTGACAGCCAAGATGCGATGTCATCATCCGAAAGTGGCTCTGCGATTTGTAACGGAGACTTCACAGTAATTTTGACTTCGACGCTGCTTGAATCTTCTGAACCACCTCGCAAGCGAAGCACCATCGGACCGACTGCCAGCGTTCCGCCGGGCTGAAGCACCACTTCCCCATCGATCGGTCGTCCGTTAACAAATGTTCCGTTACGACTTTCAAGATCTTTGACGAGAACTGTATCGTCGCGAACGACCAGCAAACAGTGATGGCGGCTGACGTCTTCCGAACTGATGCGAATTTTGGCGTCCTCGGAACGACCAATGATCGTCTCCGAATCCGTCAACCGAATCTTTCGACCTTTGTGACGTCCGGTCTGAATTTCGAGGAGAGGTAATTTATCCATCAGTGAATTCAACTTGGCTTGAGCAACATCAAGAATGTGTTTCGTGATTAATCGTGAAGCGGAACAACTGCCGGCTGGCCACAGCGAGGACAATTCAAGGTGCGACCTCGGTGCGACGCCTTCACCTTCAAACGTTTCCCGCACTCTCCACAATTAAAGCGGACTTTCTCACCCGTGTCAGGACGAGTTCCTAAATGTCGCTGCTTCCAGACATCCTCTGCGATGACATGAATCTGAGAAAGGAGTTCTTCCGGATCGTACGGCTTCGTCATATATCCATCCGCTCCAACGCGTGAAGCGAGTAAGCGGGCGTCATCCATATCGATGGCGGTCAGCATCATGACGGGAATAAACGGATTCTCTTTCTTCATCCGTTCACAAACTTCAAAACCGGAGACCTCATTCGGCAGAATGACATCAAGAATCACGAAATCCGGCAGGTGCATCGAGAAGGCGACATGTGCTTGCCCCGAGTCTTTTGCGATTTCGACTGTATACTTATTTTCGTTGAGAAATGTCTTCAGAAACTCCGCCTCGTCCTTGTTATCTTCGACAACAAGAATGCGGTGGACCATCTCTTCGACGGGGGTCATTCCACTACTCATCTGGATTCCACCTCGACCTTAGTCAAGTGAATATCACCTAAGAGCACAGCAGGTTCCTCAAACACAGTGTTCATGAGCATTGTCAATTCAACTGATATGGTATCTTGCGAGGACATGCAAACACAACTTACATCTGGATTCAAAACGACTCAAACCTCAGGAGTGCTGCTCTCGATGTCCTTGCGACTTCTAGAGCATCTTTCGAATTGGTTTGCAGGTTCTGCCTCGTGGCGAACAGCATTTTCACTAGAGAAATGCGTTCTTCACGGGCAAACGGTAGAGCAAACTGCTCTAATGTGACAAGTCAGAATTTTCCTGGCGTCGCAGACACAAGCTTGAACAGCCAGCTCCCACTTGTCGACTAAAAAACCTGGAGAAAGCCTGCAAAAAGTAATAAAAGAATTTCATAACTCAGGGCATCTTTAATACTTACTTTGCCCGTGAAAGTCACTTACATGAATTCATAGACGACTCGCCACGAGGCTGAACCTGTCCACCTATTCGAAAAATGCTCCAGTTCAAAGCTTATTGAGAGAGAAACATGACAACTCCCCAGATTGACGTCGAAGCTGCTCATCGCTGGTTTGCAATTGAATGTAACAACGGAAGTTGGGATCTTGTTGAGGCGGAGACACGGACCGAGACACAAACCGAGGAAATGTTGCATTTGGCCCATGCCGCAAGATTTCACTGGCAGCATGCTGGTACAGAGCTGAATCTTTTGAAAGCAGACCTGTTGCTGGCGACAGCGTATTGCATCGCTAAACGTCCAGAAAATGGACTCGTCTACGCTTCACACGCGAGAGCGCATTTGAAAACCATTAAGGACGCAAACCCTTTCGACCACGCCTGCCTCGCAGGTGCGAGTGCCCTTGCACATCAGCTTGCCGGGCAAGAGCAGCAAGCAGCCCAAGCGAGAAACGAGTTCAAACAGCAACTGGAAGAAATCAACGATCCATCTGAAAAAGAGTTGCTACTGCAACTCTATCCCGTAGCCTAGTTTTACAATGACGCCTCTGGCCAGACTAAGCGTAACAAAGTCGAAAACACAAACGCATCACCGCTTTCTACCGCAAACATCGAGACCTTACACTTTATGATCCAATTTGAGCGCTTGGGCAAGGCGTGAAATTTCCTTTTTTCTAATTTTTTGCACCGTTGTCTATTGCTCCCCCTTGCACGGCAAGCTAGCGTTATACATCAGACGCTACCGATATTGGATCGTTAGCGGGCCAAACTTTCCAATAAAACAACACGGGAGAAGCGTGATGATACGGGCTATTCAACGGGCAGCGGCGTGCGTGGCAGTGCTGATCGCCACGGCGGGGCAGGTGCAGGCGGGTATTATTCTTTCTGATGACTTTGACCCTGGGCTTGGATCAGGAACTTTCCAATCCACTCAAAACGCTGCAGCGTTAGGAAATGGCCTCCAAGGGTTCCTCTCTGGAAACGCCTTGCACTTTGGTGGACAAGCCAGTTCAACACCGTTTGCCATCACGAATCCACTCGACGTATCACAAGGGGGCTCGATCTCGTTTGACTTTCGTGGCGGTAATGAATTGACAGATGGAGAAGCTTTCTGGGAAGACAGTGAGTCCAATGAATGGGCTGACCTTGCCTACTCCATTGATGGGGGAACGAACTTTATTGATTTCCAAATACTGAACACCGAAATGGATGAAGGTGAGAATCCAACCACATGGAACAATTTTAACATCGTAATTCCGCTGGCAGCCCAGACCACATTGACACAATTTCGCTTTCAACAGCGAGCCCATAGTGGGCCAGATTTTGACCATTGGGCCATTGACAACTTAGTGATTACGACAAACGACCTTGCTCCCGTTCCCGAACCCTCATCACTAGCTCTGTTCGGCATCTGTGCCTGCGTCGCAGGATTTGGGGCCGCTCGTCGGCGCCGACGCGAGAAGCAGCAAGAGGCTACGGCGTAACCTGACTGACAGAACTAGCAAGCATACAAGGCGGGCGACCATCACGGTCGTCCGTTTTTCGTTGGTACGATGGAAGACGTCGGCAGCACGGGACGCACCTGCGGCTTAGCCGGCCTCACGGCCTGCGTGAGCGGCTTACGTTGGAGTGTTGTCTTCGGATTGGGCTGGGGCAATTTCGACAGACCTTCCACGGCCTTGTTATCGTTGAGCCACAACCCTTCCCGAATTGCTAGCCATTCTTGAAACGTCATCATCTTCATGACTGTATTAACACCAGTCGTTCATAAAAACGGACTTGGCCAGCCCGCCCTGTCCAAATTAGAAGATCATTTTGGAAACGGCAACGCGGAAGGTGGCGCTGGCCCGTTGATGTTCCTCAATCAACCTTTCAACTGGCAATATAGATCGACGATTCCCGACGGATCTATCGATCCCCTTTCCAGACGACTTTGGTTTTTGTAGCCATGTCGTGCAGAGCTTGTTTCTTGGGGGGAATAGCTGCGAAAAGGAACGGGATGCCCGCCAGATTATCCGAGACATTTCGGAGAAACCATTTCATCGTGGCTTGCTTCATCGTTAATTGCTTGTTGTCTTCTGTAATCACAATCAAACCGAAAGCATCCTTTCCGAGTGTCGTGCGAATCTCAGAGGCTTCCTGAACAACCCAGTACATCCAATTGCTATAGATTAGCCACAACACAAACATCCCTGGGAACGCGACCTTCGCAAAGATAAATGAAAGCACAAGGAAACCGGTAAAGACCCAGGCGACCTTAGAGAGTTTGGCATTCGAACTGACTAAAAACACCGCGAGAGGTGCACATAAGTTGTCAATAATATGCCCCAGGTAGCGGACCCAGAATGTGGCGATTTCGTACTCACGTTTCTGGTCAACCAGCCCCAGCGTTGAGCTGTGGTAGTACCCAAACAGCCCGCACGCTTTCATTACGAAAATGGCAGGGAAGGCTGAGAGATAGCCGATCGGAGCGATGACAATAAACGCCGCTGCGATGTTAAGCATCGCCCGAATAATTGTGAACATTCCCCCTTCCGGGTCTGGATTCATACCAACAATGTTCAGGAACCAGGTTGTAATCCCTGCGGTAATCCCGTTGACGACACCGCTTCCGAAGGGGTTCATCGATTCGAACCCACCATCTCCCTTAATCACCAGCAGGATCGGGACAGCCACCAGCAACGCGGGAATGAGGGCTACAAAGGCGACGAGGTGCATGTAGATAATCCCGACCAAATTCTGGAAGAGAATCTGCAAGAGCTCCCAGAGAATCCAGCCTTTATAAGTGTATCTCGCGGTCATGTGGACCATGGCCATCGGCAGCAAAAAGAGTGCAAACCCTAACAGCCCGCCACCGACGATCAGAAAGGCTGGATTGCTCAGATCACCGGAAAACAACAAGCTATAAACAACCCCTCCAGCGAGTATCACAGGCGCTCCGGGGATCAGAATCAGCGGCCAGAAGAACGCACGAACCCCAGCTGCAATAGAAGTAAACAGATCAAACTGAATTCGATCGGACTGAAATTTATCGTTGCGTCGGGTCGAGTCAACAATTTTCAATGTCAGATACCACATCAAGCCTGGCACTGAGAGACCGCAAAGCAAAGACAACATAATCCAGAAGACTTTGGGTGGCATTTGCTCCTGGACATAAACAAACCCCATGTAGCCGCACATGAGGGCTAATGTTGTAAAGAACGTGAAGCCGGTTCCCACCCGGATCGCCATCCTTGGTTCACTGAGCACGAACTTCCACGATTCCGGAAATGCCGCAGCGAAAAACTTGGAAGGGTCAGGACCTTTGCGGGACCGCTTTTTCTTTTCACGACGATCCATCTGCCCGGTTTCGAGGTTCATCCCGCAACTCTGGCAAATCACGTCATCTTCGTCGATGTCCTTCGCACAGTAAGGGCAGATCTGCTCGTCTTTGTCTTCCAGATCATAATCATCAAGATTCCCCAAACCGAACGGGTCATCTGCAGCCGCCGACTTGACTGGCTTCTTCTTTCTTCGTTGTTGCTGAGGAGATGCTCCGCCACTCCCGCCACTCGGAACCTTTATTTTGTTGCTGCACTTAGGGCATTTGATTGTTTTGCCGAGAGCTTTCTCGGGAACATTCAATGTCGCTTCACAACTTTTGCAACGGATCTTCGGCATCAATTCGCTCCAGCATTGGCTTTCGGAACAGCAAAAACAAACGAAAACAACAGGTTGAATTGCTTCAATGGCGCTCGTCGACAAGCCAACATCGAATCAAAAGTCCGTTCCGCAAGTCCAGTCAATCTAGCAACTTCCCGACAAAATGCACATTTCGATTCACCAATATCAGGAGTTCTCTTCCCTCGAAAGGTCCGGTTATGCCGCTCACGGACCGCTCAGCAACGACTCACCCCCTCCCCGCTCTTGTCAGTCGAGACATTCGGAGAACCGATCTTGACTCTCTGCTCCAATCTCCAAGAGACTGTCAGCCACTGGATATTTTCACGTCAAGGAGTGACGAAATGAATAGTCGGACGAGGCAATTTCGCCTGATGATCCTCTCTGTCTTCTGCTGTCTTTCGGCATCATCGCAGGCTCAGGACGCGGTGCAGCCTCAAGCTCCCGGACAAATCCAGCCCCCCAATGCGACTCAAACTCCGGGATCTCCTGGTCTGGACTTTACCGATGGAGTGATCGTCCTCGAAGACGGGCGAGTCTTCTCTGGACGAATCAGCAACGTCGCGGGAGGATACCGGATCGACAACAACGGAACCTATGGAATCGTGCCGTTTGGCAAAGTGTACGTCACTGCCCGGACCCTCAACGAAGCATATATTGCACTGCGAGACCGGACACTCAACCCCAGAGCCGATGACCACCTCGTCCTGGCTGAGTGGTGTCTCACAAACGACTTAGTTGGACAAGCAAGAACAGAAGTTTCCAAAGCTCTGAAGCTGGAACCGCTTCGCCCTGAGTCGCGAGCGCTGATGGTCAAAATCGAAGAAAAATTGAATCCAGCCAAAAAACAGGTCCAACTTCCATCCGGGCCAGCCATGACAATGGATGGGTTCCTACGCCCCCAAGAGCGAACATCTGCCGGGTTAAGCCGAGAGACTCACCAGAAATTCATTCGACACATCCAACCGCTGATTCATAATAAATGCGGAAACGCCTACTGCCACGGACAGGCCGCCAAGAATGGATTTCACTTGGATGCAATTCGCCAGGGTTCATTGGGGAATAAACTTCAAAGCCAAAGCAACCTGGAGAATGTGTTGCAACAACTTGACCTGAAGTCCCCCGAGCGAAGCCCCTTTTTAATGAAGGCCATCGCTGTCGATTCGCATCATCAAAAAATCTTTCTCGGACCGCACGGGAATGACCAACATCAAGTCCTGAAGGATTGGGTTGCAAGCGTTGCCCGCGATCTCATCGGTTCCCCCAAGTCCAACACAATCGCAAATGCTGAAGAACTTGACTCACAAGAAGTGATTCAACAGACGAGCGCAGAGATGAATTCACCAGAGACCACCGCAACCCCAGCGACAACTCCTCGGCGAGAAAGCATCCGCCTGCAAGATATCCTCAACCAAAGCCAGCCCGACCCGTTCGATCCAGACATCTTCAACCGACGTGTCCACGGCGGAACCGCAAAAGAACTCCGAGAAGGCAAAGCCACCGAACAGCCGAAACCAAAATCGCCAAAAGCAACACAAACACTCCCAGTCATCACCCCATAAACATTTTCAATGTTTTTCGTGCCCGTGAAAAACGCTTTCACTACTTCACAAGCTCCTCGCCACGAGGCAGAACATCACAACAATGCCGAAAGCTGCTCGGGCGTATTCGTTACTACAGGCATCTTTTCGAGGGCACGAAAATCTTCAAGAGCCGAGTAGCTGATCGAGTCCTCGAGAGATTTGCCCACGGCTTAAGACAAAGTCGAACCCCGCTTCTTGAGCGGCTCCCAGCTTCGCAGTATGAACATGCGGGCCGAAGCCAACCAATTTGCCGGTAGTTGCAGACCTGAGAGCTTCCAGGTCGAGCTTCTCTGTCTCCAGGTCAACAATGACCCATTGAATCTCGTATTGGGACAGACTCTGAGTAAGCGTGATCTGCCCGAGACATGTTTGGGGAACGAGTCCCGCTCGCTGAACGGCTCCATTAAGTTGGCTGGAGAACATCAGGTCTTTGCAGAGAATCAAAACGTTCGGTGCGGGGCGATCAGACATCTCGTCTTCGATAAGGGGCTAAAGGCATGGCAGGTTGATGAAGTGACGTGCAAGTTAGAAGCTTAAATCACTGGACAGGGTTGCGATTCGTTCAAATTCACTCTTGCACTGTAGTAATGGCAAAGAGCAATTGCACTCGCATCGGCGACATCGTTCGGCTCCAAGACTCTTTTGAGTTTCAATTCTCGCTGAACTGCCAACTGCACCTGCTCTTTCGAGGCGGTCCCGGTTCCTGTCAACAATTTTTTGATTTGCCGAGGGGTATAATGGACCAGCGGTATTCCAGTTTCCGCAACAGCAAAGAGTATCGCCCCACGGGCATGTGCCATCAAGACTGCAGTCTTCGGGTTACGAGTCATCGAAAAGACTTGCTCAATCGCGATCGCTCCGGGTGAAAACTCAGCCAGCACCTCGCGAATTCCCGAACCGATTTCGTGCACACGTTCTGCAAGCGTTTTCGATTTTGTCGATGAAATGACCCCTCCTTCGAGCAAAATCGGACGCTGTGTTGAACGACGAATTAAAGCATAGCCGGTCCGGTTCAATCCGGGGTCGATCCCCAGATATAAAGAGGATTGAGGACCAGCGAACGCATTTCCGAGAGCCATTCCCATCGAGGAGTCCTGGCACAAATTCTGAGAATTCTTTGGCTGTTGATCATCCTGAATCACAGCTGTCTCCTCTTTATGTCGCGGATTGGTCATAGCAGACTTTCGCAAATCCGGTCATGTCTGTCGAGGTTTACTCGAATACATTTGTTCAGGCTGCACATCCCGAAATGAAGTAATGGCTTGAAAGTGAGGTTGGCAAAACGAAATCAAGATCCAAAGTTTAATAGTCCAGATCTTGATATGCTGGCTCTGAATTTCGCTCTCAAGGAATTCAAAATCAGCTTCGAGATCCACCCTCAAACAATGGCAATTCATTTCTCAAGACCCGAGATCCTTCAATACTTGGAAGGAAAACTTGCCCAAAAAAGAAAAAACGACCAATGGATCAGTGAGTCTTCTCACCCACTCGAAAACCTATCATGACAGTAATTTGAGTAGTTCCGATATTGACCGTGAACTGAAAAAAGGCTCCAGATAGTCATATTTCTTAAAATTGTGGGTTGGCGAATGCCCATCCCATGGATATACTCCCTCCTGTTCAAGGAAATTTTCCCGGAACAAATCGGTCGGAGAAAAGCGAGTAACGGCTTCAGTAAAATGAAGACGTTGTTCCGGTCGAACGGGTACTTTTGATCTAAGAGCTGGAACCTCCTGTCATCCCGTTGTTGTGTGTCGGTCTTTTTTCCGCACATCCTGCTGCCAACTATCGGTTGTGTTAACCGCTCTGGGAAGCCGCCAGCGTCATCAAATGATGCAATGAATTCTGTGAATTTCTTGTTTGTCCAGAATTCCCCGGAACGCGGCGTTTGCTATCTGGTGTTGTCGATTTTATTGACACATCTTCGCAAGTCTCCGACGAATTGGTCTGTCAACTGTCGATAACCAACTCCATCGAAGTGCTCCATGCGATGCAAAATACTGTGTTCCGCCATTTGAAACTTTAGCCTGGTTTCGGCCCCGCGTGTTGTTCTTTTTGAATCAACAGTGTGAGAAACCGGCCTGATGTTCTGGATGAACCTGTGTGAACAATGTCTGACAAGACCTTGTGCCAAAATTGTTGATTGAAAATCAGTACGGATAATTCGAATCAAAACGTCGATTTCAAACAGCATCATTACCAAAATCAATAAGCAACGACGTTGCTGAAGGACTGATCCGAAAAACTGACTCTGGTCTCTCAAATACTGACAGAACCTCACATCTCAGAAATTTTCTGGTTGGCACTAAACCACTTAAGGAATTCAATTGAAGACGTTTGCGGAACTGAATCTCATTGCTCCCTTGCAACGTGCACTGGCAGATGAAAACTACGAAACACCAACACCTATTCAAGCGCAGACCATCCCGGTTGCTCTTGAAGGACGAGACGTTCTCGGCTCTGCCCAGACAGGAACAGGAAAAACAGCAGCATTTGCACTGCCAATCCTGAACCAACTCGGACGCACGAATCGAAGAGCCGTTTCGAATCGACCACACGCTTTAATTCTCGCCCCCACACGTGAATTGGCTGTCCAGATCGGCGACAGTATTGCGACTTATGGTCGCCACCTGCGGTTGCGACACGTCCTCGTTTACGGAGGAGTCTCCCAACGAGACCAGGTCCGGAAACTCAAACGTGGGGCGCATATCCTGATCGCTACACCAGGTCGCTTGCTCGATCTGATGAACCAGGGACATATCGAACTGAACCAACTCGAGTGCTTCGTTTTGGATGAAGCGGATCGCATGCTGGACATGGGATTCCTCCCAGACTTAAAGCGAATCATTCGAGAACTTCCTGAGAAGCGACAGTCTCTGTTCTTCTCAGCAACGCTCCCTCCAAAGATTATCGAACTCTCGCAAAGCCTGCTTGTTGAACCGGCCACTGTCGATGTGACTCCGGAAAAGACAAACGTCGAGAAAATCACACAGCGAGTCCTCCACATGGACCGTGGTCGTAAGCAAAACATGCTGCAGACGATCCTCGACGGACCGGGTGTTGAACAAGCTCTTGTCTTCACAAAGACAAAGCGGACTGCTGACATGGTGACTGAACGATTGCAAGATCGTGATGTCAAAGCGACATCGATCCATGGAAACAAATCACAAAACGCTCGCCAACGTGCACTAAACGCCTTCAAAAGCAAGCACGTCAAAGTCCTGGTTGCAACCGATGTCGCAGCCCGAGGAATCGATGTCGACGGCATTACCCATGTCATCAACTACGATATCCCGCTCGAAGCGGAAGCCTATGTTCACCGAATTGGACGTACCGGACGCGCTGGAGCAGATGGAATTGCGATTTCTTTCTGCAGCAGTGAAGAACGTCGACTGCTACATGTCATCGAGCAGTTCATTGGCCAAAAAGTTCCTGTCGACCCAGAGTTTCCGGCTCCGCAACGACGAGAACGCCAAGGTGGTTCTCCGTCACGTCGACGTGGAAACTCCTCATCGAACAACCGACCTGCATCTGGTAAGGGGCCCGGTGGTGGACAAAACCGACCGGCAAAACGCCGGACGACAGAGTCCGCAGCGACACCGAATGGGAAACCCAAAAGAAAATACAATTCAAAGAAAAAGCCATTCAAGAAGGGTCCGAAGGTCAAACACACACCTTCATAACTGAATCGATTGCCAGTCCAGCCTTTCACTGGATATAATAAAGAGCCATGAATAGCCTGAATTCACTTAAATAACACATGGAATTGCGACTGTGCATCCAAGGTCTCAACAACACCTTGGAGTCTCTGTTAAAACTCAAAGTCATGTAAAACTTAGCACTCCGGCACACTCACAAGCGTGCCACTCAATGCGAGTCACGTGACTTTCCGACAGAGATCAACTAGAAGTATCAGTCGTGGTTCATAGGATTGTGAATTCAACTGAATCCCGTTTAAATGGAGAGACCTCATCGCAAAAAATCAGAACACATTCGCCAAGCGTCAACGAGAAGCGGAGAAACGCGCTAAAGCAGAAGCCAAGCGTGCTCGCCGCGTGGAGAGAAAAGAAACTGGAGGACTTGTTATTCCTCCGGAGCCTCCAGACGCCGAAGCGGATCCGTCTGATGAATCTGAGTCCGTTTGAGACGGTTCGTCAACACGTTCAATCACTCCGGGCAGACTTGCTCTGCTAATATTTGCTATCCGCCAAAAGTGAAATGTGAATCACACTCACAATTCATAGGCACAAGCCAAAACACTGACGCATTTTGCAAAGTGTACAAAGAAGATTTTACGACAACCTTTGCAGTCAAGACTACGTGAGTGTTTCACGAACAGATGACAGCACACCATTCTGAGAGTACTGGAAGAGAGTTATGGCAGAAGGAACAATTAAGCGAATCACCTCAAAAGGATTTGGCTTTATTGAAGATGGAACTGGAAAAGACATGTTCTTCCACAGTTCAGCACTAGAAGGGGTTAGCTACGACGACCTCCGCGAAGGTCAACGCGTTGAGTACAACGTCGGACAAGGCCCAAAAGGACCACGTGCAGAAAACGTTCGCGTGATCTGAACCTGATCCCGCTGTGACGTGAAACAGAAACGCCGAAAGCCGCAAAGCTTTCGGCGTTTTTTTGTACCGTCAGCGAACTTCAGACAAACGCGCGAAAGCAATCTTCACGAGCGTGAATCGCATTAAATTTGATCGAGCACGATCCGAGATAACACTCGAAACGAACGATGCACAACTACTAAAGCATCTTTTGAATTGGTTTGCAGGCTCTGCCTCGTGGCGAATAGCTTTTTCACTAGGGCATCTTCACGGCTGATTTGCAGTGAAATCGCTGCATCTTTGGCAGCTATTCACCGGGGCATCTCACACCCAGGATCAAGCGATATGACTGCAGACCAATCGTGAATTTGCCCTACACGAGTCGGTAGATCATCTGTAGATCAGTTGGCTGACCGAGTCTCCGCGAAGAACGCGATTCACGAGTACCATTGGTGTTCACCTCAAGGCAGAAAGCGAACACCAGTTCGGAAATGCTATTAAGCAAAGCAGGGACGGAGATCAAAGGCTCGCAAGCTTACCAGCGGAAGACGCCAGTTCCCCAAGTCAGCCCACCACCAAATCCGCACATCAGAATGGCGTCACCTCGATGGATCTTCCCTTCCTGGAAAGCTTCATCCAGTGCAATGGGAATGGACCCGCCAGATGTGTTGCCATAGCGATCCAGATTCACAAATAGCTTCTCATGAGGAATCCCAAGCTGATCGGCAGCAGCGTTGATGATCCGAACGTTGGCCTGATGCAGGACAAACTGAGAGATATCGTGGACACTCATCCCGCTCTTTTCCAGAACGAGCTCAATAGTGTCCGCCAGCATGCGGACTGCCCATTTAAACACGCTGCGACCATCCATACGGAGATACTGCTCTCCCGCAACGATCGCTTCAGGCGTAATTGGTGTATGCGTCCCGCCAGCTGGCCGGTCTAACAGCGGCCCACCTGACCCGTCTGAGCCGAGTTGATAGCAAACCAGCCCCTGATGCGGTGTTCCTCTTGTAACGAGCACAGCCCCTGCTCCATCCCCAAAGAGAGGATAAGTCCGCTGATCTTTTGGATTCACGATACGGCTGTTCAGATCACCTCCGACTGCGAGGGCGTATCTTGCATTTCCAGTGGCAACGAACTGCGATGCCGTCACCAGAGCGTACATGAAGCCAGCACAGGCGGCTGCAGTATCGAACGCAGGACAATCGAGCCCTAACTTGTCTTGCACCAGGCAGGCTGTCGAGGGGCAGTGATAATCGGGCGTAAACGTCCCACAAACGAGGAGGTCAATCTGTTGCGGATCGACGCCGGATGAGCGGATCGCCTTACGAGAGGCCTCAACACACATGTCGCTGGTGGCCATTCCAGGTGGACAATGGCGTCGTTCACGAATCCCGGTCCGCTGCACAATCCAGTTCGGATCGCAGCCGTATTCTTGATCGAGCTGTTCATTGGTGACGACCAGATCAGGGACATACGACCCACATCCAGCAATCTGGATTCCAAGCAACGAACTAGTACGGCGAGTGAACAATGTTCTTGCAGCACCGGGCGTGGTTCTTGTCGGATTCTCGTCGGTAATTGTCGACACGCCCTTCACTCCTTTTTGACGAACGAGAGACAGATCTCTCTATCGTTCGCTTCACGTTCCCTCGCAAATTAAAAAATGAGAGTGAACAAAATTGGTAAGTTGTGAGTCAAAAAACTCGAATTCTATTCTGCATTCTAGTATCTGTCGCCATCAGCATAAACATTTCTGGCCCTGAGAACCAGTGTGATTTTTCGAACCAAATCAAGTTCAAAACATGAGAAAACAATCGGTGTTCAACAAGGTGAGCCGCAACTCCATCGAGAGAGCCTCCTGAATCAGGAAACCCTGCCGATGAAGTCGCGGCTGCAACCCGGGTATCGCCCCCGGAGTCGTGGTGTTCAGCAGCCGTTTCTAATCGGCTCAAACTATGCTGAACATGCTTTTTACTTACGAATTGGCTGCTCGAACTTCGATTCGTTGACAGCAGATTGAGTCGCGCTTGTTGAGGCAGGTTGCGTGCTTCGACCAGTTGGAGCCGCTGGAATTCCAGTTGGATTCCAGTTGGAAACCGACCAGACGGGATAAGTTTGCACGACACTCGCTCCCAGGTCCTGCAAGCTTAATCGAAGCTTTGCCGAGGTCAATTCCTCATTTGGAATTGTCCTCTGTAAAACAAAACGACGCGTGGTTGGGATATATGAGAAGAATTTCCCGCCTCCAAGCTCGTCATTCTGGGCTAACAGGCGAAGAAGGGCTGTTTTAGGAACTTCCGCCGAGACTGTAGGAAGCGGGTCCAGCCAGGCCATGAGCCACACACCTGATCCATCCTTGCTCAAAATCGCAGACATTGAGAGTTCCCACTCTTCGTCATTGACGACTGTCTGAAATGCGAAATCGTACCGCGAGACTTTCTTCTCGGGCTCGAGCCCCAAAGCAGAAATGAGCTCTCCAAGCTGATCTTCTGTCACCCTGACAGCAGCCTGATCTTGAGCAGACGCCTGCTGAACACTCACTGTGGATGTCCCCACACTCGCCAGAACTCCGGCGACCAGCAAACTTTTAATGACCTTCACGACAGAGACTCCTTTGTCTGCATCCGACTCGCTTGAGCGACTCGATTTGAGGCCATGAGGCTGCTCGCACTCGAGTCGCTATGAATTATTTTCGTCCTTGAGGAATTCGAGACAGATTTGCGACCAAGTCTCAAAGTTCTCTGAAGACTTAGCCAGTTGTGCCGGTTTTTCGAATCCTGTCTGTATGATCGACTTTTCACGTGGTCGAACTTTTGCCGCTTCCAGGTCAAAGATGTGAACAATCCCAAGATGGACCTTTCCAACCTCGGTTTCATCATCATTAATCAGAGCTACACACTTTTGCGTAAACCCCGATTCCATAAAGACTTCCTCTTCAATTTCACGCTGCATTGCGACGTGATAAACATGACTTCCAGAATTTTGATCTTCTGCAGAAATATGTCCGCCAATCCCAATCGATCGCTTCGCGTGCAGGCGTCCTTCGCCAGATTCCGAGCCGCGCGTGTAATAAAAGACTTCCCCCGCATGACGGAAGATGCAGTAGGGAATGAGCTGCTTGAAGCCAGGGTCTTCCTCAACTTCGTTTCTGGGACGATAACTCATGTGCTCCGGATCGAAGAGTCTCTCCAGATATGGCTGGATATCCGTGGTGTAGCCTTGGAAATGCCCTATTTCGTGAAACAGCGACGTTGGGACCACAAGCACATGTTCGACAGTTGTTGATTCAGTCGTCATCAGTCTTCCTTTTCAGAAGTCGAGGATGTTCCAAGAATGTCACGGACCCGCGAGCCGATGTCTGCAGAGCGCATCAGGGATTCGCCGACCAGAATTGCATGTGCCCCACCGCTCTGGAGTTGCAAAACATCTGCTCGTGTGTGGATACCACTTTCTCCGACTAGAAGAATATGGTCCGGGATCTGTTTTCGGAGCGAGATCGTATGATTCAGGTCAGTTTTAAATGTTTGCAAATTGCGATTATTCACACCGATCAGTGGAGGGTTCAGTTTAAGCACACACTCGACGTTCGCAGGTTCATAAACCTCGACGAGCGCTTCCATCTGAAGGTCAACCGCGAGAGTATAAAGCTCGAGTAACTCGCGATCGTTAAGACACTCAGCGATGAGTAGAATCGCATCCGCCCCTGCTGCCCGTGCTTCATAGACCTGATATGGATCCAGAATAAAGTCTTTACGTAAGACCGGGATGCCCACCTGTTTGCGGACCTCTTCAAGGTAACCAAGCGAACCTTGAAAGAAGTGCTCATCCGTCAAAACGCTAATGCAGGCTGCTCCGTTCTGCTCGTAGATTCTCGCAATTTCGACTGGATCAAAGTCTTCACGAATCAACCCCGCCGAGGGAGATGCCCGCTTAACTTCTGCGATCAAACCCATTGGGTGACGGAACTTCAAAGCCTCAGTGAATGAGCGAACCTGAGGAGCGTCGACGATCGCTGACTGGATGTCGGCGACAGACCGGCGAAGCTTGGCAGCAGCGATTTCGCCACGTTTGTACTCAACAATTTTATCCAGAACGTTTGCCACGTCGTTAGCTTTCCGTAGAAAGAAATGATTTCGAAAAAGTAATCTTACGATTTATCTAGAGCAGTTTGCTCTACCGTGTACCCGTGAAGAACCTGTTTCATCAATAAAATTGCTCTTTGCCACGAGCAAGAATCTGCACACCAATTCGAAAGATGCTTTACGCGAAAACTTCCAAGCGAAGAATTCACGAGCTGTGCAGGGTCACTCCAAGTTGGATTCATCAGCGTCGATGCTCACATGCTCTTTGAGCGACCGAGTAAAGAATATGCACCCAAATTCTTCCCTGCTCTAAAACCTGCTTCAATCAGGCCTTCAGTGTCCCATTTAGCCTCCGACGACTCAACTGAGACTCAATGTTTACCAAAGATGCTGCGATCTTACTGCCGACTAACCGTTGACCAGTCGCGAACATGCTCAAAATGACTTTTCCACACTCCACTTCCGAACTCTTCCTCCTCTACGCCTACGCATCTGAATAATTTCTGAAGTATCCGGAGAAGACTTTCGTCCCTCAACAACAAGACAGCTCCCCGAATAAGCAAATACGTGATCCCCGCACATCCTTGCTCCTGTTTTCAGAACGATAGCGAGATCATTGGCAGACGAAAACCGTCAGGTGAGAGAGGTTCGTTAGCGCAAAGAAAAAGGTGCGAGCAGGTTTGCTCGCACCTTCAATCGTGATTCCTGCATCTGCAAAACAAAATTTCGTTTGCAGCAACGAGGCCTTACTCTTCGTCGCCCTCGTCATCGTCCGCATCTGCATCGATATCCGACTGTGAAGTCGTTCGACAGACACTTCGATTGAGTGCTTCGATGTTGTTAGAAACGGTTGGTGGCATCTTAATGTCAGTAAATTCTGCAGAATCCAGAATCACATCGACTGCTTTTCGCTCACGAATCTGAGCTTCCAGGTTTTCGATGGTTCCGTTTTTGATCATTCTGGCACGGACACGACGTGGGTTTTCACCCTTTTGCATCGCCATGCTGAAGATTTCCATATCGAGATCTTCATCTGTGACTTCAATGTTTTCCTGCTCAGCGATGCGGTCAAGAACAAAGTGTTCCTGCAAGTTTTGTCGCGTCATACTGAGTGAATTCTGTCGCAAATCGTTTTCTCTTGCGAGAATTTCCTTTGACGTGAACCCTGCTTGTTGAAGCTCAAGGATTTCACGACGCAAGGCATTATCAACTTGCTTATTAACGAGATCTTCTGGCAGTTCCCAAGATGCCGACTCAGTGATTTTCTCCATCACCATGCGACGTGTGGCTTGCCGTTGTTCGTATTTGACCTGACGATCCAGCATTTGCCGTACTTGATCACGAAGATCATCAACGGATGATGCTCCAATTCGACCAAGGAATTCTTCGTTAAGGTCTGGTGTGTCAATACGTTTGACGTCCAAAACCTTGAAGGTCAGATGGACTGACTCGCCTCGCATGCCGATTGTGTCAGCTTCCATGGAAACGGTCACATCCGCTTCACGCGAATCCCCTGCGGAAGCTCCTTTAATGAAGTCCGCAAATCCTTCAAATTCCGCATCCTGAAACCGGAGAGTCGGTCGGACGCGAACGGAAACATCGTCAATTTTGGTGAGAGTTTTTCCGTCATGAGCCGCCTGAATATCGACGGTAACGTAGTCACCCTCTTCAGCAGGAGCTTCAACCGGAGTCAACGAACCGTACTGCTCGAGGAACTGCTCGAGGTACGCGTCAACTTCTTCATCGGTTGTCTCGCGATTTGGCCGCTCAACCTTCAGCCCTTTGTATTCTGGCAAATCGAACGAGGGACGAACTTCAACGTCGAACTCATATTCGAAATCACCTTCTTCAGGGATTTCGATACTTTCGAGGTCGAGGTTTGGCTCATTGATCGGGTCGAGATCAGAATCTTCGCCAAGTTGCTCAAGACTTGCCATCAGAACACGCTGCTTCGCCTGCTCTGAAATCTCGCTTTTGAAGCGTTTTGCGACCAGCGAAGTTGGGACATTTCCAGTTCGGAATCCCGGAACTTCCGCTTTTTCGGCATATTCTTCGAGGAGTTCCGAAAAGACTTCGTCAATAGAATTCCGTGGAACGGAGACTCGAACATGCTTTTTGCATGGACCAACGTCTTCAATCGTGACGTTCAAGTCCATTTTGGATTCAGCTGCCTGTTCTGCTTCTGCGACTCCAACATCGCCATCAGCCTGTACTTCAGCGTTCTGATCAATTTCTTCAGACACGTCGACTACCCCCCAGCATGGCTGGTTTGACAAAAACGTTTAATGGTTCAATTCACCTGATGATAGAAAGATCGTATCGAAGATCGAGCCAGTATCGCCAGACTTTAGAAAAAAAACGGCCGGTAACCCGCCAGGATCACGGCCAAACAAGAGTGTGTTGATTCGTTGTTTGTGATGCACTGCATTGACCACATTTGAATTGATCACACTGCGTTCACTGCGGGACATTCTCCATCATAAGAGAATGTCATTTTTCGCACTCTACTTCTGCGTTATCAAGATAAACCGAGCTGCGACCTGCTTGGAGAAACAAGTCTCCAGTCTTCAATGATCGAAGACCTGGTTCCTCATGTTTATCTTTTAGAGCGGGTGAAGGGATTTGAACCCTCGACAACCACGTTGGCAACGTGGTGCTCTACCACTGAGCTACACCCGCTGAAGACCGGTGAAATCTCACCATTGTCCTTGCGATGGAAGAGTTTAGAAACTGTTCACTCTGGACGTCAAGGCAACTCTCAACGAATTGCGCCACCATTTGCATTGATCACCTGTCCTGTCAGGTATGAAGCGTCTGAACTGACCAGAAATCGGGCAAGTTTGGCAATATCTTCCGGTTGCCCCCAACGCTTCAACGGAGTTTCTCGCAAAACCCGATCCTGCCAATCTGTGCTCGCCTGATCTCCCCAGGCCGTCTGTATCCACCCGGGAGCAATACAATTGACTCGAACTTCCGGCGCCAAGGAGACAGCCAATGACCGAGTCGCACCCATAACAGCATTTTTTGCGGTCGAAAACAGCTCTGCACTGTCACCTTCCATTCCTCGGTCGGCCTGATCCCAACCAATATTGAGAATCACGCCCGAACCTCGCATTTTCATACGCCGCCCAATCGCTCGGCTCAAATGGAGACTTCCAGCGACATCGACTTCTAACAGTTTTGTCAGCTTGTCCTCATAAGCAAGCTGAGCCCCCTCCCCTGTCAGCAAATCGACTCCAGCATTATTCACCCAAACATCAACCGGACCTGAAATCTCTTCGACAGATTGGACGAACTCTTCGTGATTCACAGCACCTAAGCCCGCCTGAATCTTGCAGGCAGTCACACCGAACTGAGAAGCCTCGGCTACGACCTGAGTAGCTGCGTCGAGAGATTTCGCATAATGAATCACAACATTTGCCCCACCCCGGGCGAATTCCAGCGCCATCGCTCGCCCGATGCCTGAAGAGGCGCCGGTCACAACGGCTGTCAGCCCTTGAAGTGTGGCAAATCGTTTTTCGTCTTGGCTCATAATTAAATTCAATCCTGAACTTCACTTTCCACCCAAGTGGGCAATCCATGAAGCTGTGAGAGTCGTATTCACAGACACAACAAGCATTCAGAAACACTCAAGTCGATGCGACACTCGGGGCTATTTCTTCAGTTTCGCTTTGCGATCTCGTCTTTTTTTCGCCTCGCAATCGCTTTCTCTGAGACAACTTCTACCGCAGAAACAGTGCAAAACTGGCCGGGCTGGTGTAATTCCATCGCGCATTCCTGATTGAAATTGCTCAGAGTGTCCGCTCGCGAGTTCAGACTCTGGCAACTATAATGGTGCTGAGATCGGACTGAAATCATTGTCGATGGTTTCTCACCGAGATTCTTCTGAACAGAGGCCTCTCTCGCTACCGATTGAGCCTCTGCGGTAAATAAACTTCTTCAGAGAATTTGAATCTAGAGCATCTTTCGAATTGGTTTGCAGGATCTGCCTCGTGGCGAACAGCATTTTTACTAGAGAAATGCGTTATTCACGGGCAAACGGTAGAGCAAACTGCTCTAGAGGCAGTCTCAGAACCAATGGAATCGCGACCTTTCTCTGTACCAGAGAAGTGAACAGCAAGTTTTGAGACCAGTTTTAGAACACTTTCGTGTTTTCAGTGTGCATAAAGAGCGATTTTCGAATGATGAATCGACCTTTTCCACAAGATGCAGGATACATACATCCTTTGCGAAAACGCTCTAGAACTGATCCTGAAGCCTGAATTTGCTCTCTCAAACAGTGAGAAAAGCGACGACTCCTGAGTTTTTCGGCTTGGTCCAGAACGGTTTCAGCGGGAAAATTCGACGGGTCAATATAGTACGGCGGGACTTCCGCCCCGGCACAAGTGGTGTCAGTGAGACGCCAAAAATCGGTGAGGCGCCAGTAAGTCGTCATGACGATCCGGCGGGGACCGTGTTAACGTTCAAGACAGTAATAAGAATCAACAGCAGCTAGAAGATTGCAGTCAGCGACCGCAATTGATCGAGGTTTGGAATTATGGCGAAGGTACTTGTTGTCGGACAAGGAGGGCGTGAACACGCTCTCGTGTGGAAATTGAGTCAATCACCAAAAGTGAGCGAAGTCTTTTGTGCCCCCGGAAACGCCGGTACGGCTGAAGACGCCACGAATGTTGATATCGCAGCTGACGATTGTGAACGTTTGGCAGCCTTCGCAAAAGAAAATGAAATTGACCTGACGGTTGTCGGCCCTGAAGTCCCACTCGTGGCAGGAATCGTTGATATCTTCAAAGCACAGGGACTACGTATTTTCGGCCCGTCGAAAGCTGCAGCTGCTTTGGAAGGAAGTAAGATTTTCTGCAAGGACATCATGCGCCGTGCAAATGTCCCCACAGCGGACTACTGGATTTTCACCGATCCCACCGACGCTGTTCAATTCGTACAGGAACGAGAAGAAGAATCGTTCGTCATCAAAGCGGATGGACTGGCAGCCGGGAAAGGCGTTTCGGTTTGCTCCAACAAATCAGATGCCATCGAAGCAATTCATCAAATGTTGACGCAGAAGGTCTTCGGTGACGCTGGAAAAAAAATCATCATCGAGGAAGTTCTCGAAGGACAAGAAGTGAGCGTGCTCGCACTCGTCGACGGAAGAACGATCGTCACTCTCGAACCGGCACAGGATCATAAAGCAGCCTACGATGGTGATGAAGGCCCAAACACCGGTGGAATGGGAGCCTACACCCCCGCACCGTTCGCAACTCCGGAACTGATCGATGAAGTGATCTCAAAGATTCTCATTCCGACAATTCATACGATGCGAAAAAATGGGTCGGAATTCAAAGGGGTCTTATACGCCGGGCTGATGCTGACCAAACAGGGACCAAAGGTCCTTGAATACAACGTTCGCCTGGGAGACCCGGAAGCACAACCAGTTTTAATGCGACTCAAGTCCGACCTGTACGAAGTTCTCTTCGCTGCTGCCGATGGAAAACTCAAAGACTTGCCAGACCTCGAATGGGACGACCGATCCGCCATTTGCGTCGTAATGGCATCAGAAGGGTACCCAGGTCCGATCTCCAAAGGACATCCAATTCGCGGCTTGGATGAAGCTGCGAAAACTCCGGAAACAAAAGTCTTCCACGCTGGAACAGCAACAGATGGTGACAATGTCATCAACACCGGTGGTCGCGTCCTCGGAGTCACTGCTCTGGGAGATGACCTCTCCGAAGCGAAGAAACGAGCCTACGAAGCGATCAAGTGCATTCGCTGGCAAGGTGCCTGGTGCCGGAAAGACATTTCCGACAAAGCAAGAAGCTCAGAGCCAGCACCGGAGTGATGTCGTCGTTAAAACTTGCGAAGTCCATCACATCTTGCCGAGAATTTATGTAGAACTGATGCTCAGCTCCTGTTTTGTGGTCAGTCATCGATGAAATCGTAACAACGAGTTTCACGGAGACAGGAAACACGAAAGTGTCCTCATGAATTTTCCGGACCTATCCAACCACCAGAACCGTCGCACGTTCCTGTCATCGACAGGAGTCGGACTGGGAAGTGCCGCACTCTCTTCGCTTTTGGCGAACGACCTTTCAGCGAGCGATTCGTCGTCGACATCGTTGCCGCGGGGCCTGACTGAGGGGTTAACTGGCTTTCCGCATTTCGGGCAGAAAGTGAAGCGAGTCATCTTCCTTTGCATGGCGGGCGGTCCATCGCACCTGGAGTCATTCGACTATAAGCCCAAACTGGCGGAGTTAGATGGCCAACCGATGCCGAACTCGTTCACACAAGGGCAGCCGATCGCACAGCTACAAGGGCAGGAACTGAAGTGCCTGGGGCCGCTCACGAAATTCAACCAGTACGGTCAAAGCGGTCAGTGGATTTCAGATTTTCTTCCGTGGCATCAGAAAATGGCTGACGACATTTGTGTCATCAAGTCCATGGTGACGGAACAAATCAACCACGATCCAGCACACACTTTCATGAACACCGGCACGGCGATCAGTGGTCGACCGTCAATGGGTTCGTGGATCAATTACGGACTCGGAAGCGAGAGCGAAGACCTGCCCGGATTTGTTGTGATGACCAGTGTCGGCGGACGCAACCCTCAGCCGATTGCGTCACGGCAATGGGGCGCAGGATTTCTTCCAAGTCGATTTCAGGGAGTTGAATTCAACTCAACCGGCGACCCTGTCCACTACGTTTCTCCTCCGCCTGGAATCTCGATGCAGCAGCAACAAGAACTTGTCGCTGCTGTCAATCAACTTAATCGGCACCGCAACAAAAACATTCAAAACCCCGAAGTCGATGCTCGCATCGCTGCCTACGAGATGGCATTTCGAATGCAAACTTCCGTTCCGGAACTCATGGATGTTTCAAACGAGCCGAAGCACATACTCGACATGTACGGAGCTGCACCCGGCGACGGAACCTACGCTTCAAATTGCCTGCTCGCAAGACGGCTCGCTGAGCGAGGCGTCCGTTTTATCCAACTGTACCATCGCGGTTGGGATCACCATGGTGGTCTCGAAAGGTATATGAACATCTGCTGCGACCTGACCGACAAGCCGACCTACGCACTGATTCAGGATTTGAAACAGCGAGGAATGCTCGACGAAACACTCATCATCTGGGGCGGCGAATTTGGCAGGACACCAATGTTTCAGGGCAAGGGGGGAGCTGGTCGAGACCATCACATCAAAGGGTTCACGATGTGGATGGCTGGCGGAGGAATCAAACCGGGCATCAGCCACGGTGCCACCGATGAACTCGGCTACAACGCTACCGAAGACGTTGTCCATGTTCGCGACCTGCACGCCACAATGTTGCATCAACTCGGTATCGACCACAATCGATTCACCGTCAAATTTCAGGGTCTCGACTTAAAGCTGACCGGTGTTGAAAAAGCTCGCGTCGTGAAGGAAATACTTCTGTAAGTTGATGTCCACTGAGTCGACTGCGATCAAAACAAAAATCAGGAATCCATCTTTGCTCTCGAGGTTTTCATGTCGCACTGGTTGATCGCCGTCGTTATTAGCTTTTCGTTGTTCGCACATGCCAGAGCAGAAGAGCAACCGAACATTGTGTTCATCTTTATTGATGACATGGGGTACGGGGACCTGAGTTGTTTTCACCATCTGGGAGCCGATGGCTGGGACTCGGAAACGATCTCTCGATACCCCAAAACTCCGAATATCGACGAACTCGCCAGCGAAGGCTTGCGTCTCACGAACTTCTATGTGGCATCACCAATTTGCTCACCGTCTCGAGTTGGCTGCACGACAGGACAATTTCCATCGCGGCATTTGATAAACTCCTACCTGAATAGCCGTGAGAAGAACAAAGCACGCGGAATGGCCGATTTCCTGAACCCGGATGCCCCTGCCATTGCGAGAGCATTTCAACAACATGGTTACGCAACCGCTCATTTCGGGAAATGGCATCAGGGAGGGGGACGAGATGTTGACGACGCTCCCTTGCCGAGCGCCTACGGCTTCGATGAGTCACTCGTTTCCTTCGAAGGTCTCGGAGACCGCATCCTTCCACCGGGCGGACTTTCCGAGCAAAGTGCGAAGCTGAAACGGGGGAAAATCGAGCACGTTGAAAAACATGAGCAGACCCCCATCTATGTCGACCGCAGTATCGACTTCATCGAGCGTCATCAGGATCAACCATTCTATCTGCATTTGTGGCTGAACGACGTTCATGATGCACACAACCCCGCTCCCGGCGAAGCAGAGAAATTCACTGAACAAACCGACAATGTTAATGAGCAAAAGTTCTTTGCGGTCCTTGTCGAAATGGACAAACAGATTGGCCGACTGATTCAGCGAATCGACAAACTTGGTCTCGATAAAAAAACGCTCATCGTCTTAACCAGCGACAACGGGCCGACTGCCTGGGCACGTTATTACCGTCGACAAAAAGTTGACCCCGCTGGCAGCACGGCAGGATTCCGTGGTCGTAAATGGTCATTGTACGAAGGTGGAATCCGCATGCCGTTCATCGCACGCTGGCCTGGGAAAATCGAAGCGAATTCCGTCAATCAGGATCTCATCTTATCGACTGTCGACTTCTTCCCAACCTTCGCCACGCTCGCCGGGATCGACCTCAAGGAGACTCTCAACATTGACCCGAAAACGTACTTCGATGGCGAAGACCTCAGTCAGCAGCTTCTGAACAATGAAGGTCAACGAACCAAACCGCTTCTGTGGGAATACGGCAGAGATGAAAGTTACTTGCGCCCCGGCTTGAAGAGAGACCAAAGCCCAAACCTGGCGCTCAGAGACGGCCAGTGGAAACTGTTAATAAATGACGATGGATCGAGAGTCGAACTCTACGATTTTCGGCAATCAAATCGCGAAATGCAAAACGTCGCCAAACAACACCCAACTGTCACTAAAAAACTGAGTGAACAACTTCTTGAGTGGCGTCGAGCTCTCCCGGTCCGAACAGATTGATTTTACGCGGACGGGGCGAAAGACTTCGACCCAGCTGCCCCGCACTACTCAACCTGTACTGCTTGAAAGCAGACTGCCCTACCGCGAAGCCACGCAGAACGGGCTTCACCAGAAAAACATCTTTCGCCACCAGATTGACCGTACTCATCGTATGGTCACAGACCATGGTCTGCATAAGCACCCAACTTGGCAGGTCGCAACGAGGCAGAACGCGAACGCTTACTCAAGAAAAGTTGTAGACGTTCTCATACACCACCGGCACGCCAAAGAGCGTGCCGGGTTCGATCTTGTCAATACGACTCAGCCCCACGCAAGAGCAGTGTGCCCTGCAGTGTGCCCGTGAAGAACGCGTTTCATCAATAAAATTGATGTTCGCCCCGAGACAATCTCACCTCGGATTACTCCGAGACTTTGTCGCCGGTTGCAGTTTCGATCGCTTCAGCGCCTTCTTCCACACCGTCATCCACGGTTTCCTCAACTGCTTCTGCACCATCTTTGATAGCTTCTTTGCCACCTTCAACAGCGTCCTTCGTAGCCTCTTTCACTTCTTCAGCGGCATCCTTTGCGGCCTCTTTGGCGTCTTCAGCAGCTTCGCCTAAATCGGTCCCTGCCGATTCTGCGGTCTCTTTTGCTTTTTCAACAGTCGTATCGGAACAGCCCATGATGAACAAACTCAAAACAGTCAACATTGTTGCAAAAGTCTTCATCGTTTTCTCCAGTTTTTGAAGTTTCATGAATGCCTCAAAACAAGGTCACCAAGAGAAATGATCCAACTCAAGACGATTTTATTCCAGCTGATTCTCATTTTTTTAACGAAATGCAGCCAGTGAATCACTCTCGACTTCTTGACACATTTCAACATGTGGCAAGAAGAGAACTTTATTCCAGTGGGTCAAGGCCGACCCGTGGGCAGATCTTTAACAGAGGGCATTCCGTGCATTTCGGGCGGCGGGCGATACAAATTTGTCGACCGTGGTGAATCAACCGGTGCGAGTAAGTGATCCACTCTTTCTTTGGCAGCACAGCCATCAAGTCTCGCTCGATAATGTCCGGGTTCTGGTTTTCCGTCAAACCGAGCAAGTTGGAAATTCGCCGAACATGTGTATCGACCACGACTCCACTAGCGATTCCGTATGCGGTTCCAAGCAAGACGTTGGCAGTTTTTCGCCCGACACCAGGCAGTGTGATCAACTCTTCGAGAGTTCGCGGAAGTTCCCCACCATAGACCTCCACGACTCGCTGGGCCATCCCTCGTAAGTTCGTTGCTTTTGCTCGAAAGAAACCCAAAGACTTCACGATTTTCTCGACTTGAGTTTGAGTTCCTGCCGCTAACGCTTCGGCATCAGGGAATTTCTCAAACAGAATCGGAGTAACAGAGTTCACACGTTCATCAGTACATTGAGCCGAAAGAATTGTTGCCGCAAGCAACTGAAACGGTGTTTCATGGTGCAGCGCACACTCAGCGATCGGATACTGCTTCCGCAACCGAGTCACAACCTTGCGGGCCTGTTTCTTTTTGGCATCAATTGTATCGAACATTTGCGACGAACTGTTTCAGGGTCTAAACAAACGGATTCCTGGACTCCAAACGTTTCCAGGAAATGTGAATCTTACACGAATTTCCGTTCGACACACCTCAAACGTCGGCGCTAGAATCGCAAACGTGATCAGGGACGAGGGGCCAAAGACCTCACTGGATAAATTTAAGAATGTCAACTTGCGATAATGACTCCCGTCTTCAAGAGGCTGTTGAACTTTTCAACTCGCAAGAGTACTTCGCTTGCCACGACGTACTCGAAGATCTTTGGGACGAGACACTTACTGATGAACGAGAGTTCCTGCAAGGCTTGATTCATGCTGCGGTCGCATTGTTTCACTTCACCGAAGGCAACCTCGGAGGAGCTCGCAAGATGCACGATTCCGCAGTGCGGTATTTATCTCCTTTTCAACCAAGCTGCCAAGGTGTTGAACTAACGCAGTTCCTCGTTCGGTTCGATGAATGTTTTGCTCCGCTTTTGGGGCATCACAAAACATATCCGCAGGGAATTCGTATCGACGAATCCCTGATTCCTCAACTGATGCTGACCTTCAAGGAAGATGAATAATGCAAGATGCTTCAACATCACCAACATGCGCCATAGCTGCCCCAACGAATCCCCCAACTTTGTGCCTTTCACAAGTCCCGATCCTGCCGGGTTTAGCTCTCCCGTTGACGGTCGTTTCTCGACAATTGAAGGACACCCTCCGCAAACTATGGACCAGCACGCGGCAAGTGATTCTCGTTCCGACAGCAACATCAAAAATCGGCTGCCTGGCAACTCTGATTGCTTTTGACGAAAGTTCCGGACAAGCTCAATTCCGAGGAATCCGGCGAATTCATCTCAAGACAGCCTGTTCAACGACGTCGATGAACAGCCTCCCAGAACAACGAAACGAGAACGGTTCATCATATCAAAATCGTGCAGATCAACGGGAATTACTGATCGACGCATTCCTGAATCGATTTCCTGAACACTCGCGAAACCCGTTTGTCACCCCACTTTGGGAACGGGAACTTTCATTTGGAGCACTCTGTGACCTCTTCGCATTTAGCTGTCAGCTGAACCACGTTGAACACGAAACCATCCTGAATGAACTCGATGAAGACCGTCGTTGTGAGCTTGTTTTGAACATGCTGAAATCAGAGCGACCCGCGTTTCTGTCCTCCGAATTTCCACCACCGTTCAGCCTGAACTGAGCGACAACGCGAACGTTACCAGAGTTCGTAATGTCCAGTTGACAGCACATAAACGCCGAGAGCGAGATTGCTCGTCCCGTGAGCGACAACGCACTTCCAAAGATCTTTCTTCCAGTACAAGAAACTGTTGAGCAAGATGCAGTAACCGGCAGCTGCGAACCATTCTGGGTGAGCGAGAGTGAACAATAGAGTTACTCCCCAGAAAGAGGCAGCTGTCATCGTGCCAATGGGAACACTCTCCCACTTTTCTGAAACGATCCACCGCATCAGAAATCCTCGCCAGAATAACTCTTCCGCAATCGGCACAAGAACAGCGAGCCCAAGCAAACGGATCGAAACGAATCCCCAAGCTGCAAGGTGACTGGAAAACGCTGCAAATGGGTCGTAAGCAACCCGTGGACTGGGCTGCATCCATTCTGGAAAACCTGCTGTGAGAGTCGCTTCCAGATGCCAGTGGCTGATCCAGATCCAATAGACGATACCCACAAGTCCGACCAAAACCGCATCTATGATTTTCCAATGCGGGACAATCGCCTTTGAAGTTCGCCAACTCCAGATGACAACCAGCAGCGTCGCAAGAACGGTGAGCGAATAAAGGAGAGGGAATTGATCCGACCACTTCGCAGCGAGACTCATCCCGGCAAGGTAAACAACAAACGGAAGAATGAATGCTTTGGCCATCTACAAACGTTTACATTTAAAGCAGTTCAAGGCTTGTCGTCCCCGTGAAGGTCACTTTTCTTCGGTATCTAGAGCAGTTTGCTCTACCGTGTGCCCGTGAAGTACGCATTTCTCTATTAAAAATGCTGTTCGCCACGAGGCAGATCCTTCAAACCAATTCGAAAAATGCTCTAAGAGAGAGCAAATTCATGTTTGAGAATCAGCTCTTGCTATAAGATGTGCGGCAAATTCCTTATGCGAACTGATTTACCAGATCACGTAGTTGTTGCAATTCATCAAGGATCTTCGGGAGATCTTCCAGATGCACCTGATTCGGACCGTCGCTTTTCGCATTGTTCGGATCAGGGTGCGTTTCCATAAAGACTCCATCAGCTCCGGCTGCGATTGCGGCCCGAGCCAGGATAGGGACCATTTCTCGATTCCCTCCGGTAGTTGAACCGCCGGGGCGTTGCACGCTGTGCGTCGCATCGAAGATAACCGGACACCCCATCTCCTGCATGATGGGAATGCATTGAAAATCGTTCACCAACCGACCATAACCAAAGGTCGTTCCCCTCTCGGTGAGTAAAATATCGTCTTGACCGGAAGCTTCACACTTCTTCACAGCATGGATGACATCCTCGGGAGCCACGAATTGTGGTTTCTTAATGTTGACGACTCGACCATGCTTTGCCGCAGCTTCGGCAGAGGCGACAACCAAATCGGTTTGACGCGCAAGAAATGCGGGGATCTGCAAGATCGAACAGACCGATGCCACCGCATCCGCCTGCTCAGGGGCATGAAGATCCGTTGTGACCGGCAGCCCGGTTTCATCTCGGACGAGTTCCAGAAGTTCTAATCCTCGATCCAAACCGGGACCACGATAGCTATCGATACTGGTGCGATTGGCTTTATCGAAACTTGCTTTGAAAACAAGCTGAATCTCCTGTTCGCTGGCGATGTCTGCTAACCGCAAGGCGATTTCGCGCAACGATGACTCACTCTCGATGACACAAGGTCCAGCAATGACCAATAACGGCAACTGCGAACCGCATTCGTTCTCGCCAATCTGAACAGGGTTATTCGGCATGAGACGTCCGTTTCTCTCGAATCAATTCATGAAGCCCCCGGCCAACGACCGGGGGGAAGTGGAGCAATTTACTTTGCTTTCGCAAACTGCTTGAACACTTTGTTGATGTCGTCCGGGGTGGTCTCTCCGCCATGAACGTAGAGGCCGTATTTGAAGTTGAGCTTCTCACCATTTGGCTTGAGAACTCGATGATGAGCGGGCTGTTCATCGTCGCGACCTTTTGTGTAGGCTCCTGCCCCAAAAGGATTTATAGAAAAGAGGCCATAGTTGCGAACATGATACCGTGACTTCCAGGGATTCTTCGGATGATCCATGATTGTGACCCCAAAGACGTGACCATCAACAGGACCTTTGTAATCAATCCAGTTTGTCGTACGTCCCCAAGTGGCAGCGGTCCCTTCGGCACCTTCAGCATTTGTGACCGGACCGCCCGCAATCATTTCCCGCATACTGTTCGGAAGTCGAATACCAAACATCCCCTCTTTGGTGTCGCGGATGTTGACGTCCTGCTCGGGTGCAGTGAAAGTCACGTCATAAGAAAGCAAACGATTTGCATATACGGAGATCGTCGTCTCTTCTTTCAGAAGTGTTTTACCGTCGGTCCCAACCCAGTGATTGACGGTTTTCAAAACTGCCGGATTCCCGGACTTCTTGACGATTTCGACCGACTGGTTTTTGATTTCGCCATCTTCATTCCAAAACTTGATCCCTTCGATTTCATCAACCGACAGCCAGATCCCTTTGTGGTGCGGATGGTCATAATAGAGTGGGTGTTTGCGATCGAGCCCTTTGGTCGGATTGTCGTTGATCTGACGTGTTACAGTCGAAACCATGGGAGCGACTGAACTGCGATGAATCCACAACTTCTTGGCAGGAATTTCCAGCCAGTTCTCTTCAATCTTGCCCACTTCGACCTCATCACCAATTTTGAAGTCCGCCTTGCCACCTTTGAGCTTTGGCGATTCGTCAGCAATGATCACTTTTCGTCCCGCTGCTCCCTCTTCTTCCGAGGCCTTCGCTGACTTCAAAAGCTCGAATCCTCCCGGTCCAGTGACTGGAAGCGCGAAAGGTTTGCGGCGGTTTTTATCGAACTGAAAAACAAGAAAGACATCATCACCGATGGTCGCTTTGACACTTTCAGGACTTTGCTCCAGCGTGACTTCAGCTGAATACAGTGACGTTGCGAGAAGGAGGGGGGTGAGAAAGGCAAACAGGATTCGCATAATGGCTCCGGCGAGCAAGGATTTCAGGTGGGTGAACTGTCAATTGAAGCCAGTTAAGGAATGCTCGTCAAGTGGCGAGTGAAATTGTTTCAAGGAGCCTTTCAACAACCACCGAAAGTGACGACCAAAACTGACTCGCCAAGCAGCCCCTGCTCTCTCTACAATGCCGCCATGGCAGGAAATACATTTGGACAATCGTTTCGTATTACAACCGCAGGTGAAAGCCACGGTCCCGGGAATGTCGTGATTATTGACGGCGTTCCACCGGGGATTTCATTGACCGTCGAAGATCTGCAGGTTGACCTGGATCGTCGAAAACCGGGTCAGAGCAAGATCGTCACCCAGCGAAAAGAAGCGGACGAACCGGAAATTCTCTCCGGCGTTTTCGAAGGTCGTACGACCGGAACAAGTCTGGCGATTTTGATACGAAATCAGGATCAGCGAAGCAAAGATTACGGCAACATCAAAAATCTTTATCGCCCCGGTCATGCCGACTACAGCTTCGATGCAAAGTACGGCTTCCGAGACTATCGTGGTGGCGGACGAAGCAGTGCCCGCGAGACAACCGCCCGTGTCGCAGCTGGTGTGGTCGCCAAGAAAATTATTGCCGAGGCATTTGGTGGCCTTGTCGTCGGCTATGTCACACAAGTTGGTGAAATCAAAGCTGAGATCGAAAACCCGGGCGAGGTGACTCTCGAACAGGTCGAAAAACTTCCTAACGGTGAGGCGAACATCGTTCGCTGTCCCGATTTCGAAGCGGCCGACCGAATGATTCAGTTAATCGATGAATGCCGCAAAGCTGGCGATTCCATCGGCGGAGCAGCCGAAATTGTGGCGACAAATGTTCCCCCGGGTTTGGGAGAACCAGTTTTCGATAAGATTAAAGCCGACTTTGCCAAGGCACTCTTTTCACTCCCGGCGGTGCTCGGCGTCGAATATGGCATCGGTTTTGGATGTGTCACCATGAAAGGGAGTGAACACAACGATCTGTTTACTGCCGAGAAACAGAACGGTGCCAATAAAGATGGTGACCGAAAAATCGTCACGAAATCAAATCGCCACGGCGGAATGTTAGGGGGCATCACCACTGGCATGCCCATCGTCTTGCGGGCCGCTGTGAAGCCGACCAGCAGCTTGCCCATCGAACAGGAAACCGTCACACAAACCGGCGAGGAAGCAACGATCCAAACCAAAGGACGCCACGATCCCTGTTTGCTTCCAAGGTTCATTCCAATGGCAGAAGCGATGATCGCCATCGTCCTCGCAGACCACTGGCTACGCTGGCAAGGACAAACTGGACGAGGGTGAATCAGAGTTGGCTGGGATTCCTCCCGGCAAGGCAATTCAGGCGACAATCAGAAATCGTCTCATTAGCTTCAATTGCTTTTCCGCTGTGAAATCGCTGAGTTTCGACTCAGCCTACAGAAATCGAGTGGAACATTGAGTAAACCGGTTGCAGAGCCAGATCGCGAGTCGCCACTGCGTTCGCTTATCCCATTCTTTGTTCTGGCATGGATTCTGATTTTTTGGTCGCGTTTCTTCTACACCCTGCTTCCCGGGATCGGCGAAGGTGACATCGATCGCGTCGATATCCTTTTCGCTGTTCCTGAAATCTTATGGAACAACATCTTCCCGGAACGACTCCCAGGTGATTCCTCCAGCTGGGCGAATCTGATTCAACGAATTCCCATTCTGGGATACGCCCTGTTGATGCTGGCCGGGGCGATTGCACTGGGCCGACTCGCTCTGCGTGGAATGAAATTGAACTCGATCTTCGACGGTGTTTCCAAATCCGCCTTCGCGGGTGGACTGGGCCTTTCAATTCTTTCGCTGCTGACCTTGGGACTCGGAACCGCCGGAGCCCTCTCCCGTGGTCTGTTTTTCGTTCTCTTACTTGTCACGATCGCTGCCGAATGCTTTCTGACACTACGACAGCGAGACAAAAAATCGCAGCGAAACGACAAAGCCAAAGAACACAATTTCTCTCTTCGCTGGATTGCAGTCCTCTGCGTCTGTTTTCTCACCCCCATGCTGCTAGGAGCGATGCTCCCTTCGACAGATTTCGATGTAAAGGAATACCACCTCGAAGGGCCAAAGGAATATTTTCTGGCGGGCAAAGTTCATTTCCTGCCACACAACGTCTACACAAGTTTTCCATTCCTCACCGAAATGCTGACACTGTGTGGCATGCTCCTGACAGGTGACTGGTTCACCGGAGCTCTGGTTGGCAAGACGGTCTTGATGGCCTTCGCTCCGCTCACCGCGATGGGAATCTTCGCTGTGGGACGTCGCGTTGCAGGAGATTACGTTGGAGCGATCAGCGCCCTTGTCTACCTGTCCACACCATGGACGTATCGCATTTCGGTCATCGCATACACAGAAGGAGCGATGTGCTGTTATGTGATTCTTTCGCTGTTAGCGTTGCTGCACTGGCTGTCGCTCTTCTCCGATTCACGACAATCTTCGTCGCATGAGCGAGGGCTCTCGATGCTGTGTGGCCTCCTTGCAGGGAGTACTGTTGCCACCAAATATCCTGGAATCGTGCTCGTTGCGATTCCGATTGCTCTTGTGATGCTGACCACTGTCGTTCTGCGACGAGTCCCCTGGCGACAAACAACAACGATGGCGGCATTGTATATTGTCGGCGGATTGCTGACGTTTGGGCCATGGGCAGTCAAGAACACCCTCGAAACCAGGAACCCGGTCTACCCGCTGATGTATTCAATTTTTGGAGGCGAGGACTGGGACGCTGAATTGAATGCCAAGTGGAAAGCGGGGCATGCGCGGCCGTCACCTCTGCTCAAGAATCCAGTCGCGATGGGGCAAGAACTGAAGAAGAATGTTGTCGATGTCACGCTCGGAAGCGTTTGGCAATCCCCGCTGATCTTCGGGCTCGCTCCGCTCGCATTTCTTTATCGCAAACGAAACCGGGAGTTCTGGATTGTCCTCGGAGCAGCGATCACGATCCTGACCGTCTGGTACACCATGACCCACCTTATCGACCGTTTCTGGGTCCCCGTACTGCCTGTCATCGCTCTCCTTTCAGGAGTGGGAATCGCAGCATTGAAAGAGACTTTTTTCTCTCAAGGCAATGATTCCCCCTGGTATTTTCCCTGGCTAGGGAAAGCGGTTTTTCTATTGCTACTGACCACACTGGTCTTCAATCTTGCGTTCATGACAACCCCTGCCAGCGGATACAATGCCTATCTCATTGATTACAGCAAAGCACGCCAGCAGGTGAAACCAGCCTCGGTGCTTCTTGCGGAACAAGCTGCCGGCGAAAGCGGGCGTGTGCTGTTCGTCGGCGAGGCGATGGTCTTTGATGCGGAGTGCGAGTATCGATACAACACGGTCTTCGACTATTCACTTCTCGAACAATGGACCTCCAGCAAACTCGGAAAAAATGAATGGGAACTGCTGCCAGCTGAGACTATCAGGCAGAATTTCCAAGTCGCTGGCATCACGCACATTTTGATCAACTGGAATGAAATCCTTCGGTATCGCACGACTTACGGATATACTGATTTCGTTTCTCCAGAGAGGCTCAAACAGCTAGCTGACCGTTGGCCGTTTGAAGAAGTTCCGCTCCCGGATGAATTCAACCTCAGAGACTGGGAAGGCATCGATGACTCCTGGAAAGATGAGATTGAACGTTGGGGGCCTGAACTCAAGCGAAGGACATTTTCTGGAGACCAGAAGATGAAACAGTTCCAATTGTTCGAGTTGTCGGGCACTCGATGAGGATCACCTTTTAGCCCGAAGGGCTTTTTGAGAGTGGAATTTCATGCCTGAAAAATCGATCTGGCCGGAACACGAAGTGACGCAGCAACTTGTTCAAGCGGTCGCGAACGGTGATGAACTTGCCGTCAACGATTTAATGAATCGGCATCGTGACGCATTAAGACGCCTGATCCACTTTCGACTGGACCGAAAGATCTCCGCCCGGGTCGACGCCAGCGATGTTGTGCAAGATGTCCTGCTCGAAGCCAACCAGCGTCTGAAAGATTATGTCGCCAACCCGGTCATGCCGTTTCACCTGTGGGTCCGACAACTTGCCAAAGACCGCATGATCGACCTGCACCGTCGGCATCACGCCAAGAAGCGAACGGTCGACAAAGAACAACCACTCCAGCGGCGAAAGTTTGGTGATCAATCATCACTCAACTTGGCTGCTCAACTGAGTGATCAAGAACTGACTCCAGCGGCGGCGACGATTCGGAAAGAACTCGAAGAACGGTTCCTTGAAGCCTTGAGTCAAATTGACGATGACGATCGGGAGATCATCGTCATGCGCCACATCGAACACCTTGGGAACAGTGAAGTCGCTCAAGCCTTAAAACTCTCTCCGGCGGCAGCGGGAATGAGATACTTGCGAGCGATTCGGCGACTGAAAACCATTCTGACCGCAACAGACGAATCAGAATCCGAAAAACGTTTGCAGTAGAGCACGCTGAATGTTTGTCGTCCCCGCGAACGTCACCTTCGAGAGTTCAAAGCCTGCTCAGCCGCTTTCGAAGAAGAGATCTCTGAAAGCGTGCCAAGGCCCAGATCACTGATCCAGAGTCGGGACATAAAAAAAGCCAGGCAAGTTGAGTTGCCTGGCTTTTCAGTTTTCAAGAACTTTTCAGTGCCTGACAATGCTCTTTAAGATATCACTCAATGTCAGGATTACTCACTGTCGTGTTTGCTTACTGTCGCGTTTGCTTACTGACCAGTTGAACTGGCAGGTTTTTTGTTTCCGCGATCGCTGCGGAAACGTTGTGATGTTTGTCCACTGGAGAGTCGGTTCGCTCCGAGAACTTCATCAGTTCCGGTACTTCGTGATCCAGACTTCAAATTGTACTTCTGGTTTTCACCAGCGACATAGAGTCGCTGTTTGTTTTCGTACCCGATGTAATTCAGGAAGTCAGAGAACCGTACAATTTTAATCCCGAACTGAAGTGCTTCATTTTCGAGAGCTTTATGCTCTTCACTTATCTTCAGAGCGAATTCACGACGTTCGTCAGCTCCGGGGAACTGGCTTGGGTCAGGGATCTCTCCGACGACCAGATATTTCGTCTTCACAGACATCTTACGACCTTCAGGGATTCGATTTCCCTGATCGTCAACTTCGACTTCCACAGAAGCACCGGCGTTCGAAATAATCCCATGCAAGAGTTCACGATCGCTTTTTCCGTTGTCATCCATATCGAGAATTCCAACGAACGAAAATGACTCGACAACGCCGGGATTGAACAATGGTGAGTAAACCGGGTCGCCAGCCTGAATGGGGCGATCAAAGTCTTCTTCGACGATACGGCACTCAGCGAGATTTGGACCGAGGATTTTGTTGACTTCAACTTTGGCCTTAATGTCTCCTGAACCACGTCCTACTCCACGATGTGTTTGAATGTAAACACTAAACGTTGTTTGTGGACGTAAGTAATCCTTGCTGCCAATGTCGATCCAGACCAGTCGAGTCGTGTTGTCGACACGGACGATTTTTCCGTCGGGTTTGTCGAAGCTCTGGTTTTCAAGCTTATCGAGCTGCAGTCGAAGGAACTGATTCGCCTGTTGGAGAAGTGAAATTTCTTCACTGGTCTGTCGGCGGACACGATCGAGCTCATCGTTGAGTTGCCCTTTGGCGACTCGTTCTGCAGAAAGTTCCTGTCGCACAGTGGCGATCTCGGCATCCTTCGCAGCCATCTTCTCAGTTTGATCAGTGATCAGCTTCTGATGTTCTTGCTCAGTTTTCTCTTGCGACTGTTGAAGTTGATTTTCTCGGCCTCTAGTGGCGGTTTTCTCAGCTTCGAGTCGTGCGTTGGTTTCGTTCAGCCCGGTGTTATACGTTTTACTTTGCTCCGACATCGTTTCCAAACTCGCACGCAAAGACTGCAGCGTGTCCCGGAATTTTGGATCGGTTGGGCTGGGTTGGACTTGGTCGCGGCCCAAGGAAACGAGATCTTTCTTGGCAGCACCGATTACAGAATTCTCGTTGTTGCCTCCGATGCCGATTTCTTCGAAGCCTTCATAGCCCATGAGTTGCTTCAGAGCGGCAAGCTCATCAAATTGTCGTTTGAAGTTCCCCTCAGCTGCGTTCATTTTGTCTGTTGCATCAGCTGCAGCGAGTGCCGCTTTTTTCTGTTCCTGAAACGTCAAATAGGTGACGATGGACAGAATGAGCGTGGTCATCACAAAGAAGACAAGTGAAAAGTGTACTGCGGTCGGTTTTGAACCTGCCATCGAGGAGTCCCCTTTGGAACAATTTCAGTGAGTTTTGCGCGAAATGGAGGTTATGTGCGCAAATGGATTTGTGCCGAAAGTGATTGAACGGTCACCATTTCACAGCGTATGTCTTAGACGAAGTGTCTCTGTTCTACACAGTGTCTTTAATCGACACAGTGCATGTCGCATCTCTAACATCGTCCATGACACTGCTTCACAATCCGTGCAGGTTGTAACCCCATGTAGGTTGTAACCGAAGGTTGTCTTGAATCCACAATAGGCTGCAGTCCACGTTTACGGTCCAGCAACTTCGCTTGTGAATTGATATTGATACAACGTGATCCGACCAAAATGAATGGTCTTCTCCATTTAAGTCGAGTGAATTTCATCGAGACTTCAATGCAAATTGCCGAAGTCCGATAACCGCTAAATTCGAATGAATTGAATGATGAGAGGCTTCACTGATGTGGTCAAAACGCCACATCAATCCTCTGTTCAGTTTACGATGACACTCCTGCGAGTCAAGGAAATCCCCCTAAATCCTTAAGGACTCTTAGGATTCGGGAGTTCCTTAATCCAAATATTCCGAAACTGAACCAAGCTGGAAGCAGGCTTGTACGAGCCATCAGCGTTGACACCACCGTGATGTTGAAGGGCGATCCGGCCCATTGCGGGAACTTCGGGTAGCTGGGCGTTTTCGAGTACCATTTTGTTGTTCAAAATCACGGTCAGACGGTCTTTGACCATGATGATGGTGAACTGATTCCACTCACCGACCGGGTGATCTGCATTGATTTTTGGAGTAACTCCCGCGCGAACGACGGGATCTTTCTGATTATTCCGGTATCCGTAGACCTCTCCAGAGCCGATGGGCCAGCACCACATATTGATTTGGGCTTTTGACGTTCCACGAACATAGATGCCGGAATCGGCGTTGGGCATCTGAATTGTCAGCTTCTTGCCTGTGGCATCGTTCAAGTATGACCCATCTTCCAGAACGATCGGGACAGGATACAGCCCCGAAGTTTCCTTAATTCGCCAATCCATTTTCAAAATGAAGTCGCCGTATTCCTTTTCACTCCAAAGGTTTTTGTCTCCTTTGGCTTCTGAATCGGCGTTGTAATCGATCACTCCATCGACGACTTTCCACTTACCGCCGTCTCCTTCAGGAGTCGTCCAGTTCGTGAGATCCTTGCCGTTAAAGAGTGAAACAAAACCATCTTCAATCTCACCCTCCGCAAAAACAGGGGCTACCGAGAGAAACAACATTGCGAGAGTGATCAGGAGAGCAAAGCCGGTACGCATGGGAGATTTCTTTCAGACATTCAACGAGTGGCAAAACGAGATCAGTTTAACAATTTCACCTGACGCATGTCGAATGATGCATGGATTCGGAAGAGAAGCCTCCAATGAAGATCACCGAGAGCCTAGAGCATCTTTCGAATTGGTTTGCAGGTTCTGCCTCGTGGCGAATCGCATTTTTCCTAGTGAAATGCGTTCTTCACGGGCAAGCGGTAGAGCAAGCTGCTCTAAACGGATCTGACCATACAGAGAAAAACAGATAGCGTTTTAATCTTTGATGTGGAACAGACGCTTAAGCGTCTCGAGCATCCCGGTCGGCGGGCCGGAGCGAGCTTCGTCTCGCAGTGTTTCCAGTGGAGGATGGAGCAATTTATTAACGACGCGGCTAATGGTTTTCTCGACCGCTTCGCGTTGTCGATCGTCGAGTTCCGGGATCTTGCGAAAGAGAATCTCCAGCTCTGCTCGGCTGGTCTCGTGCCAATGCTCCCGGAGCTGTTTGATAATCGGCCCGGTCGCCTTATGGTAGATCTCGTGCATGAACTTTTCGGTCTCTTCCTCGATAATACTCGTGGCCTTCGTGACTGCGGAAGAGCGCTGTTTGCGATTGTTTTCACATGTCGCTTCAAGGTCATCAATATCGTACAGGAAGATTCCATCGTCCAGATCACTGACCTGCGGCTCAATATCTCGCGGAGCTCCTAAGTCGAGAATAAACAATGGCTTCGGACCGGTTTTCTTGCGAAGACTCTTGAAGTCCTCAACTCCAAGAATAGGTCGATCCGCCCCGGTTGTGCTCACGATCACATCGGCTCGCGCCAGCGATTCATGCAAGGCTTCCCAGGCGACTGCTTCGCCGGAGAATTCTCTTGCCAACTTCTCGGCACGTTCAAAATGCCGATTTGTGACAAGGATTTTCTTCACACCTTCATCTTTGAGGTACGTCAGCGTTTCAGACGCCATCTCTCCTGCACCAAGGATGAGGACGGTCTTGTCATCGAAGCGATCGAAGATGCTTTTGCCGAAGTCTCCCACAGCAACGCTGGCAATGGAGACGCGCCCCTCGGAAAGCTTTGTTTCGGTCCGAACTCTCCCCGAGACTGCCATCGCCCGCTGAAACAGAGCGTTCGTCAGCGGTCCATTCGCTGAAGTCTCCATTGCGAGTTCGTAAGCAGACTTGATCTGGTTAACGATCTGACTTTCGCCGAGAACCATGCTGTCGATACTCGATGCGACTTCGAAGAGATGTCGCACGGCATCTGGCCCTTGCCGTTCGAGAAGATCGTTGAAGAATTCTGTTTTCGGAACCTGATGAAAGTCTGAGAAGAACTGAGCGAGATCATCGTGGCTGGGGGTATCTCCCGGATCTTCCTGGGCTGTGTAGAGTTCGATTCGATTGCAGGTGGAGATGACGACATGCTCGGATCTCGGGAATCGAACACGGAGTTCATCATACGCGCGCACAACATGGTCCGAAGACGGGAAAGCAAGGCGTTCCCGCAGATTCAAGTCCGCTGTCTGGTGATTACAGTAAACAACCTGCACGTTCATCGATGAATAAATTCTCCTAGAGTCCCTCTCCCAAATCGGCAGGAAGGAGGAATTTCCCAGTGCTACAGTCTACCAAGAACTCAGTGCTCTAATTGTTATTTCTCTCAAAATCCAGATTCAAGTCTTGGGGCCATCCACAATGATACCCGGTAATTGGACTCCGGACGAATGAATATTGTCGGCACTCAGGAATCGAATTGCTAAAAGAGTGACGAGCAGGAAACCGCAAGCCAGAAGTGTTCGCCACGCGACCAGGCGTCCCGTGGCATTTTTTGAGACCAACAGCCAGCCAAACAGGAAGGTCATCGCGACCCAGACTAAGCCGAAGGCAATAAACCCGAAATTTGCGAGATTGACCGCATGATCAGACCCGGCACGTAAATACGACATCCATAATCCGGTCACCATTCCCAGTGTCAGCAATGGAACGGAAACAACAATCAGCCACCAGTTAATCTTATTGAGTCGCTCCAGACTCAGCAGATGCAACGCTGGAGGCTGAGCTTTTTTGTGTTTCAGCCGGGAATGCTGAAGCAAATACATCATGCTCATGACGAGCGACAGAATGACTCCGAAGATCCCAAACACCAAGAACGAAGCGTGGATCATTGTCAATTCGTAAGCGATTTTGACATCCGGATTGGGAGTGGTACTCGCAAAACGGGACGATCCGACAAGCAGTAGAACCAGCGGAAGGATAAACAAACCAATTGACAGGGAACGGTCCCAAAACTTGATTCCGAGGTAAAACACGATTGCCAACCATGCGGAGACCAACAGCCAATCATGTGATGACGCCAATAGAGGGGGGAGCGCAGTTTGGCGACTGCGTTCAACCAGATAAATCGTTTGGGCTAAAAATCCGGCCGCCGAAATTCCCAGAGCGGACCAGCGCATCACTTGGCTCTGCCTGATGAACTGCGTCAGTTCCAGGACAAGCGCTGCTGTGTAGCTAGCGAAGAAACATAAAATGGTCACGTTAGCAAGCTGCATGAACTTTGACTGTCTCGATCCTGTGAGGAGTGTTCGCAGTTGGCGGGAATCATCCCATCATTCACGTTCCAGTTGAATCCGTCAATGATCTCAGATTCCACCTTGGTCTGTCAGACGCAATTGTATGCAAGTTTGTTCATAAAATCGTTGTAACAACATCAAGTACTGTCCAGATGCTTGTACAGTTATTTGTACAGTCATCTGTACAGTCCCCGATTTACAGAAACCCAAAGCTTGAGAATTGAATACCATTTTAGCACACATTCTCTTTTCTTGTGTCCGTGAGAGACCTCTTTCGCCAAGAGAAAAGCTCCAGAAGCCCACTGGGAACGGCTGAGCGGGGCAGCTCGCCTCCTCGGATCACTCACTTCCAAAGCTCGCCCAACACTGCCCTCCCATTCCCCCTATTCTGCGCTTCCGTGCTGAACTGTGGCGATTTCAGAACAATAACCAAAATCTCTGTTTTAAAACTCGGAATTCCCACAGAAATGGGGGTGCTTGGCTCGATTTCGATAGACAGGGATGTTTACTGAAACGCGAACAGCACTCCTGAGATCATTGATCGATATCTGGATGACGATCACAAGTTCAGGCTCTGTTCAAGCGAACTAATCAAATTGCACCACTCACGGAGGATGGTCATGCCGGACCGGTCTGCGGTCACTTGTCCCGACCTGACAAAGAAACAGTTCCTATTTCTGGCACGAAAGCTGGGATGTTTCTCGAAGCGGTCGTTACTGGACGTTAGCCATGCAGGTGACTGGGTCGCTGATGCCACGCGGCGGCATGGAGCCATTGAAGGAATTGCGGAGCTGGCGAAGGAAGTCCCAGCTGAGAATGTCACTGTTGGCTCGCCAGCAGGGTCAATTTCCCAGGCAGCCCATTCAATGCATCGTGTCCTTGTACGCGACATCAGTGTGTTTCAGTCAGAAGAGATGACACCCGAAACAACAATTGCACTGGCAAATTTGCTCTCCTGTTTGAAACCACGTGGTCGCATGGTGATTCCCGTTTCAGCAGTCGATGGAACTGAGCACGAATTGTGGAAGCAAAGGCTGAGCGGTTTTCCCGGTCGGCTGACCAGTCGTATTTACAAGACAAATGTTCTCGACTACGCGAGTCTCACATTCGTGCTCCGAGGAATTCACGAAATTCCTGTGCTCGAATTTGCGATCGACCGCAAGCCGATCTCGCGAATCGACTGGCACCGTTTCGCCCGTGAAGCAGTAATGGCAAGAATGGAGAACTCCAACGCAGCTGCGTAGTCGCCTCTCCCCTGCCCGGCAATCCTGAAAATTAATCACCGTCAAGTGAACTGAATGTAGAAGCCGAGTTGGTGCGTTTCAGTGCACGCAACTCGCTGACTATCTATTCAAGGCTGCTTTCAACTCGATGATCTGAGATTTGAGTAGAGTGTCCTTGACGGTGTCGCTCAGCGGATCGAGATGTTTCAAGAGTTCATTCTTCTGGTCCGCGGTGAGTTGGCCTTCGAGTTCTTCGAGGGCTTTAATGCTGTTGATGAGCATGAGAACGCGTTCGAAGTACTCGGACTCCTGCTCTTCCGTTTTGACCTGTTTGGGGTCGAGATTCCAGTTGGCTCCCTCCTTGAGGAGGTCAAAGAAGACTTCCACTCCCTCGACTGAACCGTTGCGTGACAGACCGATCGCTGCGTTCATACGAGTCATCAAATCGGGATCACTGAGGAGAGCAACCAGGCGTGCCTGGCTTTCCGCTGTAGGAAAGAGCCCGAGAGCGTAAGCTCCCTGATGGCGGAAGAGTCGGTCCCCTTCCTTTGAAATTTCGATCAGCTCATTCACAAGTTCGGGGTCGCTCAAGGTTTGCCCCGATTGTTGAAGGTTCCCTGCAAACATCGAGAGCCCGATCAGCGAATGCTTTCGCACCTCATGATTGCGAGACTCCTTGATGCCTTCCCGAAAGACCGGAATGACGGCGCTCTGAACCTGCATTCGCCCTAATGCCTTTGAGAGAAATTCGAGGTTCTTGAGTTCTTCTTCCGAGAGATCGTCCAAATCGATGAACTCTCCATAGAGCTCTGCAAATGCGGTTGCGATCTCCGGATTGGCGTTGAGATGCTGGCTTTTTTCACCCCGCTGAGCATCAGCATCTAGCATGTGGGCTAAGCCGAGCGCACCGCGCCAACGGACATGAGGGTTTTCGCTGCGAACATCGGTGACAAGTTGTCGCCAATCGAGTTCCTGCGACGCCAATTGACCGAACGCGGCATAAACCCCGACGATCAATGCGACAATGATCGCAGGGACCAGAAAGAGTTGAATGATCATCCCGGCTGAAGGTGGCTCGACCGGTGGCAGATCAGTAGGAAGATTGACTGTGACATCTTCTTGAGAGCCGTCCCCTTCGCGAGGAAGCTCAGATTGATCATCAGGTGTTGGATTTGGTGTTTCGGACATGAACTGGGAAAACCAGGGTTGAGTGGCGATTCGCAGCAAATTTTGACGAATCGTCCCGGAGGCGGCAGCGACGGAATCGAAGCCCCGTCGCAAATATGTTACTGGGCTAGAGCAGTTTGCTCTACAGTGTGCCCGTGAAGAACGTATTTCTCTAGTCGATACGCAGTTCGCCACGAGGCAGATCCTGCAAACCAATTCGAAAGATGCTCTAATCTCAAGAGTTTATGCCCATTGTGATTGGAATCAAGACTTGCTGTTCTGCTTCCTGAAAACGGTGACTTTCTGGAGTGTTCGATTTCAATATCCGGGAGTGCTGATGGAAAAAAACCTGAAACCTGGATCGCAGGCATTGTGCTGCGTGAAACTCGAAGATTTCATGATCCAGGGCGAACACATCGCGGCTGATTTCACACGTTGCGTTTCCTGAAAACCTTCAAGAGATTATGGAGAATTCTCATTTGGCTTGAGATAACACGCGTAATAACTGCGGAATAAGGCGGTCAAAGGCTCGGGCACGGTGGCTGATCTGCTGTTTCACGACGGAACCCAGCTCGCCAAATGTTTTACGGTATTCTCGCATTTCGAAGTAGGGATCATATCCAAAACCGTTCGTTCCACGGGCAGAATCAGCGATGCGGCCCTGGCAAGTCGCCTCAATATTCAGCTGCACATTTCCTTCGGGATCAGCAACGGCAACATGGCAAACATACTTTCCTCCCCGTTTTTCACTGGGGAGCCCTGCAAGCTCCTCGATCAACTTCGCATTGTTTTTCTCATCTGTGGCGCCGGGCCCGCTGTACCTGGCTGAGTAAATTCCAGGAGCCCCCTTTAACGCATCGACACACAGACCACTATCTTCGCCAATCGCCCAATGCCCGACTGCTCGAGCTGTTTGAGTTGCTTTCTTTTCAGCGTTGGCCTGGAAGGTGTCACCATCTTCAACCACATCTTCCACGTTTTCGAATTCCTCGACCGAAATCAGTGGGATTCCATGCGGAGCGAGCAGTTCGCGGATCTCGCCGATTTTCTTTTGATTTCGACTCGCCAGGACCACTGTCGGAAAGGAATTCTGTTGGCTCATGGTACTCATTGAAGTATTGAAGGAACGGAAAACGTCTCGATCAGCCGCCGTACTCTACCCTGCGTAGATGATTGCGAAAGGATCGACCGAAGAACATTCATGAGATTCCCGGGGTGCAGATTAGAGTCCCCCTGTGGAATTCAGCGAACTGCAATGATACAGTGAAATAGACCCTTTGTCGCCTGCTCGCTATGATCGGGGCTTCTGAAAACATCTGAAGAGAAGCGCGAAACAAACATGGCTGAGAACGTCTATCTGGCAATTGATTTAGGAGCAGAAAGCGGTCGAGTGATCGCTGGAATCTACGATGGAGAAACGATTCGCCTCGAAGAGATGCATCGCTTCCCGAATGGTCCAGTGAATGTTGCTGGGACACGACGTTGGGATCTGATTGGACTCTGGAGAGAGATCCAGGAAGGATTGCGAGTTGCTGGCCAACAATACGGTGATCAAATTGTCTCTTGCGGCGTCGACAGCTGGGGCGTCGACTACGTTCTGCTGACAGAGAAAGACGAACTCATCGGACAGCCGTACAATTACCGCGACTCCCGGACCGATGGAATGCTGGAGCATGCCACGACTCGCGTTCCTCGACATGAAATCTTTGCCGAGACCGGCTTGCAGTTCATGCAAATCAACTCCTTGTATCAGCTGATCGCGATGCAGCTGAACGATCCAGAATTGCTCGGTATTGCAGATCGCTTCTTAATGGTCGCTGACTTCTTCCACTGGCTGTTGTGTGGAAGTAAAGTTGTGGAATTCACAAATGCGACAACGAGCCAGCTCTATAACCCCACAAATCGAGACTGGTCAGCGGAGCTCCTCCGTCGGTTCGAGCTTCCCTCAAAAATCTTTCCGCAAGTTGTTCCACCAGGAACGAAACTCGGCGCGTTACGAAACGATGTCTCCAAGCAAACGGGCATTGGCCGAATTGATGTCGTCGCCCCGGCGACTCACGATACCGGAGCGGCCGTCGCAGCTGTTCCGACTGATCGGACTGGAAATGCGAACTGGGCTTACATCAGTTCAGGAACATGGTCGTTAATCGGTGTCGAAGTTCAAGATGCGATCTTAAGTGCAGAAGCTCTGAGTCAGAATGTCACCAATGAGGGTGGGATTGATGGGACTTATCGACTTCTGAAAAATGTGATGGGATTGTGGTTGGTACAGGAATGTCGCCGCTCGTTTGAGCGAGAAGGAAACAGCATCGACTACACACAGCTGACCCAATTGGCGACCGACGCCCCCCCCTTCCGGTCCATCATTGATGTCGACGATGATCGTTTCCTGGGACCGGACAACATGGTCGCAGCCATTCAGGAATGGTGCACTGAACACAACGAACCGGTCCCCGAGACGGAAGGTCAACTCGTCCGCTGTGCCTTGGAAAGTTTGGCACTCAAGTATCGGACTGTGTTACGCGGGATTGAGAAACTGACCGGCGAATCGGTCGAAGTGATTCACATTGTGGGTGGTGGGTGTAAAAACACGCTGCTCAATCAATTTACCGCCGATGCCTGCGGTGTCCCTGTCATCGCCGGTCCGATCGAAGCAACAGCTTTGGGAAACGTTCTGATTCAAGCCCGCTCAGCTGGCGAAATTGGCACGCTCTCCGAAATCCGTTCAGTTGTGAAAGCCTCTTGCGAGTTGGAATCATTCGAACCACAAAACCCCGCAGATTGGGAAGCAGCGTTGTCACGGTACCAGAAGTTGGTCAAGAGTTAACTTACACTGCGATGAGGGCCTTGCAGATCAACAGGGCCGCACCGAGAATTTCACACCGAGAATTTTGAGTCGAAAAACAGAAGAGATCTCGCAAATGAGGCGTCTGTTTACCATTATTCACTGAAGTCAACATTTCAATTTACCTGCTCTCACAGAATCTGCTGAACTCATCGTAATTCCAGTGAATGAAACGACTCCGGCAGAATCGTGAGTTTCTCTTAGAAATTTAAATCACCATGGCGTTTTTTGGAAAACTGAAGTCCGCGTTGAAGAAGACGAAGGATGTCTTACGAACAGATGTTCGCGATCTCTTCAAAGCTGGCGAAATCCTGGATGAAGTCAAGCTTGAAGAATTCCATCGTGGTCTCATCACGACCGACATGGGCGTGGAAGCGGCCAGTGAAGTGGTGGAGTCGTTGCGGAAAGAGTTTGGTGGACGAACAGTCGATCCCAAAGCGATTTGGGAAAACGTGAAAGAGACGCTTAAACTCATCCTCAAGGGAGACGGCAGCACGGACTGGGACCCGGACAATCCTGTCTCTCCGTTGAACATGGCTGAGTCTGGAACCACTGTAATTCTTGTTTCCGGAGTGAACGGCGTTGGGAAAACCACCTCGATTGCCAAACTCGCCAACTTTCTGACGAAGGCGAACAAGAAAGTCGTTCTGGCTGCTGGAGATACTTTTCGCGCCGCTGCGGTCGAACAACTGACGATGTGGAGTCAGCGAATCGGTTGCGAAATTGTCAGAAAAGACGAAGGCTCTGATCCTGCGAGTGTCGCTTTCGCGGGCTGCGACCAAGCCGACAAAATTGGAGCGGACGTTGCAATCATCGACACCGCCGGGAGACTGCAAACACAACAAAACCTGATGCAGGAATTGGAGAAGATTCATCGCGTCATTGGAAAACGAATCGAGGGGGCTCCGCACGAAAGCTTGCTCGTCCTTGATGCGACGACAGGACAGAACGGAATCTCGCAAGCTTCGAAGTTTTCAGCAGCTGCAAACTGCACAGGGATCATCCTGACGAAACTCGACGGAACCGCCAAAGGGGGTGTCGTGGTCGCAATTCGCAAAAAGATGGGAATCCCGGTGAAGTACATCGGAGTTGGCGAACAGATTGACGACTTACAGCTATTCTCTCCAGACGATTTCGTAGAAGCACTGTTCGAAGAAATATAAGGCAGGATTGAGGAGTCAGAATTTGGGAGTTCGAGCAGTATTGAAAAAGAAGTACCTGACTTTCACGGGCAGACGGTAGAGCAAACTCCTCTAGCATTGAAAATGCTCTATCCCAGAGGCCAAAGTGATGCAGTATTTTGGATTGCGGCTTCGTTAAGAATGTAGGATGACGTCATGGCACATGCGTATACTCCCGGATTGCAAATCAAAAAGCAGATTCGCTATCGCGTGCATCGTGCGTTGCCGATTTCCGGTGAAGTGTTGGTAAAGCAGGGTGAGACCGTCAAAGCTGAACAAGTGGTCGCTCGCACACAACAACCGGGAAATGTCTATCCGGTGAATCTTGCCAACCAGATCGGTGTCAGCGCCAGCGAAGTCCCCTCTGCTATGAACTTCAAGCTGGGTGAACATGTCGAGGAAGGCGAACAACTGGCGATTTCGAATGGGATCTTCGGCTTCTTCAAAAACTCGTATGCGTCACCTGCCTCCGGAACGATCGAATCGATGTCGGACATCACGGGACAAGTCATCATCCGCGGGGCTCCGATTCCAGTTGAAGTCAACGCTTTTGTAGACGGAATAGTCACCGAAGTCTTTCCGAACGAAGGGGTAATCGTCGAAACGGACGCTGCATTTGTGCAAGGAATCTTCGGGATCGGTGGGGAAACCCATGGTCCACTGAAGATGATCACCTCAAATCCCAATGAGGATCTGACACCGGATCATTTGAATGCTGAGCATGCAGGGGCTGTCGTTGTCGGAGGCCGCCGAATTCATGGCGAGACTGTCGCGAGAGCTAAAGAACAGGGAGTAGCAGCCATCATAGGCGGTGGTATCGATGATCAGGACTTGCGAGACATCCTGGGTTACGATCTGGGGGTCGCAATTACCGGGTCAGAAACGATCGGGCTGACTTTGATCATCACCGAAGGATTTGGTCAGATTTCGATGGCATCACGGACCTTTGAACTTCTAAAGTCGCTCGAAGGCCGAGCCGTCTCCGTCAACGGCGCGACTCAAATTCGTGCTGGCGTACTGAGACCGGCTATTGTGATCCCGCTTTCGGAGTCCGCCGACAGTGAAGAAACCGCCCAGGTTGTTGGAGGCGGTGTGTTGGAAGTTGGCTCGCATGTCCGGCTGGTTCGTGATCCTTACTTTGGCTTACTGGGAACCGTTTCGGAGTTACCGTCTGAACCGCATGTGCTTGAGTCTGGATCGAAAGCACGAGTTCTCAAAGTGGATTGCGAGTCTGGTGAGCGAGTGATTGTTCCGCGAGCAAATGTCGAACTAGTTGGAGATCAATAATGAAAAACGGTCTGTACCTTGTGATCTCCTCGTTTGTTTTGTCTCTCTTTGCGGCATCGCTGATGGCTCAACCTGCTCCACCACTGAGCGTGCTTGCCAAAGATCATCCGATGGACGATGGGACAAACATTGACGTCGTCATCAGGCTTCAAGAAAATTCGTCTCCCGATCTGGAATACATTGTCGAAAAATCGGCAGAGTACAACGGACTCTTCCAGGAGATCGGAAAGGTTCAACCTTCTCCTAAACAAATTAAAGCAGCTGAAATCATCTACACGAGTGACCGAAACGTACGTGGAGAAAAGTACTGGTTTCGTGTGCAGGCGAAGTCTCTGGAAGAAGATGATGCAGCGTCGGCCTTTGTTCGCACTGCTGAAGATACACCCGGTGTTGGAAAGCTGCAGTTTTTTGATGGAGGGCGTATTTGGTTGGCGATCATTACAGTGCTCGTGTGCGGTTCTGTTGTGGTCTTCATTTCTCTTGCTCGAGGTGGACGAGAGCTGAAAGTTCGACCGATCGCAGGTCTAGAAGCGATTGAAGAAGCGGTCGGTCGTGCGACGGAAATGGGACGCACGTGCCTGTTTGTACCCGGCCTTCAGGACATGAACGACATTCAGACAATCGCTGGTTTGACGATCCTCTCGCACGTCGCAGAACAAGCAGCAGAGTACGACTGCCGACTGGAAACCCCCACATCCAGATCTCTTGTGATGACCGCAGCCCGTGAAACGGTTGCCACGGCATTCCTCAAGGCGGGGCGTCCTGATGCGTATAATGACGACCTGGTTTACTACGTCACTGATGAGCAGTTCGCCTATGTTTCGTTTCTGACCGGAAAAATGGTCCGAGAGAGACCGGCAGCCTGTTTTTATCTGGGCGCCTTCTATGCCGAATCACTCATTCTGGCCGAGACTGGAAATGAAGTCGGTGCAATTCAGGTTGCGGGGACGGCTCAACCTGCTCAGCTGCCCTTCTTCGTGGCGGCGTGTGATTACACTCTCATTGGTGAAGAGTTCTTCGCTGCGAGCGCTTACCTTTCCGGTGATCCTGATCAACTGGGAAGCTTGAAGGGACAGGATGTCGGAAAAATCATCGTCGGAGGGCTGATTCTGATCGGTGTCACTCTCGTCACTTTGATGGAAGTGACCAACAACGAATTGATCGCAAATGCTGCGAATTATCTGCTGAATACAATTTTGCAGTCAACGTGAAGTCGGAATCAGCAACTCGAAACTTCTGCCTGGCTCCACACTTCAATCCGAAGGCGAAACAGGCCGTCCCGAGCCAGATCGTACTGAGAAAGCATCACCGAACCAGTTGGACTGGAACGACTCTCTGGACTCGAATCACGTCGGCTCCGAGTTGTGCATGATGCCCTCGGCTGCCAATGATCCCAGCTGGCTTGCCGAGCCACTGGTCAATGCGTACTCCTTCAGCTGCTTCGAGATAGGCCAGCATCCGCCCGTCCGGTGCAACGAGTGCGAATCTTGGTGTCCCGGGATAATTCCCCGGCAACGGACGAATAATGCCCGCACCGTTTAATCGAGGTGTGACTGGCGCGTCGGTCGGAGGACCTGGTTGCGAAGCCATCTGCTCAGGCGCGAGCCCTCCTTGAACAAACGTTTGATTCAATGTGGATTCATTTTGAAAACCGAGTTGTTGAGCAACCAGTTCTTTGTCTCGACGAGCTGACGCAGCCGAAACGCGTACGAATTCTTGATAGTGGCTGAGGATCTCACGCCGACGCTTCAGGACATCCATTCGTTTCTGAATCAATGCTCCGATGGAGGAATCGGCACCCTTTGCGAGCAATTGATATTGATCCTCAATTGATTCAAGATCCCACTGAGCAGGCTCCTTCTGCATCATGCTGGCGTAAACTCTATCGATGCGGTCGAGCTCATCGTAGAGAACTTTTCGTCTCGCAACAGCTTGGTCTATTTCCTTCTTCTTAGCTGTTTCAATCTCCTTTTTCTGGTTGAGAAAAGTGGAACGATTCTCGGTCGGAACCTGATAAGGATCATGGGCGATCTGCTGTTGAATCTGCTTGTCGAGCGGGACCAGAAACTCTCCTTTCATCCAGCGAAATTCCTGCGCGGGAGGAACGATTTTCAGCATGCGAACTGGACCACGCTGGGTCGTTAATGTTTCTTCCCCAAGAATTGTGACTTCATCTCCGTTGGAAAGTTCTCGCCCGTAGTAGGAGTGTTCTTTGCTCAACTCACTGCCGATTCGGACAATGGCACGAGCTGGCCTGCCATTTTGCGGAGCAACCTGAACCACGCCGGTATCACCACCCGTACGCTTCACCAACTCAGCGTCGATCCAGCTCAAACTCCCCTTGGGAGGCGCAATCATGAACCAGCCTCCGTGATCGTGCCGGTGAACAGTTACAGTCTCTTTCTGTTGCACATGCCCGGTGACATAGAAATTCGCACCAGGACCACAGCGAACCTCCACCTTCTCAGCGATGACGGTCGCCTGATACGGGAATTTCTGTTCAATGGCCTCCGCTGATTGCAGGGAGCCAAAGCACAAGAATGTCACAAGGAAGAGACGCCACATGTTCGTCATTCCGGTCGAGATTTGAGATGAGATTTGAATGAACTGCCAGGCAGAACATGAAGTGAGGTGCGGCGATCAGGAAACCAATCGCGCATGAGTGGGGACAGTGCTTATAAAACAAATCCTGAAATCGAAGCAAGATCAGCTCTATCGGAAAACTTGAGTGAAGACTGAATTCCGGGAGTATTTTTGTAAAAATGACATACCTTTAAGCTGCCCGACCTGCGGATCTCCCTCATCGACAATTCTTCGAAACTGTATTCGCAAGGGTCTTGTGGAGATCAGTGATCCATCACAGGAACCAAGCTATTGGCGGGCACAAGAAGCACCGACGTCTTCTCGATGGAGTTTCCTTGCGATTCGCTGAATGAATCCGCATAGTTCTCAATATTACATCACCCAATCACATCACTGACTCGAATCAAACGGGATCTCACCCATGTTGAAGCACACGTTAGTTCATCCGCAGATCAACGAAGTTCTTGGGCGAGCGGGGCATCATTCCAAAATTTTAATTGCAGATGGAAACTACCCTGCCTACAACACGCTGGGACCAAACGCTGAGTTGGTCTGCCTGAATCTCGCGCCGGGAATTGTAAGTTGTACAGATGTCTTAAAAGTATTGTTGACAGCAGTTCCGATCGAAGCAGCCAACACCATGGGGATCCCAGATGACGATCCATATGCCCTGGAAGGAGATCCACCAATCTGGAATGAGTATCGTTCGATATTGAGCGATGCCGATTGCGATGTGGAACTGGAACCGATTCAGAAATGGGATTTCTACGACGCAGTCGCCAGCCGTGATCATGTCTTAACAATCCAAACAGCCGATCAGGCGTTGTGGGCGAACCTGCTCCTGACCATGGGCGTTCGCAAGCCCGGAGAGCTGTGAACATCAGCAGCCAGAAAGAAAGATCCAGCAATGGCATTCGTTTGCCACATTGAAGTGGCGAATCAATATTGCCTTCTGTTATTGTGCATGAGAGAATCGTACACTTGTAAGCAACGAGGGGCCGGGAAATCGTTTTGAAGCAGGGCCGGGAGTTGGAATTATGGTGGAAACCCGTGTCCAGTGTCCGAAGTGCCAGTCAAAAATGAAGTTGACATTGGCTGTCGAAAAAGTCCGCTGTCCAAAATGCGACACGCTCTTCGTTGCGGATAAGAACCGTCTCCAGCCTCAAGGCTCGAAGAAGAGAAAAACTGCCCCTCCGCAAACACCGATTGCCACAAGTTCGTTCGATTTCGACGACGATGATTTTGGCAATGATGACGACGACCTTTTTGAAGAGGATTCTGCCCCACGAAAAAAACGGAGTCGAAAGCCTGCTCCGAAAAAGAAAAGCAAGCGTCGCTCACAGCCGAAACCAGGAGCGATCCCTCCTGAACAGATTCGCAAATTCGGATTGACGATGGTGGCAATTGGAATTGGAGCGTTCATTTTGCCATTTGTGGGGCTTCAAATCAAAGGCCTCAATGCAATGTCTCCTGAGATGCAATCTCTGGGAGGTGTCTGCTTCCTGCTCCTGGGTGGGGTGGTAATTTTAATCTCCTACAAAGATGCTCTTGGTGACGCCGCGAGTCAAACGTTTGACCAAGGCTTTACTGTCGTCAAGTGGGGTGCGATCGGGCTGTTTGTCTTCTTAATTGTCGGTCCGTTTTTGCTACTGGGCGTGAGATTCGCTTTTCGAACCGTGGCATCCATTGGAGGAGGTCATCAAGATCAAGTTACACAGGAGGAACTCCCTCCAAGCTTTCGAGGGCCGAATGGAACCGGTTCGGAAGCGCCGTCAATGAAGAAGCGACCAGTCGGAAATAGAAACCGCGCGAACACCGGTGGTGACCAGACAACAGAGGAATCTCCTTTTCAAGATGCCGGGAGCGGAACCTCACCAGGACAACCGTCAATGTTTCCTGGGACTCGCAGTGCAGGAGAGAATTCACAGAATCGAGGAACGGTGAAAGTGATTCTCAAAGGGTTCCCTCGACGTGAGGTGGTCCGCTATTTTCCAGAATTGCGAACAGCTGGGCAAACATTTCGAATGCGTGTGATGAAGATTGAAGAAAATCTGGCAGAAGTCGAGTTTGATCAGGCAGCAGAAATTCAGGTGTTTGCCAACAGCATCACATTCGGAAAAGTGACCAGTGTTGATGGGGAGCAGCGAACAATTACCGTGGAACCGTAATGTCTGTTTGAGTCCGTCATTTTTTGAATGAATTGTCTACACAGCGGTAGCTTCGCCTTTCAACAAGTGGCTCAAATTCCGATTGCGGTGCCAATCTGGTAGGTGAGGAAGGAAGCCACGTAGGCGAGCAGGGTCATGTAAGTGAAGGTAAAGATGGGCCAGCGCCAACTGTTGGTTTCACGACGAATGACCATCAGCGTCGCTCCGCACTGGGCACACAAGGCAAAGAAGACCATGACCGACAAGGCAACCGGGACGGTGATCAGTGGTGAACCATCGGGCCAGGTCGCCTTCATCAATGCGTTTGACAGTCCGGGGTCTCCATCTTCGAGCTCACTTCCCAGGCTGAAGATCGTTCCGAGTGTGGCGATGATCACTTCACGGGCAGGGAAGGATGCGATGGCACCGACCCCAATTCGCCAATCCCAACCCAAAGGTTTGACGACTGGTTCAATCGCCTTTCCCATACGACCGAGGTAGCTCTCCTGAATGAGTGCGGCAGAAACTTGATTGTACTCAGAGGTCAGTGCTGCAAGTTTTTCGCTGTTCTCTCCAGCTTCAGCATCGATTGTATTGATTTCGGCGCTCAGTGATTCCTGTCGAGTATGATCGCCCGGAAAATATCCGAGTGCCCAGACAACCACGGTAACACTAAAGATCAGCGATCCCGCTCTAACGACAAACGCTTTGGACCGGTCATAGACGCGGTTGAAAACAATCCCTGGTGAGGGCCATTTGTAAGGAGGGAGTTCCATCACAAATGGTGGCGTTTCACCTTTGAAGAATGTTTTTCGCAGAATCCATGCAATGGGAATCGCGACCAGAGCACCCAGGCTGTACATGGCGAACAGAACGATGCCCTGTAAATTGACCCAGCCGAGCAGCATAGTGGCGGGAATAAAGGCATAGATCATTAACACGTAAACCGGAAGTCTCGCGGAGCAACTCATCAGCGGAGCGATGAGCATGGTGATCATTCGATCGCGACGATTTTCAATCACTCGAGTCGCCATTACACCCGGAATCGCACAGGCGAACGAGGACATCAACGGCAGAAACGACTTCCCGCTCAGGCCGATGCGCGTCATCAGTTTATCCATCAGGAAGGCAGCACGGGCCATGTAGCCGCAATCTTCCATGATGGCGATGAACGCGAAAAGCATAATAATTTGAGGCAAAAATACGATCACAGAACCGACACCGGCGATGATGCCGTCGATGACCAGGCTACGAAACATCCCAGGTGGCATGAGCCCTTGTACGAAATCGCTGACGCCACCTTGCAGACCCTCAACCATTTCCATGAACGGTCCGGACCAGGTGTAAATTGCTTGAAAGATCAGGAACATCAGCAGCGTGAAGACAAGAATCCCCCAGAAGCGGTGCGTCAGAAACTTGTCGATGCGGTCGCTGGTGCTGAGTTTCGAGTCCTCCTGAGAACGTACCAATACGCCGTCGAGTTGCTCTCGAATCCAGTTGTACCGAAGCTTGGTTTCCACTGCTGGAATGCGACATCCCGCAGCAGTGAGCCGCAAACGTGCTTCATTCAGGTATTCTTTGAGTTCGGGAGCAATGGCATTCCCGGCAGCCTCTTCACTGGCTCCTCGGACATCAAGAAGCATTCGTTCGAGGAGGAAAAAGTGGACTTCTTCTTCTCCACGATTTTCGAGCCACTTTGAAAGCTTTTCGACTTCGTCATAAAATTCAGTGGGGAACAATCGCGGGGATGGCTGAACCGTCTCTTCGAGTGCTTGCAGCACCGCATGGCTAACCGCTTCGATCCCGTCTTTCCGATGTGCTGAAGTGGTAACCACTTTAACGCCAAGGCGTTCCTGCAGTTTCTCCACATCAATTGTGACACCGCGAGAAGTCGTCGTATCCCACATATTGAGGACGAGGACCGTCGGCAGGTTCAGGTCGCGGAGCTGACTGAAAAGATATAAGTTTCGCTCTAGATTGGAAGAATCAACAATGCAGACTACCGCATCGGGGGCCGGGGCGCTGGGCTGTCGTCCCAGAAGAACATCCACCGAAACCATTTCATCAGCCGAGCGGGGCGAGAGGCTATAAGTTCCCGGAAGGTCGACGAGCGTGATCTCTCGGTTTTGAAAGCGATACGAGCCAACCTTCTTTTCGACGGTTACCCCGGGGAAGTTTCCAACACGCGCTTGCCCTCCGGAGAGAGCATTGAAGAGCGTACTTTTCCCAGTGTTTGGATTTCCAATGAGCGCGACGGTCAACGACGCTGATTGTGTGGGCGAGGAGACCAAATCAGACATGTGATAATCAGAAATTTGGAGGAAGGAAAAAGTGGGGGAAGTTTACGGGCTCGTGCAAAACCACATTTTGCAGTTGTGATGGGATAAAATATTTGGTTGAAATGAGTTGCAACGAATACGGTTCTCTCAAAACTGTTTGAACCGCATCCATGGTCACTGCTTTGAGAGACACTTTACGCAACCTGTCAAAATTCAAGGTGGTCCAGATTTAAATGGAACTGGATAGACAGCTGGCCTGCTAAATCGATCGAATGCTGACGCGGGCGGCTTCAGTCGATCGAAGCGAGATACGATATCCACGGATCGAGTATTCGATCGGGTCACCGAGCGGGGCAAAGCCGATGACCTCGATTTCTTCATCTTCGGTCAGCCCCATTTCCATCAAGCGGATCGCGACGGCATCGTCTCCGCTGACATCAAGAATACACCCTCGAGAGCCGACTTCTTTCAAGTCTGCGAGAGTTGTTCGCGGTTGGTTCTCATTCCCCACGTCTATTCACCTCACCCTGTCGATTCGGTCAATTTAATGAGTACCATCGTTGAAGGATCACAACGAAAGGTGAAACGATGCCCAGCGACCGCGAGAATGCAGGGCTCACCGGTTCTCACCATTCGAACATTTACGCCTTCACGTAAGCCCAACTCACCCAATCGGTGTGTCCACTCATCACTTGCGATGATCTCCGCAACACATCCGCACTCGTTCGTTCGTAGAACTTCGAGTGGAACAATCGGGGCAGATATTGAAGCTGACATAACGGCTCACCATTAAAATTGAGACTCAGTCTCATTAAGATATCGAATTGTAACAGCCAAAGGGAGCAGTGCAAATCAATTTCTTCTGATAAAAACGAGAGAATCAGCTCTCATAGCCCAAATTCGGGGCGAGCCAGCGCTCAGTTTCGGCCATTGTCATCCCGGTACGCCTGGAATAGCTTTCAACCTGGTCTTTGGTCACCCGGTCGACACTGAAGTATCGGCTATTCGGATGAGCAAAGTACAGTCCGGAGACCGAAGCTGCCGGCCACATCGCATAGGACTCCGTCAGGGAAATCCCTGTAATTTTCTCAGCGTCGAGGAGATCGAAGAGAGTTCTTTTCGGCGTATGATCCGGGCAGGCGGGATATCCGAATGCGGGGCGAATTCCGCGGTATTTCTCGGCAATCAGCTCTTCTCGACTGAGCCCTTCATCAACTCCATACCCCCAGTCGATTCGGGCTTGAAGATGGAGAAACTCCGCGAACGCTTCCGCAAGACGATCCGCCAGAGCTTTCGTCATGATTGAATTGTAGTCATCGTGATCGGCATCAAACTTCTCGACGAGTTCCTGACAACCGAGACCGGCCGTCACCGCGAAGGCTCCAACGTAGTCCAGGCGTCCAGACTCTTTCGGAGCGATGAAATCAGAGAGGCAGCGGAAGTCTTTTTGCCCTTTGCGTTCCCATTGTTGGCGAAGCATCGGGAAGGTGACAAGCGGCTCGCCATCGGCGTTGGCTGCGTCTGGAGCAAACAGATGAATATCATCCCCTTCGCTGACAGCAGGCCAAAATCCGTAAACGCCCTTCGCAGTAAAGAGCTTCTCCGAAATAATTTTGTCTAACAGCACGTTTGCTTCATCAAAGAGCTTCTTCGCTTCAGTCCCCACAAACTCATCTTCAAAGATCTTCGGATACTTTCCTCGCAGTTCCCACGTACTGAAGAATGGCGACCAGTCGATATAGTCCCGAAGATTTGAAAGGTCCATCGATTCGATAGTTTTCGTCCCCTGGAATGCAGGAGTGGGGATCTCCACCGTCTCCCAATCGGTCTGATGTCGTCGCTTAAAAGCCTCAGCGTACGGAACGAGTTTTCGCTCTTGCCGGGCACCGAAGGCGATGCGATCCTTCTCTTGCTGCGCAAGATTCTTTTCAATGAATGCGGCTCGCTTATCTTTGTCGATCAAAGCTTCGACCGCTGGTACAGCAAGCGAGGCATCTACAACATGAACGACTGGGTTGGAATACGCAGGAGCCACCCGAACAGCTGTGTGCTTTGCGGATGTCGTTGCTCCGCCAATGAGTAGCGGGATTTCAAAACCGTCCCGTCCCATCTGCTTCGCCACGACGATCATTTCTTCCAGCGAAGGAGTGATCAGCCCAGAGAGGCCGATAATATCTGCGTTCTTCTCGATCGCAGTCTCGAGAATTTTATCCGCTGCAACCATCACTCCGAGATCGATGACATCAAAGTTGTTGCAGCGCAGGACGACCCCCACGATATTTTTTCCGATATCGTGAACATCCCCCTTCACAGTCGCAAGAACAATCGTTCCCCGTCCCGGAGCATCCTCCAGACCGGCATCGATTTTCTCCTGCTCCATGAACGGTTCAAGGTAAGCAACCGATTTCTTCATCGCTCGGGCCGACTTCACGACCTGGGGCAGGAACATTTTTCCTGTTCCGAAGAGTTGCCCGACCACAGCCATTCCATCCATCAACGGACCCTGAATCACATTCAGCGGGCGATCGTACTTCTGCCGAGCTTCTTCGGTGTCAGCTTCGATGTGATCGGTGATGCCCTTGAGCAGTGCATACTGCAACCGCTCTTCGACGGTTCCATTCCGCCACTCAGCGATTGCGGTATCGTCTTTCTTCCCGGAGCTTTTCTCCTTAATTTCATCAGCGTATTCGATGAGCCGGTCTGTCGCCTCTGGATTGCGGTTCAGCAACACATCTTCAATGAGTTCGCGCAGCTTCGGCTCGATCTCATCATAAACTTCTAACTGACCGGCATTGACGATTCCCATATCCAGCCCAGCCTTGATGGCGTGGTACAGGAAGCAGGCATTCATCGCTTCGCGGACAACGTTATTCCCTCGGAATGAGAACGAAACGTTACTCACACCACCAGATGTTTTCGCACCGGGGCATTCATCCTTGATCCGCCTGACAGCTTCAAAGAACTCGACAGCATAGTTGTTATGCTCCTCCATTCCGGTGGCGACGGTCAGAATGTTCGGGTCGAAGATGATATCTTCCGGTGGGAAGTTTGCCTTCGTGGTCAAGAGATCGTAAGCCCGTTTACAAATGCGAACTTTCTCATCGGCATCGACGGCCTGACCTTGCTCATCAAAGGCCATCACCACAACAGCTGCACCATACTTTCGGATGATCCGTGCTTGCTCCAGGAACGCTTCCTCTCCTTCTTTGAGGCTGATCGAGTTGACGATCCCCTTCCCTTGAATGCACTTCAGGCCAGCTTCGATGACTTCCCATTTTGATGAATCGACCATGATCGGAACGGTCATCGCATCATCAGAGAGGAGCCACAGGAACTTCTGCATACAGGCTTCGGAATCAAGAAGCCCTTCGTCCATGTTGACGTCGATAATATTTGCGCCACCTTCCACTTGCCCTTGTGCAATGGAAAGCGCTTCATCGTACTTTTCGTCCTTGATCAGACGGGCGAACTTCCGCGAACCAGTCACGTTGGTTCGCTCACCAATCATGCTGAAGTTGGACTCTGGTGTAATTTCATAGCGGACTAGTCCAGAGTAGTTGGACGCCCCGGAGAGTGCAGGAATTTTTCGGGCAGGCAGATTCTCGACCGCTTCCGCAATCTTGCGAATGTAATCGGGAGTCGTTCCGCAGCACCCCCCGACAATGTCGACCCAGTTGTTCTCAGCCATGTACCGAATATTCGAAGCGACTTCTTCCGGATTGGAATTAAACCCGCCCATTCCATCCGGCATTCCAGCATTGGGATAACAGGAAATTCTGCAATTCGCCAAGCCATGCAAAGACTCGATGTGTGGCCGCATTTCCTTGGGACCGAGCGCGCAATTTAACCCAATACTGAACAGCGGCATGTGCGAAACAGATGTATAGAACGCTTCCACCGTCTGCCCGGTCAATGATGTTCCGGTATCGAAAATGGTTCCTGAAACCATGATTGGAAGACGGACGTTTTTCTCTTCGAAGACGTTATCGATTGCAAAGAGCGCCGCCTTCATGTTCAAGGTATCAAAAGACGTCTCGGGCAAGAGGATGTCGACCCCACCATCGATGAGGCCGCGCACCTGCTCGGCATACGAGGCGACCATATCGTCAAACTTGACAGGACGTGTGCCGGGCTCGTCCGCATTCATCGAAAGCTGACGGTTTGTCGGCCCGATACTTCCCGCGACAAAGCGTGGTTTAGCAGGATTTTTCTTTGTGAATTCTTCAGCGACCCGCTTCGCCAGTTCGGCAGCCGCTTTATTAATTTCGTATGTCAGATGGTCGAGTTGGTACTCTTCAAGCGTGATGATACTGGCGGTGAAGGTATCTGTTTCGATGATGTCCGAACCAGCTTCGAGGTAGCTGCGATGGACACTTTCGATCAACTTGGGCTGAGTGAGTGCGAGAATGTCAGCCTGATTCCGAAGATCGATCGGATGATCCTTGAACCGCTCCCCCCGATAGTCTTCTTCGCTGGGGTTGTTAGAAAAAATCAACGCTCCCATTGATCCGTCGAGCAGTAGAATGCGTTCGGAGAGAATTTCGTTCAGTTTGTCTTCGGTTGATGACATTATAATAAAATATGGGTTGAAATTTCAGAATCAAGAAACACTAACAAGCCTGCTGAAGTCGCTGTTCGCCAGCAAAGACGACGACCACTCTTTCAGGTTGTCGTCAGAGCATTTTTCATGCTCGCCATGCCCATGAAGATCACTTTCATGACTTCAAAGACTGCTCGCCACGAGACAGAACGTAAAAGCCTACGCTGGACTTGCTCTAGAGTGAATAAGACCCTCGGAGTTTAAACAATGTTCGGAGTTGAATGTTCAGCGACGATGGATCGACACACATGTTTTGTTGACCCATCGCTCTGAACTCGAGTCTGATCGGCATTCACAGTACCAGCACGCATCATCTCAGCCATCAATATTGGGACTGAGTACTACTGAGTTGGCACTGGCACAGGCACTGCGTTAGCAGCGGCACGAATATTGTACGCACTGCCGATTATAAAATAACGGTTTGTTCGCGATCTGGGCCGATCGAAACGAAACCAACTTCAGATTCCAGCAGTTCGGAAACAGAGTCGATGTAGTGTCGGGCTTCCTTCGGAAAATCTTCGAGTCGACGGACATTCGTGATGTCGGTTTTCCACCCGGGGAGCGTTCTGTAGATCGGCTTCGCAGCTGCGAGGTCGTCGAGTTGGCTCGGAAAGTCAGTCGTTCGCTCGCCATGAATCTCGTAGGCTTCGCAGATTTTGACTTCGTCGAGTTTGCTCAGAACGTCAAGCAGCATCACTGCGATACAATCGATTCCGCTCACTCGGGCACCGTGTGCGGTCGCGACGGCATCGAACCAACCACAGCGACGTGGCCGACCGGTCACTGTGCCGTATTCGTTCCCTTCGTCGCGAATATGTTGACCGGTTTCGTCGTTCAGCTCAGTCGGACAGGGACCGCCACCAACACGAGTTGTGTAGGCCTTAACGACCCCAATAACGCGATCAATCATTCGACTCGGAATACCGCTTCCCGCTTGAATTCCGCAGCCAGAACTGTTCGACGAGGTCACATACGGGAACGTTCCGTGATCGATATCGAGCAGACTTCCCTGAGCTCCTTCGAAGAGCATGGAACTCCCATTTTTGAGCTCACGATGGAGATACGACGTCGTATCGATGACGGAGTCTTTGAGCTGCTCAATGTACCCCATGTAGTCGTCGTAAATCTCCTGAACTGAAGGGAGACTGGCTGACGGATCGAAGGCTTTGAGAATGATGTTTTTGGCTTCGACGATATCTTCAAGCTTTTCGCGAAAGAGTGCGGGGCGGAGTAAATCCCCAATCCGGATAGCATGAGCTCGACCGACTTTGTCTCGATAGCAAGTTCCGATCCCGCGCATTGTCGTGCCGATCGCTTGATCGCCGCGACGAGCTTCGAGAATCGCTTCCTCAGCTACATGGTAAGGAAAAATCACATGAGCTTTATCACTAATGAAAAGCTTACCGAGCTGAACGCCTTGAGACTTGATCGATGTGATTTCGTTGAGCAATGCTTTGGGGTCGATCACGACACCATTGGCAATCACTGATGTCGCGTCCGGACGCAAGATTCCCGACGGGAGAAGCGAGAGTTTGTAGGTCTCTCCGCCAAACATGACGGTATGCCCTGCGTTATTCCCACCTAGATAGCGGACCACAATCTCGTGCTGGTCGGCGAGAATATCAACAATTTTGCCTTTCGCTTCGTCTCCCCACTGGAGCCCCACGACTGCCGTCACTGCCATAACAATTCCTGAATTTCAAAAAGCATTCTAGAGATCGCGTCGAAACGATTCGCGCGAAAACTGCCCGCAGTAGAAGTTATCTGATTTGACACAGCACTGTCGTCCGCGAGGCAGAACCTGTTCCATTGACCCGAGAGTGGGATCGCAGCAGCTCGTATGCTTTTGCGCATTAAAAATCCGTCAAGAGATCCTGACGGATTATTCCCGAATCAAATCAAGTTTAGAGTCTTCACCAGCAACATGCACGCGCAGCCAGCGAACTGGTTCCGCAATCCGAAAGATGGATATTGAAAGCCAGAAACTTTACCGCAATGTGATCAATCATGCCCGATCCGCCTCTCGATTCGCAACAATCAGGGTTATGTTGAAATCGGCGACGGACTCAGAATTCTTGCTCAGGTTTCTCACTTTGCCCAGAAATCGACAACTGTCACATCTTTGAGAATCGGCTTAAGCTTGGCGACAAACGCCTGATGGGCAGGATGAGGGAGATAGGCATCCCGGTCTTCTTCGGACTTGAATGTCACGATAAAACAGTGCGTGTGCGTCTTATTGAGACCTTCAGGACTGTTATTCAGCCCCCATTCATAATCCTGAATTTGCTTAATCTTCTTAGGAAGTTGCCCAAATTCCTGGACGATTTCATCGACTTGCTTCTCCGTTGCGGCATCAGCAAAAGTGAATAATACGACGTGTCTCAACACTTTTGGCTCCTTCTCTTCTGCTTGCAGCTCACTGTTGACTAAGCCGACAAAAACGATTGACAGGATCAGGCAGCAAATGGTCTTCGATATTTTCATAGTCCGAATTCCTTTGAATGAGAACGTTGAGCAAATTTTTCAAAGGTTCAGCATACCGAAACGAGGTTCTCCTGCACAACCACAGGGTCTGTAAATCCTTTCATACAAACAGGTTTGAGCCCGTTGACATTTCTGTGACAGAAGCTGCGCAACTTTGACGAAAGTTTCGCCTCCCCCTGACACTTTACCCCCGAAAGTTCTGATATAAGACCTACCTCGCTGGATGCGAATCTGGTCTGGCCAGCCCGGAACAGATCCCGCATCAACCAACTGACTGATATTACATGACTGAAATGAGGATCAACTCAACATGTCAACACTCATAGAACGCCCAGAGACTGATTCCGAAGACGAGGCATTTGCCCCCGCTATCGATGTCGAGCAAGTCAACGAAGACCACCTCATCGATGGTGTCGATGTCGATGCTCTGCACGAAAAATTCGAGCTCGAAACTCAACCCAAAAAGCAACTCAGTCAGGCTGCTCAGGAACGCCAGGAGATCTTGGACTTCTTTTCACCGAACAGGCTGGCATGGAAAAATGTCGACCCGGTGGTTGCCAGCTGGATGATTGCCATGCACGTCGGAGCGTTAATTGCTCCCTTCTACTTCACTTGGCAAGCACTCGCTGTGGCGGTTGTTCTGCATTGGCTCACCTGCAGTATCGGGATTTGCCTGGCGTACCATCGCTGCCTCTCTCATCGATCATTGAAACTGAAATGGCCTTCGAAAGTCGTCGCAACATTTTTCGGCGTCATCGCTGGCGAAGGTGGACCACTCCGCTGGACTGCAACTCATCGTGTACATCACGGACAATCCGACCAAGAAGGCGATCCACACTCACCACTCGAAGATGCCTGGTGGTCGCACTTGTGGTGGATGATGCTCAAGCATCCGAAACGCAAAGATGAATTGCTCTTCAAGCACTATGTTCCAGATCTCACAAAAGACAAAACACTTGTCTTCTTCGAAAAGACATTCCCGCTATGGTTGTGGGCGACCGGCCTGACACTCCTGTTCGTTGGTGGTTTGCCAATGCTTCTCTGGGGATTGTGTGTACGTGTTGTCCTTGCATACCACAGTACATGGTTGGTCAACTCCGCAACACACCTGTGGGGGTACCGCAACTACGAAACGACAGACGCTTCCCGCAATTTGTGGTGGGTCGCTGTCGCAGCTTACGGCGAAGGCTGGCACAACAACCATCACGCTCACCCACGTCTGGCACGAGCCGGTCACAAATGGTGGGAACTCGATCCGACCTGGTGGGCAATCAGCTTCCTGCGATTCATCGGCCAAGCTGTTGATGTCGACGACCGTATCCCGGAAAAATCACAGGCGTAACAACCTTCTTTTTTGCGACTAACATGAGCCGTACACTTCAACAGAAGCGTGCGGCTCATTTTTTGCGCGACCACATCACATACAGGTAGAACAACCTATTTGTGTGATACGACAGCAAATTCATTATTGGTCTTAACGTTCAGCCTCGTGGCGAGCGGTCTATGAAGTCATGAAAGTGAGCTTCACGGGCACGACCAGCATTGAAAATGCGCTAAGGTGGTCGCGACTGATGAATTTCCAACCTGGTGACATCGCTGCCTGTTACGGCAGCGACTGGACTGGACGTTTCATTTCCCTTGGAACAGCCTCTTTTTTCTCCCCTCCCAAACTTCTCCTAGGCCCCTCTCACGTTGCTATTCTTTGCGAAGTTCAGGGCGATTTAGTCTGGGTTGAATCGACGACGCTCTGCCGTTCGCCATGTTTAATTCGAGGCGAACCTGTTGCCGGAGCACAGGCACATCGACCGAGAGACCGCATCAACGACTATGTTTTGAATGCGGGGAAGGTCGACCTCTATCGCTTGACGCCAATCAACAAGCTCTCTGCTGCGGAATCGCAACTTCTCTCAACCATATTAATTAACCATTTCGTACGCAGCGGCAAACAGTACGACATGACGGGTGCCCTGCTCTCCGGGACTCGGGCGTTTCAGCTTTCGCGACTCTTCCCTGGGGCAAATCTTGATGAACTCTTCTGCTCGGAACTCGTCGCTGCGGTTGCGATGCGTCTGAACCGCATGAATCACAGCAACCCGACTCGCTTTCACCCTGCCAGACTCATGCGGGAACTCGTTCGCTCCGGGAAATATCACTTTGTGGAAACGATTCAGGAAGAACTATGAACTCAAAGCAAACTTCGACGAAATGTTGGCCCCTCGTTTTCGCTTTCTTACTCTCCCGACCAATTCTTGCAGAGAACTTCACCTGCGCTGATCCAGCAATCGTAACAACTGCGGAGAATGCACGACTTCAATCTGCCATTTTCTGGACAGGCTCCCCGCTTCCGGGAGACTGGTTTCGTCCCTGTCCAATCTCCGTTCGCGATGCCCAACACTCAGGAGGAGGAGCAACTCGATTCCGCTTTGAAAACGGGGAAGTCTTCGACTGGTCGATGACCCTCGAAGGTCCGCACGCATTATTACTGCGAGATGTGATCCCCCATGAAGTCGACCACGCTGTCCGGGCTTCACTGGTTCGACATCCAATCGAACGCTGGCTCGACGAAGGCTGTGCCACACTGTTTGAATCCGAAGAAGTGAAACACTCTCTCCGAAAAGCGGCTCTGAAGGTTCCTTCAGAAGTCATCACCAGACAATGGCTCAACGAACTCGACTACCCACAGAACCCTGAAGAGATGGCTGCTGTTTACGCGGTCGGGTTTTCACTCGTCGAGTATCTTCTCACGTTAGCCCCTCCTCCGACTCTTCTTGAATTCCAGCGAATCGAAGCTCCCATCGAATCACGATTGATCTCACTTTACAAAATGACGATCCCGGAGTTCCTCGATGGTTGGGAAAAGTGGCGAACGAAGCCATCGCAGATCCAGACAACGTTTCGCTGCCAGTGCAAAGACCAATCGAAACCACTGCTTATCGTTTGGACAGCGAAATGGTGTGCGAACTGTCGACAGTTTTCAAATGCCTGGAATTCCAACTCGACCTTTCGCTCCCAGCTTCAACGCGCCTTCCACATTCACATCCTGGATTACGATCAACACCGCGACCTGGCAGTCAGCCACAACATTCAACACCTGCCGACCTTTCAAACCCGGTCAGGCAGAATCATCGGATTCGAAAGTAAAACGTCCCTGCTGAGTCAGTTACTCGAAACAAGAGAGCCGCCAAAGGAACATCCCAACAACCAGGATCCCAGACCAGAAAGAAGTAACACCGAAAGCGGCGACACAGAGATCGCTGTTCCGGAACAAATACCGAGCGAAGAGAAGCAGGAGCAAGAGCCGAAGCCAAAACTTCCTGAATCAGCCAAGCCGGAAACTGCTCAGACACCTCGTTTCCAATGGTTGAAAAAGTGGATTCCGGTCGGTTCCAGTTTTTTGTACCAGGTGGGAATCCTCAGCGGAACAGCGGCGAGCGGAGGTCTGGCGGGCTTTGCACTTGCAGTTTTGCCACGCCTTTTAGCAAGAAGGAAAACAAAGCTCGTCCAACCCTCCAACAAAAGTCTGCCATCAGAGGAAAGGAGCGTTTTGACTTCAAACAACCCCTTTCCCCGCCAGTTGGATGAAGCAGGTGAGCTTCTTGCGATCCGGCAATCAGAGGGACGTGTGGCAGTTCTTGATGCGTTACGAGGAATGTTTCTCGACGACGAACTGGAAAAAATCACCGCAACCGCAGACGAGAAAACCAAGACGACACTGACTCAACTGAAGTCCTCAATTGATCAGCGAGTTGATGAAGTCGCACCACTCTCGACACGAGTTGAAGCAAACACCAACGATTTGTGAGGCATCAAAGCATCTCACGAAAACACACTGATGTCCAACCTTCACCAAACCTGAAACGGAGTTCTCCCAATGCCTATCGGCGATCCCGGAAAAGAACAATTTCGACGAGCAATCGTCACCATGCGCAACCTGCACATCGCAGCTGCCCTCTCCCCCCTCTTCACGATGCGCGCGGAACTGCTTGCCAATGATGAACTCTCTGACCGTGGAGGCTTCGACGATCCGACCAAGGATCATCTTGTGAACTTACTGGTCCATTGCGATCGCTGGCGACGCCGTGTCACTCACAATCCCGACAATGAATCGCTTGGAGACAAAATTGAAGTCGCTATCGACTCCAATACCTCTCTCGAAGTCGGAGCCAATCCATTCGGCGGAGACGATATCCAAAACCAATCGGGTGGATTGATCGATCTTCCGTTTGCAGTCGACGGCAGTGATCCTGACATTCCGATTCAGTCACAACTCAAGCTGAAAAGCACTCATGCTATCGTCTTACTGGGAGCCCTCGACAAAACGATTGTTGCCTGGACACGCCTGAACAGTCGCGACCGAACCCGTTTCATCACACGCTATGATTCCATGAGAATCTACGGTCACTATCAAGAGATTCTTGGTTATCTCGACGCCTTTGGCGGAGATCTAAACCGCGTTGATATCGCTCAAGTCCTCCCCTCGGAAGAACCTCTCGGGCCGAACGACAGCCCAAATCGACGCACGGAATCCGCAGGATAAAGTTTTGCATCCAGCACTGCTTCAATGACTTCAAGATTCTCGCATCATTGAGAAACTCTCGCGACCTCGCGAAGCAGAACGATGCGAAGTCGGGGTGATTACCGTCTATTCCTTCCACCTCGCCCGTTGGTGCACAACCAGCCGCCTCAACATTGCACGCACCTGAATGCAATCCACAACGGTTGCAACAGATAGCAATTGGTTCATCGCTGGTTCGTTCTATGGAGGCTCTGCTATCTTATGGTGGCAGAGCCTTCTTTTGTTCTTTGACTGCCTTTCTTGAGTTTTGCGATTTCTCAATGCCTGTGACATCACCTCCGCTGCAAATTGGACACTTAGAACTTGAACATCCATTCGTGCAAGCTGCTCTCAGCGGGTACAGCGACTGGCCGATGCGGTCACTTGCCCGATCTTATGGAGCGTCGTATACCGTCGCTGAAGTGATGATTGATCGGTTCGTGAGCGAAGTCAAAGGGTCCGGAAAAACAAATCACTATTTTCGAGTCGAAGATGCCGATCATCCCGTCGGTGCTCAACTGATGGGGTCCGATCCCGAGATGTTCGTCCCGGCAGCCCATCGACTTGTCGATGCCGGATTTGATGTCATTGATATCAACTTCGGCTGCCCGGTGAAGTCTGCAATCGGCGGATGCCGAGGTGGATACCATCTCGGCCAACCTGCAACAGCGATCGAAATTATCAAGCGTGTCCGAGACGCGGTTCCTCTCGAAACTCCGGTCACCGTGAAGATGCGGCGCGGCATCGATGAAACAACTGAAAGCCGCGACAATTTTTTTCACATTCTGGAGCAAGCTTACCTGGCGGGTGTAGCTGCGATCACAGTTCATGGCCGAACTGTCGAACAAAAATATCGCGGACCGAGCAATTGGGATTTCCTTCGAGAAGTGAAGCAAGCAGCCGGAGAGCGAATCGTCCTCGGCTCTGGAGACCTCTTCTCCGCAGAAGCGTGCGTAAGCATGCTGGAGCAGACCGGCGTGGATGGCGTGACTATCGCCCGAGGTGCCATCGGGAATCCCTGGATTTTCGAACAGGCACAACAACTGCTTCTCAACAATATCGTTCCAGTTCCACCAACGATCCACCAACAGCGAGTTGCCTTAGAGAAACACTTCTCGCTCGCCCAGAACCACGATCCAACTTCCGCCTTGGGCTCTATTCGAAAATTCGGATTTAAGTATGCCCGGCTCCACCCTGAAGCTGATGAGCTCCGGAAGGCCTTCGGGAAATCGAAAACAGCTGACGATTGGGAGAAGTTAATCAGGAACTTCTACACCCAGGATGGTCCCGGTCAGTTTCCAAATGTTGATGAAGCCCAAAGCTGATCCGTGTTCAAAATTCACTGAAGAACAAAACGGGAATGCAGAGCACACTCAAAGCTCTTGAATCTATTGAAGTCTCACATCTACACGACTCTCACTTCTGCCGCAGAGCCTCACCGTTCATTAGACATCTCAATAGACATCAGAGAGTCGTGAAAGGCTGACGACTCGGTCTTTCTGAACGAGCACCCGTTTTCGATTTGGGGCGAGTCCATGTGTGCGGACTTCGTGAACATAAACTTCACGGGTCGAACTGCTGTCACGGAGATCGTGAACATCGACATCTTTCAAAACGAGATAACGATGGCCTTCTTCGACGAGCGTACCGATAAAAATGAACGGACTCGACATATCGAGCACAACCACCTGGTCAAGAAGTTGTTCAAGCATTGGTCATGTTCCTGACTCTCGATCCATTGATTCTCATGAAACGTTTCTGATTCAATGTTTCCCGCTCTGCTCTCAACGCTTCCACACTCTCTCTGCGCGTCCCGGGTCGATAGCGACAAATCGTATACTGACGATACCAGTCAGCCAGTCGGGCAGCATGTGTGCTCTCCAAATCCAAAGCGATTCTCTCCGCAAATCGCGTGGATGTCTCTCCGGGTTCACGCTGAAACCCAATTCGGGCCATCATATTGTCCATCCTCTGTCGCTCCAAAATCAGCTCGGGCCACTCTTCTGACTCATCCACTTCCAATGCAGGATTCCGGTGGACTCGACGCTTCAGCAGCAACTGGATTCCAACTCCGACACCGATTGCCACGATCCCCCACATGAGAGGTTGCAATAAAAACCAGAGAACCTGAAGGTAATTTCCACGAACAAATTTGTCCCGCAGCGAACGAAAATATTGTGCGACCGCCTCCCGACGATTTTGCCAAACGCCGGTTTGAGAGGGACTTGGAACCCCGGCTTCTGGTGTCGACTCAACGAGCACCCATCGTTGTTGATCAGAATCGTACGCCTCCACCCAGGCGTGCGCGTCTTTACTTCGTGCCACCCACATCTTGTCAGCGGTACTCTGTTCCTGAGCGAGATAACCTGTGACATATCGCGATGGGACTCCTCCAAGTCTCAGCAGAATGGCACTGGCGGTTGCAAAAAATTCGCAATGGGCGGGAGGCCGATGTTCCAGAAAATACCCAAGCGGGTCTTCACCGCTGGGAAGATCGACCCCCAATCGATATTGAAAATTTCTCTGAAAATATTGTTGAACAAGCTGAATTTTCTCTTGCGGTGATTCTGCATCAGCGAAGAGTTCTTGTGCTGCCTGAAGAACGCGTTCGTCGAGATGTCCAGGCAGTTGCAGAAAATCGCTGGAGACAACTCCTTCATCACGGCTCGGCTGTGATTCAACAATCACAGAGTAAGAGACAACGTTTGGTTCACTTTGTCGATCGACGATCCGATTACGATCAACAGAGACCGGTCTCGAACGACAAGTGAAAGCAACCGTTTCGAGCGGTGCAAAACAATGCCCCGCAGTTTTACGCTCGACCGGCCACACATTGATGATTCGATTCTTCCCCGGAAGCGTTTCGGAGACCAAATACAAGTGCTCATCATCAGGAAACCCAACAGTGAGTTCGCCAGAAAAATTTTCTCGCGGAATCGGAGCTAAAGTTTGACTTCGCTCAGTCGTCACCCAGCGGTTCATTTGAAATTCATTAAAAACCTTCCCACGCAGGTAACCGGGCATCGAATCGGACTCGAGACGCAGTGCCACTTTTTCTCCGCCGTATTTTTGCCAGCTGGAAATATCGTTGAGCCCACCCCGATTGGAAAACCCGCTTCTGGCAGGCCCATGGTCCCCAATCGCCAAATAACCGTTTACGACTCGTTCGAAAACATGCTCGTACCGATGAAGCAAGACCGACAACGATGTTCCCATTGCAGCCGAGCAGATCAGCACTCCCCACATAATCGAGTTTCGCCAAACCAATCCTCGCCGTTGTCTGACTTGCGAAAACCGGCGGGACTTCATCGAAAACAACATGCTCATGAAAAGAAAGCATTGAGTCAGCAGCAACATGGCCAGTCGCCGAAATCCATTCAAACGAACATTACAGGTGCAGACCAATCCGATCACCGCGAACACCAAAAATGATGTTGGTAATTTCTCACGGTTTTGTTTGCGATATAAGTGACACAGCTCTACGACGACACAGAACATGGCGACTTCATATGTAAAGTCGGTGAACAGAAACCTGTCGTCTAAATCGAATTCTTTTGGCGCAAAAGAGTATTTCACCACAAAGACAGCAGCGAGGAGAAAAACCCAGAAGTCACCCGGAAGTGAAATCAGCCAGTCTTTTTTATGTGCGAGCAGTCCACAACAGGCAAGTACAGCAGCACAAATCGAAAACGTTGCCGCTTCCATCATGATGAACAGCACAGCACACTGAATCAGAATCACTCCCACAGCTGCCGTTCGCTGGGAACTGAAAAAAATCCGGTATTGTGCTGCTTTGTGATTCACAACTCGCGAACCTCACCAAGAAGAATCGCTCGTGGATTGAGAGTTGTGAACTCTCCTTCATCGTACGCAATGGGAATCCCTGGCTCCGATTCCGAGACCAACAACAGACGAACGGCACAGCCGGACTCGACGATCCCGCGAACAAATTGTTCTCGTGATTCATCCCAGTCAACAAAAACGCAAAACACAACCGCAACATCTTCCAACGAATCGGAGATCACAGGAGCCAACTGCGAAAGCGATTCTGAATCCGTCAACTCGGTTCCTGAAAGCACCTCCATCACACTCTCAAAGTGTGTCACTCCGGCAGCTGGCTGAAAGAGAAAGAGATCCGCTCCCGCCAGAAAGACTTCGACCGACGCATCGCGTTGGTCCATCTGGTGAGCAATCGCGGCAGTCAAACTTACAGCAGCTTCTAACCGCAAATGATCTTTTCGCTTTCGTTTCCAACGACGCGGAAGATGAGTATCGAGAAAGATGGCAACCTGCGAATTGAGTTCATCCTGATATTCACGAACAACCGGTCGTCCCACTCTTGCCCAAGCCTTGAAGTCGAGACGCCTGACTGGTTCTCCGGGAGTGTAGTCTCGATTTCCAATATACTCAGGAGAATCTCCGACTCGGATTTCGACACTCGCTCCGTCTGCCTGCGTCTTTCGGGAAAACGGAATCTCAAACTGTTCGAGCGGTGAAAACGCAGGCAGAACTCGCAGCTCCCACTGGTCAGTTTGAGCCTTTCCAAATCGCATCAAATTAAATGGGAAGGTGCTGTGAATCCGCGCTCCCGGCAGAAGATAGTTGCCACGCTTTTTAGCTTGAACAGTGACTGGCAGTGTCATCTGCTTCCCCTTGGGGATTGTTGGAATGGAGAAATCCGCATCAAGATGCCGCAGCCCTTCAGGCATTCCCAGCAGAGCACACATAATATCGCAAGCTGGAAACATGCCGACATTCGTGATGGCCACATATCCAGTGACCGACTCACCTTCGATGACCTTATCTGGGAACCACGCTTTCAGCTCGAGCTTCGGCCTGAGTAAGATTCCTGTCGTTTCGATAAACCCAAACAGACAGACCCAGCCACAAAAAATCTGATAGACCGGAATTTCGATCGTCACGCCACCTAAAGCACCCAAGAAAATCCCCAAGACAGCGACCCGCCCAAACGGAGTCATCTTGAAACCCACCAGAAATCTGGTGAGACGAACCATTAATGGATCGCGACGTTTCATACGGGAACCGGAACCTCACTGACAATTTGCTGAACGACCTGTAAACGAGTCAGACTTCCGTAGCGTGCCTTTGGAGTTAAGCTTAACCGATGCGGTAACACATGCTGAGCCATCTTCTGAATATCATCCGGGATTACAAAATCTCGACCTGCTAGATACGCAGCCGACTGGACTGCCCGAAAGAACATGAGACTGCCGCGCGGACTGACTCCAAGTTTCAACATCGGGTGAGTTCGAGTCTCTGAGACAAGGTCGACGAGATAACGCGCAAGGCTTCGTTCCATCTGAACTTCCCGGACTGACTTCTGAATCTCAGTGACCTCTTCCATCGTCATGACGATTTCAACAGAATTAATAGGGAGCGTCACCGCCCGATCATACAACATCTCAATTTCCATATCAGGCTCGGGATAGCCGACATGTAGCTGCACCAGGAAACGATCCAGTTGTGCTTCCGGGAGCGGATAGGTTCCATGAAAATCGACCGGATTCTGAGTCGCCAGTACGAGGAACGGCGATGGCAAGTGATGCCGCACACCTTCAATCGTCGCCTGCCCTTCACTCATGGACTCCAGCAGTGCGGACTGCGTTCTGGGAGAGGCTCGGTTGATTTCGTCTGCCAAGAGGATGCTGCAAAAGATCGGCCCCTTCTTGAAAGTGAAGCTGCCATCCTTGGGAGAATAAACAGATGAGCCAAGGATATCTGATGGGAGTAAGTCAGGCGTGAACTGCACGCGACGGAATTCCGCATCGAGCGACCGCGCCAGCGCCTTGGCGAGAGTTGTCTTCCCGACTCCGGGGACATCCTCCATCAAAACTGACCCGCCCGCAAACAAAGCAATCAAAAGAATCTCGATCGTCTCGTCTTTTCCGCGAATCACTGCGGAGAGGCTCTTGCGAAGAGCTTCGAGCTTCTCAGATCGAGAGGTCGTCAAAAGTTCACCACCCATATTCGTTCTTTCACCTTCTAAGTGAAACGACTGTACCACCTGAATCGGTCGTTGGGATTCCCTCAGTCGAATGAAGAGTAATGAGAGAAAGGAGTCCGCTCCAGCTAGTACGGTAAAAGAAACCGATTTGAGATGAGGAATTTGACATTTTCAGTCGACTCAAACTGAAGTGGACGTTGCTGCCACCATTTTCATGAAAACCGCAATCCCGTGAAACTTTTTGGAAGAATTTGACAACTCCTGGTCATTTCGAGTTGAATATCAATCCAACTGACGGCAGAATCAGAGAACTTAGAGAACTCACGCAAAACGGGTTTAGTTATTGTGCTCGTTGAAGAAAGACGCGACGAAATCACGCAAGTCATACAATCCAAGGGGTTTATATCTCTAGGAGAGCTTTCCTGCGCAATTAATGTCAGCGAATCCACTATACGGCGAGACTTGGAATATCTTGAAGGTATTGGACAGGTACGACGAACACGTGGGGGAGCATCGTATGTTGGCGATGCCCTGACCGGTTTCGACGTCCGAAGAAACCTCGCATCGACTGAGAAGCAAAAAATTGGTCGTGCAACAGCAGAATTAATTGGTCGGCAGGAGACGATCATCCTCGATGGTGGAACCACAACCCTGGAAGTGGCGAAACATCTTGCGGGCAAAGGTTTGCAAGTCGTGACAAACTCACTTCCGATCGCGAACCATTTAGTCGGAGTTGCGGACGTCGAACTGATTTATCTCGGCGGATACGTCTACCCGAAAACCGGAGTCGCATTGGGGGAATTGACAATTGAAGCCCTGAAACGTGTTCACGCCCGACGACTCATCATGAGCGTTGGCGGAATTACTGAACGGGGGCTCTTCAATACCAATTCATTACTGGCGGAAACAGAACGCCAGATGATCGAATCTGTGGATGAAGTGATCGTGGTCGCTGACCACACCAAGTTCGGACACTCTGAACTGGCGCACTTGGGTCCACTCGAGATCGTGCATAAATTGGTTGTTGATGAAAACACCCCCAAAGAATGGTTAACGCGACTTGAAAAACTCAACATTGAATGCATCGTCGCCAATTAGCAGTCGTACCAAGAACAACGAAACACGCAGCCAATAATTTCGTTTGAAACAAGGGATGCCCCAGACATGTCAGCGGTTGGAAATACTCTTTCTCGAAGTGACGTCGAACGTGTTGTCCGCTCGGTCTTGAACCGTCAATTACAAGGCGTGGGACTACAGCAGCAAGCCCCCGTAACTGGCAAACCGAATCCTCTGAAGGTCAACATCTCTGCTCGGCACTGCCACCTCACCGAAGAGCATGTTGAAATTCTGTTCGGTAAAGGTCGCACCCTCACACCGATGAAATGGCTGTACCAGGAAGGCTATTACGCAGCTGAGGAAACAGTTGCCATCGTTGGACCACGACGTCGGATGTTACCTGAAGTCCGCGTTTTAGGTCCCTGCCGCGGAGCGTCTCAAGTTGAGCTCGCTTTCACCGATGCCATTTCGCTTGGACTGGACCTCCCTGTCCGTATCAGCGGAGATACTGCTGGCACTCCAGGCTGTCTAATCGTTGGCCCTGCGGGCAGCATCGAACTCAACGAAGGTGTTATCAGAGCCATGCGACATGTTCACATGTCGCCCGCCGACATGGCAGCTTATGGCGTTCAAGACAAAGATCTCATGCACTTGCGAGTCGAGTCTCCCAGTTGCACAACCGTCCTTGAAAACGTTTCGGTCCGAGGGGGAGATAACAAGATCAAACTTGAAGTTCACCTCGACACCGATGAAGGCAACGCCATCAACTTGACCAAAGCGACAAACGTCGAATTAATCAAACCCAACAGCAGCGCCTGTGCCTGCCACTCATAAACCTCAGGATTCAAGTTTAGCGTTTAGGGAGCTTCCCTAAGCCTGAACTCAAACCCCTGAACCACTCCCAACCCCTTGATCCTTATTTGGAGAATACTGCTATGGCTAAAGTTTCCGAAGCCCTCGGAATGATCGAAACGAAGGGACTCATCTGCCTCATCGAAGCGGCTGATTCTGCACTCAAAGCTGCCAACGTTGAAATGGTTGGCTGGGAAAAAGTCGGAAGTGGTCTCGTCACCATCTTCCTGACAGGCGATGTCGCAGCTGTCAAAGCTGCCGTCGATGCTGGTGCCGGTGCTGCCAGTAAAATCGGCGAAGTTGTCAGCGTCCAGGTCATTCCACGACCACACGAAGAGTTGGCATCCATCCTCCCTTCCAAGAAAGCTAGCTCGAAATAGTTTCCGTCTCCGTGGATACCGCAGTTTTCGAGAAGAACATTGTGACCACGTTTAGACAACAGACACTGTTTGATCAAGGAATCAAAATGAACGAAGCGATTGGAATGGTCGAGACCAAAGGCCTGATTGCGACAATTGAGTCGTCGGATGCGATGCTGAAATCAGCAAACGTTTCCCTCGTAAAGCAAGTACAAATCGGTGGCGGATTCGTCACCACAATCATCAAAGGCGATGTCGGCTCCGTCCGCGCCGCTGTCGATGCCGGTGCCGCAGCAGCCTCCAAAGTTGGCGAACTCGTCAGCGCACACATCCTGCCGCGTCCAGCGAACGGGTTGATGGAAAACTTTTAAGAACTGATCCTGAAACCTGGTTTTGTTCTTCTATAGACTGAAGAAAGCGTTCATTCCAGAGGTTTCTAGACCGGTTAAAGTTCGCCGGACACTTAAGTGTCCGCCCCAATGGAGTGCACTTGTGAAGATCCTGGTGGCAAATCTTGGCTCGACGAGTTTCAAGTACCGACTGTTCGACATGGAAACCGAGCAGCAGTTGGCACGTGGAGGAATCGACCGGATTGGAGAAGATGCAGAGTCGAATTGTGTTGTTGAAATTGGAAGCCATGCTGCCAAAGAAACCAAACACATTCCGGACCACGCTGCCGCTGTGCAGATGTGTCTGGATCAACTGATGCACTCCGACACCGGTTGCCTGAGCTCCGTCGATGAAGTCGCTGCGATTGGCTTCAAAGCGGTCTTCGCTGGCAAGTTGAGTGGCATCAAGATCGTCAACGAAGAGCTGTTGCAAGCGATGGAAAACCTCGCTGACGTTGCTCCTGCTCACAATCCGCCATACGTCCGGGCGATGCGTCAACTTCAGGCATCATTCCCGAAGATCCCCCTCGTGGCAGCGTTGGAAACAGCCTTCCACGAAACGATCCCGGAAAAGTACCGAATTTATTCAGTCCCTTACCAATGGACCCAGCAATACGAAGTTCGTCGCTGGGGATTTCACGGAGCAAGTCACCGCTTCATTGGAACGAGAATGGCAGAGTTACTCGGGAAAGAGGACGCGAAAGTCATTTCGTGCCACCTCGGAGGGAGTAGTTCAATTTGCGCCATGCTCGGTGGTCTGTCGCAATCGACTTCAATGGGAATGACTCCACAATCTGGATTGCCACAAAACAATCGCGTTGGAGATTTCGACCCATTCGCACTGCGGCTCGTGAAACGGCTCAGTGGTAAAGATTACGACGAACTACTAGATGAATTGTCGACACAGGGAGGACTGCTCGGACTCAGTGGTGTTTCCAACGACTGTCGAGATATCGAAATCGCAGCCGACAACGGAAACGAACAGGCACAGCTTGCTGTCGATGTTTATGCCGCGGACATCAAGAAGTACATCGGCCAGTACCTTGCTGTCTTAAATGGGGCAGACGCACTCGTTTTCACAGGAGGGATCGGAGAGAACAGCGATGCGATTCGAAGCAAGGTCTGCGAAGAAATGACCTTCGCTGGTATCGAACTCGACAACGACAAAAACAGTTCCACTCGAGGGGAAGGAAAAATCTCCGCTGACAACAGCAAAATCCAAATCTGGATCGTTCCCACAAACGAAGAGCTCGTCGTTGCCAGACAGACAGCGAACCTCGTCCAGAAATGAGTACTTTCCACCCAAGCAAAAACAGTAATTCAAGAAATCCTTTTGAAATAGATTCCCGAGATCAAAACGACAAGAAAAAATCCCCCTATTCATTAAGCACAATTATTCACCGACTTAAAACTGACAGGAGTTCGAATTGAATTCCTGTCGAACTTCCAAGTGGAAATGATGCGAGATGGAATCAAAAGACGCCTCCACGAACTTCCTCCATCTCTCCGTGACTCAGTGGTAACACCAAAATGTTTTTAGCCAAAATCACCGGTAACGTCACATCGACGCACAAGGTCAACACGATGGTTGGCCAGAAATTGTTGATCGTGGAACCGTTGCGGATTGATGAACAGAATAAGAATTCACTCAAACCGACAGGACGAACGTTTATCGCCGTCGATGCCGTCGGTGCCGGTGAAGGAGAAGTCGTACTGATCGTGCAGGGGTCAAGCGCTCGATTTACTGAGGATACGAAAACACTTCCGATCGATTGCGCCATCATCGGGATCGTCGATAATGTTCAAGTCGGACATAATGCAATCTTCGATGCGGGAGACGACTCAGAATGAACAGGCACTCCGGAACACCAGAGGCAATTCTCCGAACATCACAGATCATCGCAGCTGCGTTGATTGCAGGAGTTGTTGCATTTTGCGGAGTTGCCGTTTTTGCTGTCGGTGGAGTGAATGTCGCAAGTGAGGGAACGTTAGTCAGTGCAGTGATGGCAGCAGTGACCCTTCCACAAATTGTCATGTTCTTTTTCGTCTCAGCATTCGTAACGGAACAAGTGATCGACAGCCAGTACGGCCGCCGAAGTATTCCGGTCACTCCGGAAAACAAGCCGTATCAGGTCATGCAGCTGCGAACCATCATCGGTTTCGCTCTCCTTGAGGGTGGCTGTTTCATGAATATCGTCGCCTACATCCTTGAGAAAAACTGGTGGTCGCTGGGAATAGTCGGCACGCTTGTCTTATTCATGCTGACAAACTTCCCCACAAAAACCCGCTTCAAACATTACGCCGAATCACAGCAATCCTATTCGTAAGACGACCTTTAGCCAGAGACTTAAAGTCTCCGACTAAACCAATTGTTCGCCCAATACGAGATTAATCAAACATGAACACAACTGAACAAACAATTCGATCCGTCGTTGAAGAAGTTCTGGCGGAATTGGGAAAATCTCCACGGCAAGTGAATGGTGGACAGCTGACCGGTTCGCCAGCGTTGAATCCTCAATCAAACCCGAACGGCATTCCCGTCGTCTCGAATGGAACAGCGTCACGGACAAGTGCCGCCTCAAACGGGTTTAGCGGTGGCGGAAACTTCGGTGTATTCAGCTCCGTCGATGAAGCAGTCGCTGCTGCCAATGGAGCTTTTCAGCAACTGAAGAAGAAATCAATTGCTGACCGGAAAACCGTGATCGACATCGTCAAAAACATGTGCGATGAGCGTGCCGACGAGTGGGGCCAGAAAGAATTCGATGAAACAAAGATCGGTCGACTCGATCACAAGAAAGCGAAACTTCGCATCATCAAACAAGTCCCTGGAGTCGAATGGTTCAATCCAACCTGCTTCAGCGGCGACCACGGGATCGCACTCGAAGAGCGTGCCCCATTCGGAGTCATTGGCGCGATCACACCGGTGACGCACTCGCTTCCGACACTCGCTGGTAACATCGTCAACATGGTGGCAGCTGGAAACAGCATCATCTTTAACCCGCACCCCTCGGGAAAACGGATTGCCTGCGAAGGCGTTCAGGCATTCAACAAAGCCATTGCAGAAAAGATCGGCATCGAGAATCTGATCACCATTATCGGTGAACCGACAATTGAATCAGCCAACGAAATTTTCCATCACCGCAACGTTCGCATGCTCTGCGTAACGGGTGGCCCCGCAGTTGGACGAGCCGCTCTGGGTGCCAGAAAACGCGCAGTCGTCGCTGGACCGGGAAATCCTCCAGTCGTAGTCGACGACTCAGCTGACATCGAAAACGCAGCAAAATCAATTGTGGCTGGGGCTGCATTCGACAATAACCTGCTGTGCATTGGCGAGAAAGAAGTCTTCGCGGTCCAGAGTATTTTCGATCAACTGATGGAAGCGGTCGGTCGCCATGGCGGGTATCGTTTAAATGCTCAGCAAACAGATGCCCTCACGAAGCTTGCCTTTGCTCCTCCGAAAGAACCAGGTGGTCACCCTGTTCTCAATCGCGATTTCATCGGAGCAGACCCCGCAGTTCTCGCTCAGCACATTGGACTCAATATTCCGCAAAACACGGAAATCCTGTACGCCGAAACCGACACCAGCAACCCGTTTGTTCCCGAAGAACAGATGATGCCGTTCATCCCATTCGTACGAGCCCGCGATACGATGCACGCCATCGAACTCGCCTATGAATTCGAACATGGTTTCGGCCACACAGCCATCATTCACTCACGAAATGTCCACGCAATGACTGTGATGGGCAAATTGATGGACACGACCTTGTTCGTCAAGAACGGTCCTTCAATGGCTGGCTTGGGGCTCGGCGGAGAAGGTTACCTCTCCTTCAGCGTCGCCACTCCCACCGGAGAAGGAGTCACCAACCCCGGCACATTCACAAGAACCCGAAGATGCGTCATGGTCGACGAACTGCGAGTGGTCTAGAGAGGTTTTGACAATAGTGTAGAAGTCCTCTTAAACCCTAAGATGCTTTAGCCCTCAATTAAGATGCAACTTGCCTCCGTCATCGGTCATGCCACCTCGACTGTCAAACACCATTCAATGAATGGCTGGCGACTGCTCGTAGTGCAACCATTACTGGCAGACCGTGGCCGGGACGGAACTCCCATTCTGGCGATTGATGAACTGGGCAGCCAAGTCGGTCAAGATGTGATGATTTGTTCCGATGGCAAAATGATCGGAGACGTAATGGGAACACCTACAACACCAGTTCGTTGGATCGTGCTCGGACAGCCTGACGACTAAAGCAGACCCAACATTTGTCTTGACGTCCTGCCTCGTGGCGAAAAGCATTTTTTGTTTATGACACTTTCAACAACCACCATCGACCGGATCGTCGCCAACGTACTGAGCCAGCTCAGTTCGCCTGACGAACCTGTGCACGAAGTGTCGCCCTCACCACAAGACACCAAACAACCGCCTCAGCACCAACTTTCAAATAACGTCATCACTGCGGAGCAAATCGAAAGCATCCCAGCTGGCCAAACGGTTTTTGTTCCGACGAAAGCAATCATCACCCCAGCGGCTGTTGATGTTGTTCGGGAACGAAAATTAACCATCGAACGGACAAGCCACTCGCCGGCATCACAACAGAGCAAGGCAACGAACCAGGCTGCGACTCCAAACGACCTCAGTATTGCGATTGTGCGGCACACGGAAAATGTTCAGCAGGCGATTGCCGAACTGGGCGACGTCAACAAAGAACTCGTCAGTTGCCCTGACGATGCAGCCAAGTTTGCAATCAGTGAACTTTGCCGAACCGGAGCAGGCGCAGTCCTGATCTTCGCAGAGCAAACCCACAGAGCAGCCTGCCTGACCAATCGAAACAGCAAAGCGAAAGCCGTCGTCGCTAATGACTCCGGCGAAGTCAAAAAAATCCGCAAACAACTACGAGCCAACGTCTGGTGCATCGACCCTACGAATCGTTCGTATTTTGAATTGAAGAACCTGTTAAAAGTCATCTGCAGTAAGTAGCAACGAAAAAACTAACCTAACTGATTCCTAACTCCTGATTCCTATCCCATGCGTATCGGCGAAGTCATCGGCAAAGTGACACTTTCAAGATGCCATCCATCTCTGAATGGAAGCAGCTGGAAAGTCGTAGTCCCGCTCGACCTCCCTGCCCTGATCGGCGAAGAGGGCGGACGTGGCGAACCGTTGATTATTTTCGACGAGCTCGGTTCGGGGGAAGGTTCAATCGTTGCAATTAGTGAAAGCGCGGAAGCTTCGGCTCCGTTTTACCCAGACAAAAAACCAATCGACGGCTACTGCGCAGCCCTGCTCGATGTTGTCGATATCAAAAATGTCTCGGGACTAAAGCCTGGTGACTAGCGAGTTCTCAATTCCCTCGTCACTAGAAACCACCCCTTGACCAGAAACACTCAACCTTAGACTGTGAAAAGAGAAAGCCATGTATCACCCACTCTTCAACAACCCGGAAATTAAAGAATGGATCTGTGAGATTGGTCGACGCGTCTACACCAAAGGTTTTGCAGCTGCCAACGATGGAAACATCTCTTATCGCGTTGGTGAAAACGAAGTTCTCTGCAGCCCAACGATGATCTGCAAAGGGTTCATGAAGCACGAAGATATCTGCATGGTCGACCTGAAAGGGAATCAGCTCGCCGGTATCAAGAAACGAACGAGCGAAATCCTGCTGCACCTGGCGATCATGGAACATCGCCCCGACGTCAAAGCTGTTGTTCACTGCCACCCGCCACACGCCACCGCATTCGCTGTCGCACGTGAAGCGATTCCACAATGTGTGTTGCCGGAAATTGAAGTGTTCATGGGCGAAGTCCCGTTGGCTCCTTACGAAACTCCAGGGGGACAAGAATTCGCAAATACGGTTGTGCCTTTCTTGAAATCAACGAACACGATCATCCTGACCAACCACGGAACAGTCAGTTTCGGAAAGACGCTCGAAGAAGCGTATTGGAAAACTGAAATCCTTGATGCCTACTGCCGCATCCTGATTTTGTCCAAAGAAATTGGCGGAATCACTTATCTCAACGAGCAGAAATCACGCGAATTGCTCGACCTCAAAAAGAAACTCGGCTTCGACGATCCTCGCTTCCACATGGAAGATTGCGATCTGTGCGGCAACACCGCATTCCGGGAAGGCTATTCGGAAAACAACGTACCTGCTCCGCAAACAACAGCCTTCTCAGCTCCCCCTTCTTACCCCGGTTACTTGCAACAACCAGCCAACGCCGGACAGAACCCCGCTGGAAACATGGACGCACTCGTCAAAGCGATCACCGATGAAGTTCTCGCAGCTTTGAAAGCTTCCTGATCAACAACGGTGACACATTCGCAGGAGAGACGCCTTCCCTCGCGTGGCCGATTTGATCGACCTGCGAATGAAGTCTCCATCGAAGAGATCCCCGCACCAAAATCGCAGATGCGTCGTTGACTCGCGTTCCCTCAACTCCCCATCGAGTGAGGGAAACTGAGCCTGAACCCTGTGATGGCGTACAGATTATTCAAATTCCTTGAACCTTCTTTATCGTTAGGTTGTCGGAACATTGCTTGCCGCCCAGCGATAAAATAGACTTCGCCCATCACCTCATCATTCATTCAGAATGATGAAACGCGACTGCCCTGAGCCACCACTCACGACAGTCATCCGGCAGAAAAAGTTTCAGACAAAGAGACCGACACAAAACACAAAAGTGTTCGAGGGGCTGTAGCTCAATCGGTTAGAGCAGCGGACTCATAATCCGTTGGTTGTGGGTTCGAGTCCCGCCAGCCCCATTCATTTTCAATCGGTCGCAATCGTCATCATTCCGCATCAATTGTGCGGTGAAACCGCTTTCAGTCGGGTTGCTTTCCTGATCCTTTCTTCTCTCAATCTTTCTCATCGAATCGCTATGGTCGCCGTTCACACCGGCAACCATTTTCTCCAGTTGATCGTCACGAACCGGGGTCGGGACGGAATCGACAGCCGCCCCCCATCGAGCCGGGCACTACTCCGGTCGGGCCGTCACCCTATCCCCATGAAATCATTATAGGGGGAGGGGGTCGATTATTTCTCGGCCTCCGACACCTTCAATAGGTACTCCCTGCGCAACAAAAATCCGGGAAATTCGAGGGGGGGGGGGGGGGTAAGAGCGAATCCAGCGTTTTACTGGGCCAAACGCACTTTTGGGAGAATAATGAAACGTCAAAAACCGTAACAGTAATTGAAATTCAAGTAACAAACCGAATGTTGACTTTTCGCTGATATTACCGGGGATATCTCCGCTGTGCTGGAATGTTAAAAGCCTTGCAGAAATTCTCGTCCTAACATTAGCAGGCTTTGTATTCATTCAGCGGAGTCGCATACATTAAGTGCTCTGAATGCGGTAGGCTATTTGAGGATTCAGCCTTCCGATTCAAAAGCAGGAAGACTGACTCAATTGCTTCCGGGCTTCCTCAAAAATGCAATGAATACTTGATTACTTGAGAAATCAGACCATGTCAATCAATTGGGCCGACTTGCGGCCATTAAATGGCGACCTTCAAAAGTCTTTCGAAGAGTTCTGCTGTCAACTCGCATACGCTGAACACGAGGGGACAAAATATGTCTTCACACGCAAAGGAACACCAGATGGAGGTGTCGAATGTTTCTGGAAAACAAATACGGGCGAAGAGTGGGGATGGCAGGCAAAATATTTCCGCCAAACTATCGGTGCATCTCAATGGTCACAAATCAGGGAGTCCTTCAATACTGCTTTCAAGACCCACCCAGACATGACGAGGTATATCATCTGCATACCTCAGAATCTTCCAGACAGTCGCCAAACGAAGACGAAAAGTGCTGCGAAGAAATGGGAAGAACTAAAGAATGAGCTTGAAAAACAATCACTTTCCTCAGGGAGGGCAGTAAAAATTGAACTTTGGGATGAGTCAGCGATCACATCGAGGATTCAAGACCAGAAATTCCAAGGCATGCTTTGGTTTTGGTTTGCCTCCCAGCAGAGCTTCACGCAAGAGTGGTACAGCGATAGGTTAAGTGAGGCAATTGCAAATGCTGGAGACAGATACACACCCCAAATTCACGTCGACCTTCCGCAGGCTGACCTCTTTGATGGACTTTCACGGCACACAAGATTTTTTTGCCGAATCAGAGAGTTGGTTGGTAAACTTCATCGTGTGAATAAGAAAATTTCAACGAACTTCCCTCATTCAAAATTCGAGGCAGATCACAGTGTGTTAATGGGGAGATTGACTGAATTGTTTACTCTCATTGCACCCGTAATTCATGGCTGTGACCAAAACAACATTTCGTTTTCACGCATCTTAACTCCGATTCCCGTCGACGAATTAGGGCATTCGATAGAGAGCATTCGAACTGAACTGGACGTTCTTTTTTCTAATCTCGATTCCTTCAGAAAAGTAGTAAATGACAATCCAACCGAAGCGGAGAAGTCGAATTACTATCGAAGCGAGAGAATTGAAGAGCTTAATAGTGCACACAGACGATTACGTGAACTTCAGATCGCGCTTTACGAAATCGACACCTTTCTTGTCTCTGATGAAACCAAACTAGCGACAAATCCGGCACTGATTCTCAAAGGTGAAGCTGGAGAAGGAAAAACTCATCTTCTGTGCGATGTTGCGGAGAAGTCCATCGGAGAAGGGTTACCACAGATATTACTTCATGGATCGCATTTTCAAGACGCCGAACCGTGGGGCCAAATTGTTGAACTTCTCGGCCTTACTTGTTCCGTTGATGAATTTCTGGGCGCTGTCCAAGCGTCTGCAATGGCGAACGAATGTCGAATTGTTCTATTCATCGATGCCATTAACGAAGGGACGGGCAACTCATTGTGGAAGAAACATCTTCCGGGGATGCTCAAGCGTCTAAGTCGTTACCCGTGGATCGGAATATGTCTTAGCATCCGTTCATCCTATTTCAAATTGATTGTCCCGGATTACCTATCAGAACCGGATGTCATATGCGCCAAACATCGAGGATTCCACGACAACGAGTCTCGGGCAATGGAGACTTTTTTTAGCCATTATGGAATAACGCCGAGCTTTCCGATGTTGGCACCGGAATTTTCGAATCCACTTTTCCTGAAATCATTCTGTGTGGCATTGAAGAACAAGAATCTTACACACGTCCCACTCGGGATGAGAGGGATTTCGCAGCTTCTTGATCATTTCATAGATTCGATCAATGAGAAACTCGCAGCACCGGAAATGCTCGACTTTAACCCGAATGATCAGATTGTCCAGAAGGCCCTAGATTCACTGTGCAAGGAATTTGCTTTCTCCGATAAAGAGTATCTAAATAGGCAAGAAGCGGAATCGATTGTCAACTACCACCTGCCTAGCAATTCTAATTCAAAGTCACTTTTTCAGCATCTCGTTCATGAAGGAATCTTGAATGTGGACTGTTGGAGAATTGACACTGATCACATTGAGGTTGCGCATCTAGCGTATCAGAGATTCACTGACCATCTCGTTGCACAGCACCTTCTTGATCGATGTTCCAACGATGAAGCCACGCAACTTGCTTTTGAAGCACAAGGAGAAATTGGAAAACGATTAACAAACGAAATTTCGGCATGGGAGCACTCAGGACTCATCGAAGCACTAAGTGTCCAAGTTCCCGAACGCATCGGGTCCGAACTCTTCGAAATGATACCACACTTGGCGGAATGTGACGTTATAAGAGAAGCGTTTGTTAAAAGCTTGTCATGGAGAAAAGGAGACTCATTTTCGACAAACACGTTCGGGTACATTCAAGAAGTAGTGCTACGTTGGCCGGGAACATATGACGATTTTTGGGATTCTGTGTTGATGACTGCACCGATGATTGATCACGCATTGAATGCGCGGTGGCTCGACCAGAAACTCTTCCCTTTAAGTCTCTCAGATCGTGATGAATGGTGGTCTGTTTTCCTGAACGAAAACTCGTTCGATGAAAGCTCTTCGAATCGACTTGTCGATTGGGCATGGAGTGACCTAAGCAAATACGATCTTAACGACGAAGTGGTGTTTCTTACAGGTTTGACCCTCGTCTGGTTTTTCACTTCGTCAAATTGCGTGCTTCGAGATCGAGCAACAAAGGCTTTGGTGAATCTTTTGCAAGACCGAATGAGTTCTCTTCAACAACTCCTCACGCATTTTGCAGAAGTAAATGATCCGTACGTCAGCGAGCGAATATATGCAGTTGCGTATGGTTGTGCGATGAGAAGCCTCGAAACTGACCAAGTCGATGAACTGGCCTTAACTGTCTACAAGCTCGTTTTCGAACAAGAAAATCCGCCTGTTCACCTTAGGACACGAGATTATGCAAGAGGTGTTATAGAAAAAGCATATTCACTCAACCCCCAACTCCCCGTTGATATTGACAAAGTGCGGCCCCCTTACAAAAGCAAATGGCCGAATAAGGTTCCCATAAAAGAGGCTACTTCAGCCAGAAGAATGACTTTCAAAGGATCAGACAAGTCGAATCAGGCCGTCGAAATGATTGTCAGCTCAGTCACCAGTAGTTTCGACGATTTTTGCAAATATCGTATTGAAGAGCTCCGCGATTGGTCCAACGTAAAGTTTGGAGAAACGTCACCACCTACCCGAAAAGAAGTTGCAGAGGCTTTTGAAGAGTCTCTGACTGACAGACAGAAAGATGCATTTGAGAAAATTAAACTCGTCAAGGCATACAATAAACAGCCGAGTCGGGTCGCAGAAATTCTCGAACAAGAGGTTTCCGAGGAACAGTTCAAACGGTTCCATGACACTGTAGAGAGCGACTTTCGTAAGACCCTTCGTCGCGGGTCAAAGAAGGCCAAAATCTACCAGCAAATTGTTGCCGGTTATCTCGATCACCCTTACGGAGATGAACGAGGTTTCGACTTAGATTTTGCAAAACGTTGGATCTTACAGAGAGTCTGCGAATTGGGGTGGAATGTTGAGAAATTTGGCAAGCACGATCTCAGCGTCCAGCGATCAAGTTATTATCCAAATTCGGGAGTAGGTGTTGAGCGAATTGGAATGAAGTATCAATGGATCGCATACTTCGAATTGGCGGCGAGAATTGCAGACAATTTTCAGATGAAAGGGAGGTATTCGACCTTCTCGGACGACGCGTTGCAGTATGAGGGCCCTTGGCAGTTGATCGGTGGACGTGATGTCGATCCCTCTACGCTGTGTACCAAAACAGAACGTGACAACTGGGTATCAAGCTCGTGGTGGTTTACAGACTCGCAGAGTATCGATTGGGAAGAGCAAGACCACGCCAACTGGCTTGCGGCGAAGTCGGACTTGCCAGAACCCAAAGAGCTAATTCAAGTTGTTCGCCACTCCGACGAAACACAGTGGCTCAACTTGAACGGGCACTATCGGTGGGAAGAGCCGACGCCTTTAGAAGAGGACCGCTTTGACTGCATCAGACGCACTCTGGATATCTGGGTCGATGGCTATCTTGTTCGAAAACGTGATTCAAAAAAACTTCTGAATTGGGTTCGAAAGCAGCACCTTTATGGAGGATTGATGCGTGACAACAACAGCGAATATAGGATTTTTCTAGGTGAGTTCTTCTGGTCACCTATGTTTAAGTCCTGTGACAATGAATATTACGGGAGAGATGGTTGGACCACCGGTGATTTCAGAACACTCCCTTGCGAAATTCTAAAGACAAACGAGAGCTTCATGCGAGAATCAGGATCGTCTGATCATTCAATTCGAGACACAGTGCTGATGGAGCTTCCATCCAAAGAATTGTTTGAAGGAATGCAACTTTCGTGGTCTGGAAACGCCAGCGAGTTTATGGACGGGAGTGGGACTGTCGTCATCTTTGACCCATCGGTACTAGAGAAAGGTCCGGCAAGCTTACTCGTTCGTCGTGACAAGTTTCTTGATTTCCTCCACAAGGAAGATCTTGACGTCGTATGGATTGTGACTGGTGAGAAAATGAGAGTCGGCGGTTCATTGAGTCAAAAAGAGTATCTGGGACACATGGAAATTGGTGGTTACTATTACTTCGATAGCGAAGTGTTGACCGGAAGTCTTAAACCTAAATTCAAATCTCCAGAAGGGTGAAAATTTTCAATCCGTTTCAGATAAACTACTTCGGCAAATACTGAGAACTGCCTTTCGAAGCGATCTGGATAAATTCGGCCATGATTCCATGATTGCGAGCAATTCCGGATCATCAATTGAAGCAACTTCGGGCAGGTTTGCCAGATCGCTTCTCGCTGATTCGCATCTGGAATCAACGGTCAATTCGAAATCATACCGGCAACCATCCTTTGGCGATTCGTGTAAGCCGTTGTCTGGTTGTGAGATAGAATTTCTCGCAAAAAGACTCATAATCCGTTCGTTCGGGGTTTGAGTCCCCGCCAGCCCCATTTATTTCACTCTCTCTCGAAAGCAGTCTCATCCTGCATCACTCGTGCGGCACGTGGAGTTTTCTGAGTAGGTTTGTAGCTGGTGTGTGTAAGCGGAGGGACAACGCTCGGATCAGCTTGCTATTTGTATTGCGATTTTAGCGGGAAAAATTGAGGGATCGGGTTTCTATTATTTCTCGGATTTTTCCAGGGTGTCGAAGTATTTTTTGATGCCTTCGAGGTAGCCGGGGGGGATTTGTTCTTGTTCGATGACGTCGTCGAGTGATTGTTGTAATTCGCCGACGATGCGTTTGTAGTCGGCGTCGGTGATGTCGCCGGAGTCGGAGAGGCCTTTGGTCTTCATCGAGAGCAAGATGCGGCCTTTCTGGATGGCGGCTTTTGATTTTTCGTCGATGAATTCCGTCCCGATGGAGTCATCTTCTTCGACCTCTCCCCCTTCACCGAAGCCTTGTCCGCCGGTTCCTTCGCCCTCGCCTTCTCCTTCACCCTGCCCCATGCCGTCTCCCATCATCTGGGCATACAACTCCGCGTAGTCTTCCAAAGTCATTTCGCCGGGAAACATTTCTCCGTCAAGTTTTCCGTCAGCGTTCATCTGCTTCGCCATGCTGATCATTTCAAGAGCTTCTTCGAGGTCTTTCATATCGCGGGCAGACTGGGCGAGCATTTCCATTTCCTGCTGCGCGACTTCCAGCGATTCTTTAAGAGCCTCCATCGCCTCTTTGGAGAGCTTGCCATCTTTGGCGGCTTCGAGTTGTTGTTTCGCACGCTCGATAGCTGCACTGAGAGCTTTGGAGCCGACTTTGTTGGATGCAAAGTCGGAGAGCTCATTCATCTTCTTTTGAATCTGTCGTTCGAGTTCGGTTCGTTCGACGGGATCAGTCGTCTTGGCGAGGCGTTCGAGATCTTCCTGGAGTTTGTCGACTTCGCTCTTCATACTTTCGGCACTTCCTTGCTGCAATTCTTTTTTCCACTTCCGAAAGAGTTCCTGATCACGGATGGCTCCCAGCTTTTGCTGCCCGTTCATTTTGTCATTGAGTGATTTCAATTCCCCCGAGTTCAGTTTGCGGAATTTCTCACCGATTTCTTTCTGATGTTTGTTCAAGCGTGCGAGGTTGGCTTTGCGATCACCACTTTTCATTTTCCCGAAATCGCTCTTGAGTGCCTCAAGCGCTTTCTCGACCGCTTCGGAGTTTTCAGCTTCAATTTCTTTTTCTGCCAGAATCGCCTTGCGTTTTTCTGTCTGCTTGGCGGTTTCTTCGATCAGGCGTTTTTGCTGTTCTTCCTGTTTGGCTTCCGCCACTTTGCCGAAGGGATCGAGCGTCGGCACAAAGAAAGCCCCCGCGAACAGAACCGCCATTGCTCCGGCAGTCCACAACCACGACTTCTCCCATTGAAACGGAGCGACCGTACCGGCATCGATCTTCCCGGCGAGCTCTTCCGCTTTCATGGTGACGAGCGGCTTGTACTCTGATTGTGAAGTCTTCACTGAAAGCAGCGTGAGGTACAGATCGTGCGTTCCTTGATTTTCATCAATGGCATGGGCGGCCTGGCTCTGCTCCGGTCGACCTGGGAGCAAGACTGCGATCAACAAACCGACTACCGGGACCATCAGCACGGAGAACGGTGTGAACCAATCCGGGAAGTAGCCAGTCAATCGCCCTACGAGCATGAACGTTAAGTACACCGCTGCCAGAATCAGCGTGACGAGAAACGTTCGCTGAACGATCTTGCGAATGGTCAGCCGCAATTGCACCTGCTGAAGAAGGTGTTGAGCTTTGGATGAGTTTGACATCGCTCGATGGGACCAGTCTCTAGAGTCAAAAAGGTAGACAATCATGGCAGAATGGAAAGAGCCGCTATTTCTACGTATTCAGGATACGATTTGTTGGCGGGAACAACAAGAAATGTTTTGAATTTGGCGAGAAACTCGTGATCGACGGGAAAGTCCCGAGTATTTTCGGAAAGCGTATTCGCGACCTGCCGCGTCGAGTTCAGCTTTTCTGTACGAGAATCGATTCCTCACGGGAACAGTTTCTGAACGGGAACAGATATCCCGAAAGTGCTTTGAACCTTCGGCGAAGCGAAACTCTTGTTGTGCAATAGCTTGGAAAAAGTGGAGTGGTTATGCTCAGTTGATGAAAATGGCTGTCCAGTGGACGTTGTGTTTGCTTTCGAGGAAGACTTCATGTTGCGATTGATTTCAAATTATCTGGTTCTCTTAACTCTTTGCTTCGTCTCGATCAGCGGACTCTTGGCAGCGGAGTCGAAAAAAGATCCGAATGTTGTCTTTATTCTGACCGACAACCATGGAGCCTGGACACTGGGCTGTTATGGCAACGAAGAGATTCGGACGCCCCACATCGACAAGCTGGCTGCCGAAGGGACGCTGATGACACGGGCGTTTTCTTCGAATCCGGTTTGCTCGCCAACACGTGCGACCTTCCTGACAGGACTCATGCCGTCTCAGCATGGGGTCCACTGCTTTCTGCATGGTGGTCGATTACAGGTCGGTCCCGATGCCAGAAACACGCTCGAAGAATTTCAATCGCTCCCGGAAATTTTGAAATCGAAAGGATATCGCTGTGGGCTGGTCGGCAAGTGGCATCTAGGCGGAAACATGCAACCGCAGGAGGGGCTGGATGATTATTGGATCACCATGCCACACGGGGGGACATCAACCTTTTACGGTGCAGGAATCATTGAAGATGGCAAGCAGCGAACCGAGCCGAAGTATCTGACCGAGTTCTGGACGGACCATGCAGTTGACTTCATCAAGCAGGAAGATGACCGTCCGTTCTTTCTCTATCTCGCTTACAACGGACCGTATGCTCTGGGGCGATTACTTCTCGATGAAGGGAAAAATCGGCATGTCGAACATTATCGCAACCTGGAGCTGAAATCATTTCCGAATGTCGATCCGCATCCCTGGCAGTTCAACAATCTCGACTACATGAACAATCCGATTTCGAATCGTCGAGTGGCGAGCGAAGTGAGCGGCGTCGATGATGGTGTCGGTCGTGTGATGGAGGCTCTCAAACAACAGGGACTTGATGAGAATACGATTGTGGTCTTCGCTGCCGATCAAGGCTGGGCGGGGGGACATGGCGGTTTTTATGGCATGGGTGATCACACTCGACCAGTCACTGCGACCGACGAAATGATGCGTATCCCGATGATCTGGAGGCATCCGCAGAAAATCAAAGCGGGTCAGCGTTCTGATTTAATGGTCACAAACTATGACTTCATGCCGACGTTGATCAACTATCTCGGTTTTGGCGATGCTCTCACCAACGATCCCCCATCCCCAGGACGAGACTTCTCAGCAGCACTGAAAGGGAAGTCAATCAAGGACTGGGTCTCTGAAGCGTTCTACGAATTCGAATTCTTACGAACTTTGCGAACTGACGATTGGAAACTGACCCGTCGCTACCCGAACGGTCCAGATGAACTTTTCAATTTGAAAGACGATCCGCAAGAACAACACAACATTTATGGAACAAGTGAAGCTCACGAGCAACAGGAAACATTGCAAAACAGGTTGGATGATTTTTTCAAGACAAACAAGCTTCCGAAGTACGACCTCCTGAATGGTGGCGAATCGCAAACGGTTCTGTTTAATCCTCCTTTGCCAAAGCAGAATGTTTCAGTCGAAGAAGAGGCTCAGAAGGATGAGTTCGACAAGAGTCATTTAATCCGCGTCCCGGAAGGTTATACCGTTGAAAAGGTGGCCAGTTCCGCTTTGGCTCAACATCCGATGATGGCGGGCTTCGATGATCGTGGTCGGTTGTTCGTCGCAGAGAGTGCGGGACTGAATCTGCGGAATAACGAACTTGAAGAGCAACTGCCGAATTCCATCAAGATGCTTGAAGATACCAACGGCGATGGAATCTTCGACAAGTCAACAATCTTTGCAGACAAGATGACTCTTCCGATGGGGGCATGCTGGTATCGAGGTTCTCTTTATGTCGCGGCTCCTCCATACATCTGGAGACTGGAAGACACAGACGACGACGGAGTCGCTGATGTTCGCGAAAAATTGCCAGCCAAGTTCGGATTCAGCGGAAATGCCGCGAGTGTCTCTGGCTGTTTCCTCAGCCCGGAAGGACGAATCTATTGGTGCGATGGCCGCCATGGTCACGAAATTAAAGACCGGCACGGGAACGTCAAATCGAAGAAGTCGGGATCGTACATTTTCTCTGCCTGGCCCGATGGAAGTGACCTGCAAGTTCATGCGGGCGGAGGAATGGATAACCCGGTTGAAGTCGACTTCACCGACTCGGGCGATGTCCTCGGAACTGTCAACATTCTCTATTCATCCCCACGTATTGATTGCCTTGTGCATTGGCTGCACGGGGGAACGTACCCACACTCCGAGCGTGTCCTCGGGGAGTTCCAACCAACGGGTGATCTGCTTGGACCAGTACATCAGTTCGGGCATGTTGGTGTCTCGGGAACCACGCGGTATCGCAGCGGAGTTCTAGAACGAGATTTTGTCGACAGTATGTTTGTCACCATCTTCAACACCGGGCAGTTGGTCCGTGTGGAACTCGACAAGAATGGATCGACCTATCAATCCAAACAACACGAATTCCTCACCTGCAGTGACCCGGATTTTCATCCCACAGATGTTCTTGAAGATGCCGATGGATCGTTGCTGCTTGTCGATACGGGGGGCTGGTTCCGCATTGGGTGTCCCACTTCGCAAATCGCCAAACCGGATATCAAAGGGGGAATTTATCGAATTCGAAAAGAGGGGATGCCGACTTGGGTTGACCCGCGCGGATTACAAATCGACTGGAAAGAGTTGAACAATCGACAGCTGATTTTCATGTTGATGGACACGCGATTTACTGTTCGTGAGCGTGCAATCGAAGAATGTGCATTGCGAGGAGAATCAATTCTTGCAGACCTGAAAACCTGGACTCAACGTGGTGACATTCCTATTCGTAAAAATGGACTCTGGGCCTGCACACGCATGCGAACTCCGGAAGCTCAGGCTGTTGTGCGTCTCGGACTGACCGATCGCGATGAAACTGTTCGTGCGATTGCCTGCAAGTCCGCAGGAGTCACAAAGGATGCCGAAGCTGTTCAAGGTTTGCTCGAATCGCTGAAAGACACATCACCACACGTACGACGTGCAGCTTTGACGTCGCTCGGACAAATAGGAGAGGTCTCTGCCGTCGCTGCAATTTTGAATCACGCTCCGAACATCGCTGATCGTTCGGAAGATCACGCACTGATCTTCGCGCTCATGCAAATTGATGCCCCAGAAGAAACATTCAAGGGACTGCAATCCAAAGACTCCTCAACGCGTCGAGTTGCTCTGACAGCGTTGCATCAAATGGCCTCCGATCAAATTCAGGCGGACCAAGTGATGAGTGTCATCGCAGCTGGGGGACCAGGCACGATGAAAGCATCGCTGCGAGTGCTGGAAGATCACCCGGAATGGGCGGACTCGGTCGCAGAGTTGATTTCAAAGTGGATCGACGGAGAGATTAACATTGAAGAGTCGGGTGTTGTTTCACTGCTTCAAAAATTCGCTGCGACGCAACCGCTGCAACCGGTCCTGCAAAAAGGGCTGCAAACTTTGCCAGAAAGCCCCGCAAAGTTCTCAGCCATGATTCAGGGGATTGCAGGGTCATCACTCAAAGAGGTCCCAGCGGACTGGAGGGCCCCATGGATGAAATCGATTGCAGCGAAAGACCAAAGTGTCTCTCAAGCGGCATTGCAAGGATTGAAAGGGGTTCAACATCCGTTCAATGATGCTCTGCAAAAAATCGTCAACAATTCTTCAGCGACTTCGGAAAGCCGACTTTTGGCAATTGAAGCGATCCCGGCTGGTACGTTGAGTTCACCGAGTTTCGATTTTCTGATCGAGACCATCGAGCTTGGCGCACCACCAATTCATGTCGAACGGGCGATTGCCGTCCTGGGGGCCTCGAATCTGAATGAGGACCAACTCAAAGTTGTGGGGGGATGGCTCCCGTCGGCAGGTCCGCTTGAGCTACAGGGGATATTCAAGGTGATCGCGAAGATTTCCGACGAAAGCTTGTTAAAGGAGTTCGCCAGCGCACTGGCTACGGGGCGATCCCGCAAAACACTGGCGACCGCGCAGCTACAACAACTCTCGAAGAAATGGCCCGCCTCTGCCAAGGAGGCTCTGCAACCGCTGCTCGATGAGTTACAGGCGATGGAAGCGACTCAAATCGAAAAGCTGGCTCGTCTTGAACCACTCACTAAATATGGAAGCGTTGCAAAAGGACGAGAAGTCTTCTTCAGCGAAAAATCGAAGTGTGCCACGTGCCACCGAATCGGAGACAAAGGGGGGAAGATCGGTCCCGATCTCTCTGCGATCGGAAGAATTCGTCGAGAACGTGACTTGCTCGAAGCGGTACTGTTTCCATCAAAAACATTCGCTCGTGAGTACGAACCCTATTCCATCATCACTGAAAACGGCAAAGTCGTCTCCGGCATCATCAGCCATGAAACTGCTGATACGATTTCCATCCAACAGGCAACCGGCGACCCCGTGGTCGTCCAGCGAAATGAAATCGAAGCGATGGCTCCTTCTGCCGTCTCCGTCATGCCACAAGGTCTGGAAACTGGCCTCAGCGAACAACAACTCGCCGACCTGGTCGCCTACCTGAAGTCGCTGACTATTGGACCACAGGAATGATGCCCGAGATTGTTTCGAAGGCAGCTCAGCCGTCTATCTCTGCAATACTCATGATTCATGTGAGTTATTGAGGTTACGAACATAGAAGAATTCATCCTCGTAAGAAGAAATCGGTAACTCCAGCAAACAACCAGCTGACAAATTTTGGCTTGGAAGCGGGGTGATGCCTGCATATGGTTGTGCAGGTGATGCAGATTGCATTTTAGAACTGATCCTGAAACCTGAAATTACGCTCTCAAGCATCGAGAAAAGCGGTGATCCCAGAGGTTTTCGGACTGGTTCTGGCCAACTTGATATCCTTTGATTTGATGCAGATACGATCAAGAGAGACGGATTAACATGCGTAAATATGGACAGACGCGTAAACGTGGACAGATGCGAACTGTTTGGGCGGCGACTCTTTTTCTCGCTGGAGCCGGACTACTGGCATCCTCGACGCGATCCGAGGATGCACCTCAGTCCAAACAATATCCCCCTGGCAAGATGGGTGAGGTTGTGCGACTAGGCGAAGAGATCGTCGCTCGGACATCAGAGCATCCATTGTCCAAGCAGTACGTTCAGAACAAACTCAACTGCACTTCATGTCACCTGGACTCTGGCAGACACCCACAAGCGGGCAGCTTTCTGGAAACGGCAGCAGCTTATCCTGCCTGGTCCCCTCGTGAAAAACGTGTCATCACGCTGGAAGATCGAGTCTTGAACTGTTTCATGCGGAGCCAGAACGGCATTCGCCCACCCAATGGGAGTCAGGTCTCTGTCGCGATCACGACGTACATCACCTGGCTGTCCGAGGGGAGTGCAATAAAAATGAACCCGAACAAGCCGCTGGGTCCGAACCACACCCCTGAACTCACACTTGATGGGCTGAAACCGAATGTCGAGCGTGGAGCCCGGCTTTATGCCAATCAATGTGCAGACTGCCACAGCGAAGATGGACTCGGCACCGACGAAGGCCCACCGGTCTGGGGGAAGGACTCCTACAACGACGGCGCCGGATTGAGCCGCGTTCCGAAACTCGCATCATGGCTGAAAGTTGCCATGCCGCTGGGCGACGAGACACTCACAACTCAGGAAGCTCTCGACATCGCAGCCTTTGTGAACAGCCATTCACGACCGAAGTTTGTGCTGTCTGAGCATCTGCCGAAACAGGAAAAACTGGGCGAATACAACGGCACTCAGGATTAGAGCAGTCTGCTCTGCCACGTCCCCGTGAAGAACGCGTTTCACCTGTGAACTCGCGTTTTCCTGATCGCTACGACTACCAAACTCTCTTCATTTCCGACGTTTCTCAACCAAAATACTCGACGGCGTTTCTGAAGAGTTGCATGCCAGCCCCTTCGCCGGTGAGATTCTTACGAGTCCATTGCGGGTGGTGCGTCGCAAAGAGGAACCGTTCCGGGTGAGGCATCAAACCGAGGATTCGTCCGGTCGGGTCACCAAGACCGGCGATGTTCTGGATCGATCCGTTGGGATTCACCGGATAGTCGAGAATCTCTTTGGAGGTATTCCCGCTTTCGTCACAATACCGAAGAGCGATCTGGCCGTTGGCTTCCCAATCTGCGATTACGGATTCATCTTTGACGATGAAGCGCCCTTCCGCGTGGGCAATCGGGGACTCGAGGGTGTCGACCCCTTTCAGGAAGACGTTCTTCTCCGAACAGGATTTGAGATTCACCCACAGATCGGTGTAACGACCGTTCGCATTCCAGGTCAGCGTTGACTGTCGTTCAGTCTGGTCTCTGTTCGCCCATTCCCCAGCTCCACCGGGAAGAATGCCAGCCTTCAGGAGCACCTGAAAGCCGTTGCAAATCCCCAGAACCAAGGTGTCCTTCTGAAGGAACTCTCCGATCATTTCCGCGAGTTGCGTCCTGAGTTGGCTTGCGAAGACGACACCAGCTCCTACGTCATCTCCGTAGCTGAATCCTCCGGGGATGCAAAGCGTTTGAAAATCACTGAGCAGTTCTGGTTTCTCAAGAATGCGAAATAAGTGAACACGTTCAGCATGCGCTCCGGCTGTCTCAAACGCAAACGCAGTTTCACGATCACAATTCGTCCCCGGGGCACGGAGAACGCAAACTCTGGGAGTGGCCATGAACCAATATTTCCTAATGTGGAGAGTGTGAGAGTGTCTGCAGGGGAGGTTGATTGATCTTACACAAGATCCAGACCACGAAACAGAACTGGACAGACTGTCCGGAGAGCAGTCTCAGCCTGATCAGAGGAATGATCGCGTGAGCCACAGCGACTCAGAAGCGAAAACTCAGCTGCCTGTTTGCCCATTCTAAGTCACTTTTCTCTTGGATGCGACACTCGGGCAAAGTCTTCATCTCGATTCTATAGCGTGGGAGATCTCGTCTTGCCGGACTTGGAATTGTGTGATAGTTTTCTGCCGAAGTCCTTGCATGGAAGCAAAGAACGTATCGAAAAACCGAAATATTGAGGGATTTTCTCAGTCATTGAGAAACCCACAACAATTTTTCGGCCCCGTTCGAAGGCGTAAGGACCTCAACTCAATTATCCCGCAAATGATTGAGAAATTGACCCAAAAAAAGGACCGAATTGTTTTTGAGGGAGCTCAAATTCCATTCGGATGCAGGGAGGCAAACTTATGGGGAGCGCATTGCGCATTCTTCAGGCAGGAGAACTCTGTCTGGATGAACCTCTTTTCGGAATTTCAGGCGATCTACCACCAAACCTTCAAACATCCATCATTAACGCCCGGTTTCTGGCTGCGGAAAAATTATTTTCAGCCGCGATGACAGAGAGCGTTCATCTGGTTGTGCTGGCCGGGAAATTCTGTCTTCCCAACCAGGAGACACGGCCTTACTGGTTCCTCCAGGAACAATTTCAAAGGCTGAAGAATCACGGAATTCAGGTGGTCTGTGTCGAGCCGACCAATCATTTTCAATGGCCGTCGACAATTCCTCTGCCAGAGAACGTTCATATTTTCAGTCGATCACAATCTACGAGTTCGCTCGTGATCAATGGCTCGCTGCCGATTGAACTTCAGTGGGCAGCCCCAGCTTCGAATCAGTCGACGTCGCAGTCGCATCATTGCGTGCTCCGCCTGAGCGAATCGATGGGCCGTGTTTCAAAAATCGGCTACCGCGGAAACAACAACCAGGCCTTCACCCAGATTTCATTGACTCCCGTTCAGAGGGGAGGGTTGGACGAAGCGAGACCGGCTCACGCAACACTTGTCGAAGTTGGCAGCTCCAGTGGAGTGTCCCACTCGACCGTTGAAACAGAAGTTGTTCAGTTCGCCAATGTCAATCTTGATGTTTCTGAGAGCCAGTCAAAATCGCAGCTTCAACAACAGCTCATCGAGCAGTTCAAACAGTCCGAAGAGGAACTCCACCGCCGAGCAAAACCAACGCTCGTCTCATTGTCGTTGAGCATCAAAGACAGTGAGAACGCGAGCCTCTCAAACTTCGAGATTGCAGAACTTCTGACCTTTATGCAGAACGACGCACAAGCCCGGCAGTCACACTGTTGGCCTGTCCGCCTGCGTGTTCCGCAGCAGGAATCGGAAATATCATCCCACAGCAATCACACTCCGGTTCAAATCGCATTGAGCGAACTGGAGTCGCTCGCCTTGGATGATGTTTACGAAAACCTCGACCTTCAGGTTCTCGACATCGATCAGCATTCATTGGAACGACTCAAAGAAAAAGTCGCGCGAAGACTTCCCGAACTGCTGACTGAACACCGACAGAATTCGGCCTAAAGCATTTTCAATGCTTGCCGTAGAGCAAACTGCTTTAGCAAGTCCGTTCATCTCGATTCAACGATCATCTTATTTTCCTCCTCAGGAACTTTTCCGATGCAATTCAGTAAAATATTCGTCGATGGTTTTGGCGTTCTCTCTCAACTGGAGATTGACCAACTCAGCTCTGGACTGAATGTGGTTTATGGAACCAACGGGGCAGGCAAGACAACCATTCTGGAATTCTTACGTGGGATGGTCTGCAACTTTGAGCGGGCACGTCGTTTGCGATTACTTCCGCCACTGAAAGGTGGTCATCCCGGTGGTGGGCTGGAAGTCAAAGTTGGCTCGGACTTTTATGACATCTTGCGCCACGCTCGCCCGGGCCATGAAGACACGCTCGCGATTCGCACTCAGCACGGCGACAAGGAATCGGCTCCTCGTATCCGTCAATGGCTCGGCAAGTGCGACAGCGATCTGGTGAACACCGTTTTCTTCGTCAGCGGTCCAGAGTCACATTCCATTCAAGAGATGCTGCGAATCGCAATTCGTGACGGGATCGACCTTCAGACTCAGCGGAAACAGGCAACCTGGATCGCAGAGAAAATTAACACAGTGGAACTGGAACGGAAGGACCTTTTTGGACCACAGCCATCACGAACAAACATCGAAGCAATCGAGAAACGCCAGGGTCAAGTCGCCCTGCTCCTTGAAAAAGAAATCAAGCAGCACCAACTGCGAGACACCCAATGGCATGCTAACATCACTCAATCGACTCGTGATTTGAGTCGCTTACGCGCTGAAGCCAATTGGCTGAACGCGGAACTGCAACTCGTTCAGTCCGATCTCACCGAGGTCAATGATCGACTCTGGTCTCACAGAGAGCGTATCGTTGAAGAGCAACAAATTGTTGAACGAAGTGAACCAGTACGTGATCTGAACTGGGTCGCAGAAATCGAAGAGATCGACCGTCAAATTGCACATGCCCAACAAGTGCTGCGTGATCTGGCAAGCTCGCGATTGCAATTGACCCTGGCATCAACCGAGTTGACCGGAACCGACACACCGGAACAGGAAATTGTTTTCGAACGGCAACGCACCGCGATTACTGCAATTGAACGCCAAACACAGCTTCTCGGAAAAGTCTTAGCCGAACTGGGAGACGCAGAGAACTTCTCGAAGTGCGTCTGTCAGGACTTGCAGGGGCAACTCAGTACGTCTCTCAAATCAATTCAGCAACAAATTGCGTTGATGTGTCAAGAACTGAGTCGTCAGCAGTCCGCCAGCGAACAGCTGATGCTCATCTCACAGCGAGACGGAGTTGATCAATGCGAGCTGGAACTGACTCGCCAAATTCAAAGCCTCCGACTCAAGCGAGACGAACTGATTCATGGTTCCGGCCGCACCACTGATGAACGAATCCAGTTCCGCACAAAGCATGAACTCGAGCATTGCAATTGCGATGATCATGCTCACTACATCGACGGACTCTCCATTTCGAAACCGACGCCGCATGTTACTCAGGATGTCGTCACAACGTCGAAAGTCGTCACAATATCCAATGCTCGGCCCGGCGATCGAGAACTTCAAGCTCAATTACAGGAACGAAAGCATCAACTTCAACAACAATGGCAAGAGACGTTGCAGAAGCAACGAAACGCTCAAATTCGACTCCTCGAACTTAAACAACTCCCCGGTCAATTTGCCAATGACGATTCCGTCATGAAGCTCCGTCACGAGCAGGCCGGTCTCGAACAGAAACTTGCCGACGCCAGAGAACAGTGGCAATCATTGGCGGTGTTGCAGACAGTTCTTCAGCGAACTCAAGAAAAGTTGAAAGTCGAAACTGCCTCACCCGTCATTGAAGAAGCCTCTGCGCTGCTGAAGAAGATGACACGAGGACGCTACACAGCGTTTCGCTTCAATACTCAACTGGAAGAACTTGTTGTCACCAATGAAAACGCAACGGAATTGCCGATCCATGCCCTCAGCCGAGGCACACTGGAACAGGCTGCGTTGAGCTTCCGACTCTCGTTATGGAACGAATATCGGAGACGCGGTATTGAGCTTCCGCTCATCCTTGATGAAGTCCTCGCAGATAGCGACGAACACCGCCTCAGTGCCGCCATCGAAACGCTCGTCGAGTTCAGTGCGAAGCATCATCAACTGATTATTCTGACTTGCCAGGAACACCTCGCGAATCTTTTCGAGCGATCAGGCGTCTCAATCCAAAACCTCCCCGGTTCGCGACGTACGAAGAAAAGCGTGAATCGCTTACTGACGCTCCCACAAGCTGAAGCAGCCCCTGATTCGAAAGAGATTGTCGCTCAAGAAACCGGGACTGACGAGTCTCTCACAGAGGACGACAACGAGTCTTTTGTACAACTGGATCGCATCCAACCCGATGAACCGTTTTGGCTACAGACGATGAGCCCTATCGGACAAATTCCTTCCATCGGCGAACAGATGTCTCGTCGAGTCGGATCAATCGGCGTCAGAACAATCGCCGACCTGATCGACCTTGATCCTGAAAACACCGAAATCCCTTTGGACAGTCTGCAGATCTCGGCGAAAACTCTTCGCGAGTGGCAAGCCGAAGGGCGGTTGCTGTGCTGCGTCCCGGATCTCACCGGACGAGATGCTCAACTCTTGATTGCATGTGGAATTTTGAGCCCGAGCGAACTGGCACAAGCCGACGCTGATGACTTATTCCGCAAAGCGATGCAACTCCGCGACAGCTCTCGTGAATACGGTTTTCTCCCCTGGCTGAACGAACGTTCAAACTGGCCTGATAAAACGCACTTCCAAAACTGGGTCCGCAGCGGACAACGTGCTCGTTCCTACCGAGCTGCTCACGACTGGTCGGTGAATCGCCGCCGTCGAGACGGATCACACCGGACTCCTGTCTCTCATCTTTCGGGACGAAAGACACAACTCAGTGAACGCCGTACTACAGGTTCAAGTCGTCATACGCAAGGATCTCAGGCAGTGCATGCTGCGAGAGTCGACACTCGGCAAGCAGTCAAGATTCACTCTGTTCTTGAATCTGAAAATCAAGAAGTTGAACTTCGCTTCTTCTTAAATATGAGTAGCCCAATTGTTGATGCTCCCAGCATCGGAGCGAGAACCGCAGAACGTTTCGAGAAGATCGGCGTGATGACCGTTTCAGATTTCATCAACCGCGACACCGAAGAAATGAGCGGTCGCTTGAAGTCCCGCAGACTGACCCCGGATGTTCTCCATGAATGGCAACAGCAGGCGATCCTCGTCTGTCGAATCCCTGAACTTCGCGGGCATGATGCTCAAGTTCTCATCGCATGCGGCTTCACGGATGTCGACGAAATTTCCTCAACCACACCGACCGAAATGTTCAAAATCGTCTCTCCATTCGTGAATTCCACGAAAGGACAAAGGCTCTTACGATCAGCTAAAACTCCCGACCTCGAAGAAGTGACCAGCTGGATCAATTACGCTCAGCGATCCCGTTCCCTTCGTGCTGCCTGATTGGCTTGCAGGAGAATTGCTCAAAACGGACTGAAAATCGGCAACCTTCTCTCCGGTGATTCACCAGTGAATCACCGGAGGAATGCCTGATTGTCGATCTCGTTGAGGGCTCACTCTCGACACGCAACCAATTTCCCAACCCCAAAAAATCTGCTATGCTCAGACTGCTTAGTTTAGAGTGGTCTACATCGAGTTGGGGAGCTGTAATATGTCGCGTTGGTCGGTTCGAGTTTTTATTGTGTTCGCCTGCTCATGGGGGACACTCACACCTTTACAAGCACAATCTTATGAAGGCCTGCTGAAGTTCGTCCCCGACGACGCAAATACTGTCGCACTCTTAAGAGTCCATGACTTCATCAACAGCCCGCTGGGCGTCAAAGAAGACTGGAAGAAGAAGCACGAGACAGAACATCTCAACGGAGGAGTCGCGATTCCTCCCTGGGTGAACGTGTTGCTGCGAACATCTTACCTTCGCCCTGGCCAAGGGGGAGGCGACTGGACTTCCGTCTTGACCGTCTTGCCTGAAGGGATTGATTTCGAAAGTATCGCAAAGAAATCTGGCAACGAAATTCAGGAAATCAATTCTCACCCCGTCTTTTTCTCACAGAAGCGAAACGGATACTTTGTCCAGTTTCAAGGTGAGAATCAGGAACGCATCCTGGGGGGAATTGTTCCAGCATCTCGACAAGACGCCTCCCGCTGGATCAGCGAAAGCGTCGAGGATGAGACAACGAAACTCGACGAGTATCTTACCCAGGCCATCGATGATCCCAGTTCGCAGATCATTCTGGCAATCTCAATGAAGGACATGCTCGACCCGGTCCATATTCGCTACCGCCTCTCTGGGTCAAAAGCACTTGAGAACAACACTCAGGCAAGAACAGCTTTAACTCTCGATTTCCAATCATTGCAAGGTGTCCGCCTGGCAGTACGGGTGACAGAATCGACCCAGGCAGAGATTCGCCTCGACTTCGATCGCACTATTGGACCAGAGTCTGAACACATCAAGAGTCTGCTGGTCGAATTCCTCAATGATGCGGGCTCTGCACTTGATGAGCTCGAAAACGCCGGCGTCGAAACCCGTGGAAAGTCCGTAATTTTAACCATGCCACTTTCCGGAGAGAGTTTGCGTCGAATCCTCAGCCTTGTCACCTCAGTCTCGCCACCATCCGCGTCGGGGCCACAGACAAAAACTCCAGAGCCTCCAAAACCGGAGATTGAACCGAAAAGCCAAGGAGCCAGCGGCATTGATGTCAAGGCTTCGCTGAAATACTACCGAGCCGTGAACCACAATGTGGACGACATGGAGAAAGCTTACAAGCGGATCAACAACTACCGCCAAACTGCTCAGTGGCACGACAATTTCGCAAAACGCATCGATGAGCTTCCGATCGAAAGTGTCGACCCGGAACTTCTGGACTATGGCCAGAAAATGAGTTCGTATCTGCGTGGCTTAGGAGCATCGCTTCGTGGAATGGGCTTGAAGGTCGATGCCCTGAACCACAGCATTACCTACAACGTCGAGCAAAAACCGATTTACCGAAACGGATACGACTGGTGGTACGGCGGAGCCTGGACCGCTTACGGCCCCTACAACTACGGTCGTCCAATGAAGACAGAGGTCGACACGAACCTGCAGCAAGTTCGCACCAAACAGGCCGAAGTCGTCGCCAACACCCAGCCCGATCGAGACAAAATCTGGCAGATCATCAACGAAGAACGCTCAACGACCCGTAGAGCCATGGTCGCCAAATATGGCGTCGACTTCCAAGAGTAGAGCCACTCAATCAAACGAGCCACATGACAAGATGATCACCAACTCAAGTCGTCCGGGACCAAAGCCCCGGGCGACTTGTTTTATTTCACACGTGAAAAAGAACAACGAATCGTAAAAATCGGCGCAACCGATCCGTAATGTCTTCCTTGTCCACTCTGATCAGCAGCCGCTTCCTGCCGCCGTCATCTTCCCAAGCTAAGTTTGAGAGTCGAATTCTGCGTGTGATCGAAGAATTTTCAACACACAGAATTCCTAGAGCATCTTTCAAATTGGTTTGCAGGTTCTGCCTCGTGGCGAACAGCATTTTTACTAGAGGTGGTCCTGAAACTTGAAATTGCTCTCTTAAACGTTGAGGAAAGCGACGATTTCAGAGGTTTTCGGACTGGTTCTAGAGAAATGCGTCCTTCACGGGCAAACGGTAGAGCAAACTGCTCTAGACGATAGTTCGGAACATTTGCAGTGACTTCTACAGAGAAACCTAAATTCAAAAAACGCACTGCTGCACAGTGAGCAAGTGGAATCCCAGAATAGTTGAAACCTCTTTCAAATAGACCACGTCAATGACCATCTCATCACGTTCTCGTCACGCAACGACTCTTGACTGGACCGTGACGATTGCGACTGCCGCAATCGTCACTATCTTTATTGTTCAACGTGTGGTCACAACGGGTTTACTCGGCGATGAACTGCTCTTTTACCATGCGATTGACTTGGGATTCCCCCAAAGCTTGCTAGCTCCGGGGTCTTCTCACCCACCCTTATTTCGACTCATCGTCGATCTGAGCACTCGCTCAAACTCACCGGACTGGATGTTCCGATTACCGAGTTGCCTCCTTGCCATCGGAACAGTTTTTATCTGGCAACGAGTCCTGTTGCGACTGGTCGATGATCATGTACTCCGCTGCCTGATTCTCCCAGCAATGGCTCTCAACCCGATCTGGCTCAATCATTCCTATCAATGCCTGCCGTACTCTCCACTCACCTTCGCTGCCAGTTTGCATTGCCTCGCATGGATGCGAATGCTTGAAGTACCGAGCTTAAAAACAAACGCCGCATTTGTTGCCACCGCAGCCGTCCTTCCATGGATTCATTTTTACGGAATCCACGTACTCCTTGCCGATCAATTTGTCTGGCTGATGCTCTGGATGAACGGTGGAAGTGCACCGCAAGTACAAAACAATTCGGCAGCACAAGAGATCCCTGCCACAACGGCGATACTGAGAAAGGCCATCTGGTTGAATGTTGCCATTGCAGTTTTGACCCTCCCGGTTGTTCCTATCGTACTGTTCTATCTGCTGCATGATCGGGGTTTTCCGCTTCATCAAATTGCAGACTATGGGAGCTATTTCTTCAACGCTTCCTCATATTTCTTTTCAACAGTCACGTTTCCGGAAACACCAATGGCCTTTCCGATCCTGGCACTCGTATACAGTGGTATCATCCTCTTCCTCGGGAAGTTCTGTATTCCCAAAACCAGAGGAACTGAGGACCAAGCCCCGGAGATCCGGTTGCAGCGGAGCTACGGCATCCTTGCCATCAGTCTTGTGCTGGGCAGTTTCACTGCGGCACAGTTACATTCATTCCTGAGTCAAACTGCGACATGGCCTCGCTACATGCTTGCCGGAGCTTGGGTGATCTTGCCGCTGATTCTATTCCTGCTCTCATCATTCCAGCTACGAAAGTTCGCTTACATCTTCGCAATTTATTGTACGTTCCTCTCGGTAAAGTCCATTCTTGCGATTCCGGGGTCTGTGGCTCCTGGCTCGGACTATCAGGAGGTCGCCAGTTACATCGATCAATCCCATCAACCACAGGATGCGTTCCTTGTTCAGTCTATGGACTTCTGGATTGATGAAAACCACTTCGACCGCATCTGGTACGAGCGTTACACCGATGGCCAACTTCGCATGACGTCAGGAATTCATGTACGGCGTGCAGAGCTACAGGAATCGGGATTAAATTTGAATTATATCGATCCAGGCATTGAACGCATTTGGATTTATTCACATTTGATCACCAAGACATGGCTCGAAACTCACAAAATTCCTGGTTGGCAGGTAGCTGAAGTGAAAACGTTTCAAGATAAATTTCCGGTCGCTCTCCTGGAACGAACTGCAGAGACCTCCGTCGAAAACACGCAAGTCACGCTGAAACGATAGAAACGGTTACAACAGCAGGTTCACAAAAGAGCACACCTTCGCGATTGAAAGTCAAAGCACCTACTCTGAACTCGACTTATGCTTGAGAGAAACAATTGTGTTGATTGCCTCTCCATTTCAGATAGGTCACTGAATTCATGTCGCGTGTTGCACTTGTTACTGGTTCTGCCGGATTGATTGGGGCGGAAGCTGTCCGGTTTCTAAGCCGAGAGGGCTTTGACGTTGTCGGAATTGACAATAACATGCGTGCCGAATTCTTTGGGGCCGAGGCGTCGACACTCTGGAGTCGGCAGCAACTTCTTGATGAGTATCAGACCTACATCCACCATGATGTCGACATTCGAAGCGAAGAACAGATCAATGCTATTTTCGCTGAGTATCAAACTGACCTGGAACTGATTATTCACACCGCTGCTCAGCCATCACACGACTGGGCAGCGCGCGATCCGATGGTCGATTTTTCCGTCAACGCCACGGGAACACTCAACCTGTTAGAGGCGACTCGAAAACATGCTCCAGAAGCATCTTTCATCTTCACGTCCACTAACAAAGTTTATGGCGACAACCCGAATCGGCTGCCGCTTGTGGAATTGGAATCTCGCTGGGAAATCGACCCGTCTCACGCCTACTTTGAACAAGGCATTGATGAATCAATGTCGGTGGACCAGACGAAGCATTCTCTCTTCGGAGCATCCAAGCTCGCTGCAGATGCACTCGTACAAGAGTACGGGCAATATTTTGGGATGAATACTGTCTGCTTTCGTGGTGGTTGCCTGACCGGACCGGGACACTCGGGGACTCAACTCCACGGATTCCTGTCGTATCTGGCAAAGTGTTGCATTACTGGCGACCAATACACCGTCTTTGGATATCAAGGCAAACAAGTCCGCGACAACATCCACTCTCTCGACCTGGTCAAAATGTTCTGGGAGTACCATCAAAACCCCAGACCTGGCGAAGTCTACAACGCAGGTGGCGGACGTTTCAGTAATTGCTCCATGCAAGAAGCAATCCGCATGTGTGAAGAGATTGTCGGACAGAAGATGAACTTCACCTACAGCGAAGAAAATCGTATCGGTGACCACATCTGGTATATCTCGGACACCACCAAATTCCGGGCAGATTATCCAAACTGGCAGCAGCAGTACGGAATTGAAGAAATTCTCCATGAAATCTGCTCAGCTGCAATGACTCATGTTGAGTTCAATGAAACTCGGAAAACTTCACAACCGAAGACGTTGGCATGAGTGACATTCACAGAATTCTTATCACAGGCGGAGCCGGGTTCGTAGGAAGCCACCTGGCGTTATCCTTACGGCGTGATTTCAAAGAGACCGAGATCGTCGCCTTCGATAACCTTTCCCGTCGTGGAAGCGAACTCAATCTCCCAAGATTCCAGCGGGCAGATGTCGAGTTTATTCATGGAGACACACGTTCTGAAAGTGATCTCGAAAAAGTCGGGCCATTTGATCTACTGATTGATTGTGCTGCGGAACCCTCGGTTCAAGCGGGGCTCAACGGTTCTCCCAAAGCAGTGTTCGACAACAATCTCATTGGTACGATTCATTGCTTGGAAGCTGCAAGAAAAAACGATGCCGCTTTTCTGTTTTTGAGCACGAGTCGCGTTTATCCAATCGCGTCATTGAATCAGATTCCCTTTAAAAAAAGTGGGACTCGATTCCAGTGGGATGATGACATCAAAGTGACCGGTGCCAGTTCACGGGGAATCTCCGAAGAGTTCTCTTTAACTGGTGCTCGCTCGTACTATGGAGCCAGCAAACTTGCCAGCGAATTGATCGCCCAAGAGTATGCCGCGTCGGCCAACATGCGAGTTCTAATCAATCGCTGTGGTGTCTTGACCGGTCCGTGGCAAATGGGAAAAGTCGATCAAGGGGTTGTCGCGTTATGGGTCTTGAAACATCACTTTGAACAGTCGCTCAAATACATCGGATATGGCGGAACCGGTCGACAAGTCCGAGACATTTTACACATTGAAGATTTATATCAACTACTGAAGTCTCAGATGAATGAGTTCAGTGCCTGGGACGGTCGCGTTTACAACGTCGGTGGCGGACTCAAAGTCTCGGTTTCACTTTATGAACTGACCGAGTTGTGCCAACAGGTGACCGGTAAATCAATCCCGATCTCGCCAGTTCCAGAAACAAGTTCCGTGGATCTCCGAATTTTCACGACCGACGCCTCTCGGGTCATGCAGGATTTCAACTGGGCGCCTGAGCGGTCACCGCAGGAAATCGTATCCGACATTCATCAATGGATTTGCGAAAACGAACAAGATTTGGAAGCGTTGGTGAACTCATGAAATTGTCAATTGTGATTCCCGCTTACAATGAAGAGCAGAACATCGCACACTGCCTGAATGAACTCCGCCGCGTCATCGGGAATGAACAACACATTCCTTATGAAATCATTGTCGTCAACGACAACAGCACGGACGCGACCGCAGATGTGATTCGCTCGCAGATGAAAGTTGATGAAACGATTCGAATTGTGACGCGAACCTCACCGGGAGGATTCGGAAGAGCAATTCGCTCAGGACTCGAAGCCGTTCAGGGAGATGTCGTTGTCATTTGCATGGCCGACTTATCCGATGACCCGCAGGATATCCTCGCTTACTACAAGAAGATCTGTGAAGGCTACGACTGCGTGTTCGGCTCACGATTTATTAAAGGGAGCCACGTCGAAAACTACCCGAAATTAAAGCTCGTAGTGAACCGAATCGTCAATACCTGCATTCGCCTTCTGTTCCGGACGCGATTCAACGACCTCACAAATGCGTTCAAAGCCTACCGGACATCAGTGATTCGAGAATGCGGACCATATCGCTCAAGCCATTTCAACATTACGCTTGAGTTGTCATTGAGCGCATTCATCCGCAATTACAATATCGCGCAAATCCCGATCAACTGGTACGGACGAACGTGGGGTTCTTCGAAGTTGAAACTAACGGAAATGGGGCGACGGTATCTCTGCACGGTCCTGATGTGTTTCTTTCAAAGAATGCTCATCAAAGATGACTTACTCGCTGAACGCCTGGCAAATTCGAGAAGCGAGCAATCAAACATGAACTCCATCGACCAGCGACTTACTCGTCTCGAAGCACTCCTGGCAGAAGTGGACGAAGAATTGGCATTTCAACATAAACGTGAAATGCAGCTGACTCCTTCAGTAAGCAATGAGAACCTCGACGCATCTCGCCGGTAGAGCAGTTTAAAGATTTGCCGTTTACACTCTGGCTCGTGGCAAGCAGTTTATGAAGTCGTGAAAGCGACCTTCACGGGGACGAGAAGCATTGAAACGCCTCTAGAGCATCTTTCGAATCGGTTTGCAGGTTGTGCCTCGTGGTGAACAGCATTTTCACTAGCGAAATGCGTTCTTCACGGGCAAACGGTAGAGCAAACTGCTCCAGAGCATCTTTCGAATTGGTTTGCAGGTTCTGCCTCGTGGCGAACAGTATTTTTATTAGAGAAATGCGTTCTTCACGGGCACACGGTAGAGCAAACTGCTCTAAGTGACGCCACAACTCGCTGTGCCCTCAGACGCTCGGGAACCATTGTGTGACCTTCAACTTCCAGACGAGTCGTCTTTCCGTTCACCTGAGGCAAGGTTCTCTCTTCACAGTTACATAAAAAAACGCCTGCTACCGTAAATGGTAACAGGCGTTTCGAAAGCGAGGCCGACGGGACTTGAACCCGCAACCTTCGGATCGACAGTCCGATACTCTAACCAATTGAGCTACGGCCCCTCGCTGTTTCGACCGGGAGTTTAGAACTCCCTATTTCAATCGTCAATCTCAAGGAATAACTTTTGTCACGATCTTCATTTTTTGAGACTCATTTTGCGCCCCATCCGGGTCATTTGACATCTGAGCAAAAGTTGTGACACTACTCGGTTCGGAATAGTTCATAAAATTGCGTGCTCATGATCATGAGTGTTCGCTGAAAACCTTCTTGCCAAACTGGAAACCGGCATGGCATCTCGACGCCTTCAAAAACGAATCGAAGCGGAAGCTGCTGAAAAGCTTGGCAAAACAGCCAAGAAGACAGCGACTAAGAAAAAGGCAACTCGCAAGAAGGCCAAAACTACTCGTAAGCGGAAAACAAAAACCGCAGAGAGAAAGAAAATCTTCTGGGGTGTCTTCAGTGGCACACTGAAAGAAGAAGGCCGATTCGCCTACGATGAACGGGATAAAGCTGAAGAAAAGCTGGCTGCCCTGCGAAATCGAAGTACCAAAAAACTTTATTTCATCCAACCGATCAAAGAGACCCTCTCTGACTCTGCTGCTGCTCCAGAGGATGACGATGAGGCTATCGACGCTCCTGAAGCCGCCGTAAGCGAAGATGGTGATGACGAAGAGGAGTAGACCTATCTCCCGATAGGAAAAAGCCTTAAGACACAAAATAAAACGCCCGCACGAGATCAGTCTCGTGCGGGCGTTTTTTATGTCCAGCGGAGCGACAAGCCGCTCAAATCAAAATCAGATCTATTCTCAGAAATCGTATTTGGGATTACTGGTACTAAAATCGATGTCCTTGAGTCCGACGTTCGTTTTAATATCTGTGTAGAGATAGTCTTCGACGAGTTCGGGCTGCTTTTTATTCTTTCTTGGAAATTCGTACTGCTGCACGCGAATCGGGTAGTTTGTGCTCGCGTCGACGTAAAGTCTGGACATCGCATACTTTGCACCTGCTGCAGGTGAGCGATGTGACGTTTCAATTGCTTTGCAGTCGATCTTGCCAATCTTGGCATTCGGGTAGAAGTTGACCGTCATTCCGGACAACTTGGTATCAGCGAGCCACTGCTCCAGTAAGGTTGACACCATCAGATGCATCCCAGCCATGGTGATTGGGTGCCGGTTGTCTGTCATTGCCAGACGTCCATCGACATCCAGAGTCAGCGTCCCAGCGAGTCCTGCGATTCCGACGTCATGGGCCTGCATCTTTCCGTCATTCTCGCCAGCGACGTAAATTGCTTCACGGCCAGCACTTGGGCTGATAAACTTGAAATAGACGCTGTAAGGATCATGGCGATATTTCATCTCCATTTTCGCGTCAGTGAGATTGCGACCGATCATTTCACGCTTAGTGAAAGTCGCTGTGTAATCTTTCACATCATCAAGAGCTTTGAGGGAGTTTGTTCCCATCTGCAAAGCAGGAATCAACGGATGAGAACTCGGCGCATCTTGAATCCTGGAAGCGATTTGCGAAGGATCGGCGAACAATTTGTTCCCTAGCAGTGCTCCTGCTCCGAGTGCGGAAGCAGTTACCACGGAATTCAGGACAAAACGACGTCGAGTATATTGTGTGGTCTCAGAACTCATAGGAACCCATCCAAGCTAACTGATGCTTAATAATCACCAAATTCTTGGCTCCACAATCCTTGGAGCCTTACTAACCAAATCGACAGATACTGCGATTCGATTGCATCGATTGTCCGGAATCAGGCATTGAATCAACCAATCCGTCCGGTTGAGCAGGTTTGAGTATTTAGAGTACCTCCAATGCTTCAATTACCCTTAAAAAGCGTTTTCACGACTGCATTAGCTGCTCGCCACGAGTCTGAATGTCAAAACAAGCCCTGGAATCGCATCATTGAGTCAAACTGGGGAATTGATTCCGTTCAGGAAATGAAAGTCCGTTTTCTTAAGTTGAGAATGCTGAAGGGATCGCGGAATCTTCAGACGTCGTCGTGTACTTTCGTGAATTGAGCGGCCTATAATTCATAACAGACCACGCCCGGTTGCTGTTTCCCTCCCAAACCGGCATCGTTTCCAACCACGAATCCATGAGCTCTAACAAAACTTGAACCACAAAACCTGAAGAAGGGATTGTCAATTTCAGTGAATAACCACGATTCCACAAGGATTGTTAGCGTTTCGAAATACTTCACGCTGATCAACGACAGACTGCATCGATTGACAGCAATTCCAAATCCGCAAATGCCCCATCGAACCAATATGCTGATTTCCCGCCCACTCAAACGATTGACTCCTCTTCTGGCATGTCTTCTCCTGTGCTCATGTTTTCAACAGGATGAAGAAATTCGTCAATATCGAGTTGCAAAAGATTTTCAATCGACCTCTGCTCCAGTTTCTGGAGGTGGGGATCAGGTTTGGTTCTTCAAGCTGATGGCGCCGACTGGCGAATTTGAGAAAACAAGCTCAGAATTTGCTCAGATATTCATCGGAGTTGATGTTTCGACAGGTGTCCCGAAAATCAATTTGCCCAAAAACTGGACCTCCAGCGATGGGCCCGCTCCCATTTATCAAACATTGAAAATTGCAAATGCGAAGAAGACGAGTGTTACGGTGACTCCTTTGCCTGCTCCATCTTCCGACCCAGTCCAGTATCTGAAACTCAATATCGACCGCTGGCGACAACAAATTGGGTTACCACCACTCACTTCTGAGGACTGGCTTTCAGAAGCGATGGAAAAATCAGAAATCGTGTCGATGCCGAAAGGAAACCAATTCCTTTCGCTCGTGCACTTGACCGGAACAACCGAAGATCTGGGCGAAACGCATATGCTCGTCGGGATTATCTCTCAACAGTCTTTAACCGGGAAAGCTGCCATGGCAGCGGCACCGGCTGCAACACCGGGCCCCTCCTCGGACCAGGTAAAATATGATCTCCCTGAAGGATGGCAGGAGGCACAAGGAAACGGGATCAGTCTCGTTGCTCTGACTGCTCCGCACGAAGCGGGAGACGCAAACTTCACCATTACCCGACTGGGTGGAGGCGGAGATGTCCTTCCGAACATCAATCGCTGGCGAGGACAAGTGAAGCTGGACCCGATAACGGAGGCCGAACTGAAGGAGCAGGTCGAGGAGGTTGAAGTGGACGGCATCGCCGGCCAACTCTCGGTCATTGAAGGCCCCGAAGATTCGATCCTCGCTGTCATTCTACAACAGGACGACGCCAAGTGGTTCTTCAAGCTGCATGGACCAACACCAACAGTCAAAGCAGAGCAGGAACGCTTCCGAGAGTTCCTCAAGTCTGTGAAATTGAATATCGAATCTGAATAGCCGATGGCTGACCGACAGCCGACCGCATCAGTCTTTCGCATCGAAATCATCAACTCCACCGGAGCCTACCATGGCCTCGACCACTGATAAAAAAACAAACGTTGACCAAATTCCGAGTCACGACACATTCAACATCGAATCCTCCTCTTCCAATAACAGTTGGAAGACGGTTCAAACGATTTTGAAGCCGCTGGCATCGTTGAAACTCACAGTTGTCCTTTTCGGAGCTGCGATTTTCATCGTTTTGGCAGGCACGTTTGCGCAGGTGCATGACGACATCTGGACGGTTGTCAACGAGTACTTCCGTGTCGATCTTGGAAGATTAATTACGTCGTCATCACTTCCGCTGATTAACCTGGGGGAATTATTTGTCTGGGTCGATGCCGACCTCTTCTTCCCCGAATCATTCTTCCCGCCGAATCCGACTTTCCCTGACAATCTCAACTGGATGGCAGCGATCTGGCCAGATGGTTCGAAGAATCTTCCAGATAACTTCGGAATCTATTTTCCTAAAGGCTGGACCATTGGAATTCTGATGGGTCTGAACTTGCTGGCCGCTCACACGGTTCGCTTCAAAGTTCAAGCTTCCGGCACACGGTTGATTGTCGGTAGCGTGATTCTGGGTCTGGGAACACTCTTCACCTACCTTGTGATTCTCAGTGGTTCCAGCGAAAACGGCCTGCAATCGAATCCAATTCTCAGCTACGACACTCTGCGTCTGATCATGCTCACAACTCTTTGTGGGCTAACAGGTGCAACCATTTACGGAACGTTTGCCCTGGGGCCAAAAGAGCAAAAATGGTTATCCGGAATTGGTGCGATTCTGCTCGCTTTAACAGCTGTCTTCACAGCTTACTGGGAAGCCAACGATGAAGCCTCAATGCGGATTCTTTATCAACTGGTCAAAGCGACGCTCGCTTCCGTAATTCTGTTAGTTGGCTGCATTGCAGTTTTCAAACGTCGTGCGGGAATTGTGCTTCTCCACGCAGGCATCGGCTTGATGATGTTCTACGACGTCCTTGTCGGCGTTCAGCATGTTGAAAGCCAGATGACCATCATCGAAGGGGAAACTTCGAACTTCAGCCGCGATATCCGCGAAGTCGAGTTCGCGGTGATCGATCATTCCGGACAAGATGAAGACCTCGAAACTGTTGTCTCACAAAGCCTGTTACAACAATCAGAGAAGAGCGGGACCGACATTTCGAGCCCAAAACTTCCGTTTGACATGAAAGTTGTCAAATTCTATCGCAACTCTGATGTTCGCGGCCTGAGAAGCTTTGGTCCTAATGAAAAGATTCCTGAGAACGATGCCACCGAGGGTGTTGGGAAATCAGTCGTCGCGGTCCCCGCAGACAATGTCAAAGGAACTGACACAGGCGGGAGCGTCGACATACCGAGCCTCTACGTCACTCTCAAATCGAAAGACGGAAAAGAACTCGGAACCTGGTTGACGTCCTCAATCTTCGACCTCTCCGACAGCAACTTTGGACGCGCTCAAACTGTTCGAGTTGGCAATAAGACATACGATATTGCCCTTCGATACGTTCGCCTTTACTACGACTTTTCAATCACTCTCGATGACGTTCAAAAGAACGATTACAAAGGGACCAGCAAGGTCAAAGACTACTCTTCGTACATTACTTTGAACAAGCCGAGTGAAGACCTGAAATTTGAACATCGCATCTGGATGAACAACCCGATGCGGTTCGCGGGAAAAACTTTCTATCAATCAAATTACGGGCTCGTCGAAGGAAACCGAGAATTTACAACACTGCAAGTTGTGGATAACGCTGGTTGGATGACCCCGTATGTCTCCTGCATGATTGTGTGGGTCGGGATGATGTTCCACTTCGGTCAAACTCTGCTGCGATACCTCGGTCGTCGCGCGAAATCCAGTAACACAGCCCCCAGAGCGAGCATCGCCAACAAATGGAAACCGGCGAGCGCACTCGACGTTGCTGGCTGGATTACTGCAGGTGTTTTGTCCGTGGGAATTCTTCTCTCCGTCATGATGGCTGGCCGTGCTCCCCGAGAAAAACCGGGTGAATTCCACATCGCCACCTTTGGCGAACTTCCAATGTGGAACAAAGGTCGGTCGATGCCCATTGATTCTTTCGCCCGCAACGCCCTGCTGAAACTCTCTGATTACGAAACCTATCGCGATGAAGATGGGAAAAAACACCCTGCCAGTGAATGGTTGCTCCAAATCATGACCGGCAAAGAATCGTCTCGTGATGTGCGAGTTTTCAAAATCGAAAACAAAGAAGTCATTGAAGCACTCGGACTCGAAGACCGTAAACGGTTCACCTACTCATTCAATGAACTTCTCAACTCACGCGAGGTGGACGGCATCAAAGAAATGGGGATGCTGACAATCCTGCGTGACCTGGAAGGTTTGACGAATCTTGACCCACAAAAGCCGAGAGACTTCAAAGTCGCTGCATCCGACACACCTCCGAACGAACGGTCACTGTTTGAGAGAAAAATCATTGAACTCTCCAACAAAATAGAATCGTACGTCCTGTTGGAATTCACAGTCGGCGGCGGACGAATTATCGACTTGATGCGAGCCAAAGATGACTCCGCACAAGCCATGTCGCCCGCGCTGGAGCTGAGATCCAAAATCACAGAATTCGACAGACTGCATCAGGAAGCATTTAGAAATGTCCCAATCGCTTTGATTGTGCCTACGCACATCGATGACAAGATGGGGACTGACGATGATGAGCCAGGGACAGATTGGGAATCAGTCACTCGAGCAATGGTCTTCAGCAAAGCCTACGACGCGCTCTTGTCGGTCGGAGATGAAGCGTTCTCCAAGCCTCCAGCTATGGAACTCTTCCTCTCGATGATTGATGCGTATGGAGCTGGTGATGTTGAAAAATTCAACACCGATCTCGCGAAATATCAGCAAGTGCTCGCCTCCTATCCACATACCGGTGAGGACGCAAACATCATGAACAAGACGGAGTTCGAAGCGATCTATAATCGTTTCGACGCCTTCTATGTTGCGGGAACGCTTTATGTCTTCGCTGGAATTCTGGCAGCTTTTGGCTGGCTTTTCCTACCACAGGTTTTCCAACGATCTGCATTCTGGGTTTTGTGTACTGTCTTCATCATTCACACAGTGGCATTGATTGGCCGAATTTACATCTCCGGTCGACCACCTGTGACGAACCTTTACTCCTCTGCCATCTTCATTGGTTGGGCAGTCGTCCTCGGAAGTATCATCCTGGAAATGGTCTCGAAACTCGGTGTCGCCAACCTCGTTGGTGCGGCTGCAGGATTTATGACACTCCGAATTGCCGACGGTCTCGCCAGCGATGGTGATACGTTCGTTGTTCTGGAAGCGGTTCTCGATACCCAGTTCTGGCTCGCGACACACGTCGTCTGCATCACCCTCGGTTACTCGACCACGTATCTGGCGGGTTTACTCGGAATCATCTACCTGATGATGGGAATTTTCACCCCCAGCCTGAACAAGAACATGTCGAAGGAAATTACCCGTATGACATACGGCGTACTTTGCTTCGCCACTTTCTTCAGCTTCATCGGGACCGTCCTGGGTGGACTGTGGGCGGATGACTCCTGGGGACGATTCTGGGGTTGGGACCCGAAAGAGAACGGTGCTCTGATTATCGTGCTCTGGAATGCTCTTGTCCTGCATGCCCGCTGGGGGAACCTCGTGAAAGACCGAGGAATCGCAGTGTTGGCAGTTTTAGGAAATGCAGTCGTCAGCTGGTCCTGGTTCGGTGTCAACGAACTGGGAGTTGGTCTGCACAGTTACGGTTTCACCGAAGGTCGTCTCGCTTGGCTGGCCCTGTTTGTCGCTTCCCAAATCACAATCGCCGCAATTGGCTGCACGCCGAAATCGGTCTGGAGAAGCCGCGACAGTGAACTTCCCGAGACAAACGAACTGGCATAGAGCAAACTGCGATAACAATAATGATGCCTGCCCAACGGGACTCCACTCCCGTTGGACGGGTTTTTTTTCTGCAATCTCGACAAAACCAAGCAAACTTCTCAACCAATTTGATCCTGTGGAGTTGCCGGACCGTTCTTTTAATCAGTACGGTTATTCTTCTGAATAAAATTGAGAGCCAGTTTCAGATTCGTCCTCACGTTCTGCCTCGTAGCGTGTAGTCTTTGAAGTCATGAAAATGATCCTCACCGACAGGCCGAAAATTCTGAAATGTCAAAAGTTGGGAAACGCTGATGCAATCGATGGCGATCTGTCCGAATTGCCGGACGTTGCTGGTCTCGTTGGATGATGACCAAATGGTGCTTCGCTGCGAGAGATGCAGCGGGCAATTTGTTCGTGGGGAGACCCCTCCCGAACCTCAAAACGCCACATTTGCCAGACCAGTAGCAGTCGACGCAATACTGTATCCCTGCCCAAACTGCTTGACTCCCATGGACAGCACAGGTGTCGCACCGCTCATCAAACAGACTTGCCCAGCTTGTGGCGGAACCTGGACTGATGCCGCAGCAGTCGATCAGGAAGTCGCTGACCTTCAGACGGAATCACCTCTTCCAGAAGAAGTTGCGATTGAAAATCTCGGATTCGTGAAGTCGCTGCTGTATGGTGTTTCCATGCCTGAGCGGGTTCTGCGAAGTGCTGTCGGGATGACCGCTGGAACATTGCGAGAAGCAGCTCAACTGATGATTCCGCAAGCCTTCCAGAATTCTAAATCTTACGAAGTCGCCATTCACAACTCGTTGACGTTCCTGACAGAGACCGTGGGCGGATTCGAATCTCAGACTCCGGGCGACGACAACGCAGGGGAACATCTTGCCAAGAAAGCGATCGGCAACTTCGTCGACCTCGCCGGGATTGCCACTTTGCATGTCTCACCGATGTGGATTTTGGCCGCCGTCAGTGACATCGCCTACGGTTCGTCGACATACCTGAAGGAATTGGCCGTCGAGCTCGAAAAGCAGGGTATCATCAATGAGTCCTCCACGATTCATAACGTAGACGACATCCTCGATGCGATCCAGAACACGAGCGGAAACATGGCCTCAAAGTTTGACAAGCCGCCGCTTTCTATCGCGGAATTGCGAGAGTTCGTTGCGGAAACTCGCGAGTCTGCGAATCGGGCTGACTTACGAAAATTGCTTCCCGAAAGTGAAGTTCGTAAATACTGGGAGACCCTCAGCGCAACGGCAACAAAAGAGAACGTCACGCTGTTCGAGGCAGCGACCGCCGTCGCCATGCAGACTGTTGATCAGGCATCCATGATGAGCATGAGTGCCGTCACCGGGGTAAAAGTTGTCGGAAGCTTGCTGCAAAGAAACATCCTGCAACACTATCAAGACGCTCTAACGACACTCCGCAAAGAAGGTTTTTTGAGCGTTGTGCAGTCGACGTATCAACCGTACGTCGGACAGGTCTGGAACAACTTTTCAGCCAAGAAGAAATCCTGGACCGAGACGCTCCTTGACCCTCAAAGGTTCATCAACTTTTTTCAATCGTCTGACGATCAGAAGTAATCCCGATCAAATTTTCGTCAGTCAATTCAGCTGCCCAACAGCAGCATATTTTGTTTTGCGAACTCTCTCTGCCGCCGGTCGTTCACGCTTACTCTTTGATAGTCAATGTATTATTGACACCACGGACACCAGGTTCCATGCGGACATAAGATTCGAGCAACTTCCGCTCTCGCTCAGTTGCGACAGCCCCGCTCAGTGTGACTTGCCCCTGTGGATCAACTTGAATATTGATCGATGAGCTTCCCTCGACGATCGGTGGTAACGCGATCGCGGTCTCAGTCAGGCGAGATTCGATCTCCTGCTTTGGGATCGTGGGGGCAACAAAGGCCATTCGAAAAACGGGTCGCACAGATTTTCGGTCTGTCTGCTGTTGAGTGCTGCGATTCTGGGTTTGGTTGTTGTTTTGCAATCCCCCGAACTGAGCACTTGTTCCCTGACTTGCCGTCTGACCGGTAAATCGATTGCCAACGAATGTTCCGCTATTCTGCCCACCGACAAAGGATCCCTGACCGACCGTTGCGCTCAAACTTCCGTCTGCTGCGTTCAGATTTGTCGTCCCAATCGTTTGTCCAGTATTGATTCCAGATGTCGTTTGCCCTTGAGCGCCAGATGTTCCTGTGGCACGTCCACCGGTATTCGTTCCTCCAGTGGTTCCACCAGTTCCACCTCCACCAAACAGAGACTGGGCGTGAACGTCGCTGATCCCGGTTAAGCAAACCAGAACTGCAGTGAGTGAAAGGGTACGAAATAACATCTGAAGACCTCAGAAATCCGATTGAACGAGGAGACGTCTCCCTATAGTTTCATCGAATTTCAACCCCGGATGCAAGCATTTGTTTCTCGCAACTCTCCAGAATCCCAGACATTTCAGTCGTCACTTTGTAAACCATCGGTGTAAACGGATCGACTGAAGCAAATTCTCCCTGAACATCGTTGCTTCACTTGCTCAAGAGCGGGTGGACTTCCGGCTGGGCTGGTTGCAACGTTTGAACAGGATGCGTTGGCGTTGGTGTTTCCGTTGGCCTTGGCGATTCCGTCAAATCGAGTGGACGGTGAGTCATTGTTGCCTGACTCTGATCCACAACTCGCGAGAGAGTCGATTTCAGACGTTGTTTTTCCGCGGTCAGATCCGGTTTTGCTTTGGGAAGCGTGGCTTCTCCAAAGTAGGCTGCAATTTCTTCAAGTGAAGCAGCTTTGGGAGTTTCCGAAGTTTCATGTTGCTCATAACTTGCTTGTTCAACGCGATTAACAGGCTGAGCTACGGGCAATTTTCGAGCAGGGGGTTGAGTACCAGGCAGCATGACCTGAGCCATTTTGGAATAGATGGCACGCCCTGTTTCCGGTGTGACACGGACGCGAATCGAGCAGTTGACTTCGTAAGCGTTTTTCTTTGGATAAGGGACAAACAACTGGTAAGCGGTCCCGAGATTGGTCTCGGTTTTGAAGCTTTCAAAAACTTCTTTTTCGAACTCATACTTGTAGATTGGCTTCGACTGTTCTTCGGGGGTTCCAAGGTCGTCAAAGAGATAAATTTCGACGTCTCCATGGACCTCGACCGGTTCTTCACCATTCTGATCAAAAAACAGAACTTGCCCTGCAAAGCCGCGTGCGGGCTGATTGTTCAGTCCATTTCCTTCGGCAGCTTCCCACAAACAGATCATCTCGACCGGTGTCCCGCGGACTTTGCCTGGTGGCTTCGCAGCAAACGGCAGATGCTGATTCACCGAGGTCATCATCTGACATCCGCTTAGTAGCGTTCCCAGTGACACAAACAACAGCAATTGATGATTGAACTTCATAACGTCCCTCTTGAGATCTGTGTGTGCACCGGGATGTTCCGGTGTCACACGACTCACTCTCGCGCCGGTTCCTTCGTTCTTTGTGCATTCCCAATGTTTGTAGTGCCCGTGAAGATCGCTTTCGCGATTGCATCGGCTGCTCGCAATGAGGCAGAACGCAAAACAGTGTTTGGAACGACTCCGATCTAGCCCTGCTTCCTGCTTATCGTTTGAAATTCTTGATCGCGTTGAGGCGATAGACACCATTGGTCTCTGACGATGTCTCCAAGTCCACAGCCGGTGGGGCTGGAGCGGGAGGTGTTGTCGGCTCAATGACCTGCGGGACAATGATTTCTCCCGGTGGCATATTGATCGGAACGCCTTGGTACTCTTCGCCTTCGATGTATTCTCCGGTCTCGAATGGAACTCCCATCAGGGGACCGTGAATCTCTTCAGCTTCTTCCTGGAAGAAGTGAATCCGGTTGGCTTCAACCTGTTTGATATGCTCTGAGACGGAGCTGTTATGGATCACTCGCGGAGTCAGAAAGATCAGCAGCTCGGTACGTCGGGTCGCTTGTGAATCAAACCGGAACGCTTGCCCGACAAACGGTAAGTCGCCTAACCACGGAACTTTTCGTTCGAGAACATCTTCCGTATCGGTGATCATTCCCCCGAGGACAATCGTCTGACCGTCTTGAACTTTCACGGTCGTTTGAGCAGTCGAAATATCCTTGACCGGAGCCGTAATCACAGTGCCGGTTGTGATATCAGTATAAATTTCTACCCCTTCATCAGTATATTTACTTTTCTCTGCGACCACTTCCATCACGATCTGTCCCTCGGGACTGATTCGCGGGGTGACAGTCAAAATGATCCCGGCAGGATCTCGAAGAATTTGAGGAGAAACTGTCGTCTGAGTTTGTGTGATCCCGTCAGTCACTGGCACGATCTGCCCCACCTGAATTTGGGCAAGCTGATTATCCAATGCCTGAATCTGCGGACGACTCAAAATTCGGACAGACCGTCTGGCTGCCAAAGCACGAATCAGAACGTTTACGGAATCTGAACTTGCTGACAGGACCAGACCTCCGTAACCGAGGTCACTGTTTGTACGCCCCAGTGAGAAGCTGCTCAAACCCTGCGTACCGACGTGAGCTGGCTGAGCCAATGGACCGTTATTCCCACCAAGGGGCTGGTTGTTGTAATTGAACCCGGGTGTTGCTTCCTGAGAAACAATTCGCGTTGCGGTTGAAGTCGGATTTCCCTGATTATCGAAAATGGTTTCCGTAATCGTCAGCAAATTATCAATCACACTTCGCTGGAAGAGAATCGGATCTTGAAAGCCAAGCTCAACCCCGAACTCGTCGGTGTTGTCGAGTGCGACTTCAACAAGCAGAGCCTGAATCACAACCTGAGCCGGTTCTGCATCGAGTTGCTTCGCGAGGGCTTCAATCTCTTCGAAGTATTTCGGCGTGGCACTAATCAGCAAGTTATTGGAAATCGCTTCCGGTGTCACAATCACTTCCTGGTCAAGAAGCTGGCTGGTGCTGATCCGAGTTGGATCAATCGTGGCCAAATCTCTTTGTGATTGCAGGAAGACATTGATCGCCTCAGCAACGTCCGCAGCCGGGGCATTGATGAGCTTGATCACTTTTGTCGTTCGCGTCCGAGGATCAGTGGCATCGAGTCGATAAAGCAGATTCTCGACAATAATCAATGCATCCGCTCCCCCCGTGGCGACAACACTATTCGTCCGAGAATCCGCCACGAATTTCAACGGTAGCAGCGAACTCGACGTATCAGTCGCACCAACAAGTTGAATCCCGGACGAACTTTCATTGTTGTTATTGTTGTTTGTGTTTTCTTCGAAGAGACTTGTCAGCATTTCGACGGCGTCGATGGCGTCGGCGTTTTTCAGTCGGAAATACTTGACATCTGCAACCGCACTACTTGGGCGATCGAGAAGTAGAATCAATTCTTGAATGAGCGGCATACTCTGAGCCGGAGCGGTCACCGCCAGGCTGTTGGTTCGTGTTTCAGCATTGAAACGAATATCGGAGAGTAATCCAGAACGTGCGAGCTGCTGCCCATCTTCAGCCAGAAACTCCAAGACAACGGACTTCGGGTCCGTTTGCTGTTGTTGCCCCTGCCCTGTTTGTGTTTGTCCCACAGTTGAGGCTCGAGGATCGCTGACACTCTGAATCGCAGAGTTCAAAAACTCAGCCAATTCATCCGCGAGCGCACTCTTGAGCTTGAAAATTTTCATCTGGTTGACAGAGGCTGCTTCATCGGCATCAATTTTCTTAATGACAGCAGCGATCTCGCTGAGGTCGCGCGGCCGTGCTTGAACGATGACAGAATTCGTTCGTGCATCGGCTGCGACCTTCAGCCTCGTCCCCAGCCCAACCTGCTCTTCATAGAATCCTTCGAGAATCGTAACCACGCTAGATGCTATGGCGTGTCGAAGTCGGAAAACTTCGACTTCGTGATTCGGGTCGACGGGTTGATCCAGCTCGTCCGCGAGTTGCAAGATCGCTTCCATTGTATTCGATGGAGCCAGAATCAAGATCGCATTCGGAGAAACAACAGGCACAACATTGACGCTCGCTGCTTTCTGCTGAGCGTTGTCACTGCGAAGTTCTGACAGTTGCTCGTAAACATCGTTCATCAACTGTGCGAGTGATCGAGAATCAACATTCTGCAATTTCAACAAATGAATTTCCGGCAGACTTCCCAAGGCCAACTGCTCGATCCGCTGAATTACCTCCATGACCGCATTCACGTCCCCTGCGTTTCCGCGCAGGATCAGTAAATCGAGATCATCCAAGGCTTCAATAGTGACATCGCCCTTCAAGTTCCCGACAAGATCAGGGGAGATCCCTCCACCCCCGGGAGCTGCCGGCATTGGATTTTCATTTGGAGAAGGAACAGGATTTTGCAAACCAGGTTGTGGCTGACCCTCAGCTTGAGCGAGCATTGGACCGTCTGCCAGAGGATTGACGTTCTGTTGTCCTCGTGGGTCTGCTCCGAGAATTTCAGACCGTTGCCGCGCCTGACTGATCATCCGCAACGGTTGCTGCAACTGCTTGCCAATTTGTGCAGTGGTACCATTTCCGGAAACGAGTGTCGGAAGATCGTTTCCTGTCAGAGGATTGACATCGATCCGTTGAACAAGCAACTTCAGGCCCTGCTGAACATTTGCAGTCGCCGTGACCAACAAGCGGTTGCCCGCCGTATCGATCTCGATGGCGAATTGCGTCTCACCAGCATTGTCGTCCTCCATCGCATGAGTGACGATAAAAGCAGGTAATCCGTTCGGTCCGGCATTTTCAAGTTGTGAACGCGATTTGAATGCTTTATGAATCTGTTTGGCAATCTCCAACGCAGGACGATTCTTTGGCGAAATCGTCAGCGTCCCAACCTCGGCAGGAGCCGATTGCGATTGCTCTTCTTCGAATCCGGCTCGCTGAATTAAAGATGTTCCGCGAGCAAAAGTGTCTGGCCTTTGGACTCTTGTGTTTAAAGTTTGAACAGGGCGCGTTGGAACATTCTCTGCAGGACTGACCCATTGCCCAACTGGACGCGCTGGCATTTGCTGAGCGACTTCCGGGATTTGTCGTGGTTCTTCCGGACGATGTTCTACCGGACGTGGCTCTTCCGGGCGGGGTGCCACTGGACGTTGGTATTCCGGACGGGATCTCCGGGACTGCATCACAGTCAGATATTCATTCTTGACGTGAATCCGGAACCCTTTAGGTTCAAGCTCCCGGTTCAAAATTTGGACGGCCTCTCTCCGCGCATGCCGACTCCAATCTCGACGCGAATATTTCCCCGGTGGAACATCGTGCATTACGAGTGTGGACCCGGATTTCTCAGCCAGGTCGTGCAGCACTTTGGACCAGGGAGTAGAGACATAGTTCAAACGGATATTACGAGATTCCGATTTCTCTCGATCCCAAGACGAACTCGATTCTGCCTCAGCTTCGGCCTTTTCAGCAGCGAACTGCGAATCCTGAGAATAGGCATCCAATGTCCACGCTGAAGCTGCAAGCAGACAGCAGGCAGCAGGAGTCGCCAGATGTTTCCGCCAGGAGAATGAAAAAAGTCGCATCTTGTGACTTTCGAATATTAAGGCCAACCTATTCCGCGCGTGGTCACTCCGCATCTTCTTCCAGAGCGGCCATACAACCGGTACTATCGGTAAAGTCTACGCATCTTATTGAGCTTAACTTTTCCCATATCTACATAGAGTGGCAATTCATGTCCCTGCAATTACCAGAATGAATCGGCAAGAATTGCCGGAGTTGCCCCCCTCAGCCTTCACTTCCGTGAGCCAGTTGACCATCAATAGACCTACACATGTCCTGAGCCAGCCGATACGCTTCACAAAGATTTCCCAAATCAACAGTGGTGCTCTTTCACACGAAACCCACATTCTGCTCCTGGTCTTCAAGGCACGGACCGGGAGTCGCCTGTTCAACCTGAATAACGGACCCTCGTAACATGGACGATCGATTCCACGTAAGACGAACGAACTTGCGAAGAATGATGAGTCAAACAGGCCTGGAAAGCCTCCTCATCACAGCGGAGAAAAATGTCTCCTATCTCACCGGATTTACTGGAGATAGCACATGGCTGTTAGTGACTCCGGATTCAGAACTGCTCCTCAGCGACTTTCGATACATCACCCAGCTTGAAGAAGAGTGCCCCGGAGTCGAGCTTCATATTCGAACTTCGAAAACAAGAATGACCGACGCACTCGTTGAAAAGGTGCAAGAGCGAAATCTCAAGATGCTGGGCTTTGAAGGCCATGTTCTTACGATCGAAGTTTTTCAGGTCATTTCGCAGGCACTCTCCGGCATTGAGCTTGTCCCAGTGAGCTGGGAGGTTGAAAAACTCCGAGCAGTGAAAGATGAGGCAGAAGTTGCAGACATCCGTGAGGCAGTCGACCTCGCAGAACAGGGATTCGCTTACTTACTCGAAATTCTCTCTCCCGACGCAACAGAACAATTTCTGGCATACGAGCTCGAACATGCCGTAAGAAACTTTGGGGGCGAAGAACTCAGCTTTCATCCGATCGTTGCTGTCGGTGACCGTTCCGCCCTGCCCCATTACCGCCCCGGAAAACTGAGGATTGCCGACTCTCCAATTCTGCTGGTCGATTGGGGAGCACAAACTCATTCGGGCTACAAGTCAGATTTGACCCGCACGATGCTCACTGCAGAATTCAACGATCCGCAGTTTGAAACAGTCTACAAAACTGTTCTGGAGTCCCAACGACTCGCCATCGAGAAAATAGCTCCGGGGGTTTCCTGCCATGAGATCGATTCTATCGCACGGGAATACATCAAAGATGCTGGATTTGGAGACTATTTTGACCACGGTCTCGGTCATGGAATTGGGCTCGATATTCACGAGCTTCCCCGTTTTTCTCAGAGTTCTGACTCACTCTTGGAAGCTGGAATGGTTGTCACAGTGGAACCGGGCATCTATCTTCCCGGCTGGGGCGGTGTGCGGATTGAAGATGATGTGCTTGTCACCGAGGGCGGATGTGATGTATTGTCTTCCGTACCAAAGGATTGGGACAACGTCCACGTTTACGTTTAGAACCTTTCCGAATTCCGACGCAGCAGGACTTTCTCAGTGTTTGAGAGGTCAAAATCAAGTTTTTTGGATTATTTACTCTAACAATACCTGTGCAAGTGATCGAAAATCGAGTGAATCACAATATCATCAGCAGTCTTGTTAGGGCTTCTTAGTCCTGAACATTTCCTTCATGATTACCCGACCAGTTCGATCGGTGTGAAAACTGAAGAATTCAATAGTCACCAAGTGTTATTTGTCGAGGAAGAATTATGGCTCGCGAAGCGAAGTCGGACTCAACAGGATTCGATATCGACGGGCTGCGGCAGTTGATGGAACTCATGGAGAAACATGAAGTTACTGAACTGAAGCTGCACCAGGGAGAAGCAAAATATCTCCTTCGTCGCGGTCCGCAAGGTGTCGTGTCCCTCCCTGCAGCAGCTCCGATTGCGACTCAGGCTCCCCCGATCGCAGCAACTCCTGTCGCTGCGGCATCGAGTTCAGCCGGAGCAGACGCTCCCGCTGCAAGCGATGGTCTTATCGAGATCAAAAGCCCAACCGTGGGAACATTTTACCAATCCCCCACTCCTGGTGATCCTGCGTTCGTCAAAGTGGGAGATCAAGTCACTAAGGAAACAGTTGTCTGCATCGTAGAAGCGATGAAAGTTTTCAACCAAATCCCTGCTGACACATCAGGAACCATCGCCAAGATATTGCTCAAAGACGGAGACCCCGTTCAGTATGGGCAGGCTTTGTTCCTTGTGAAGCCCAACTAAACTGACTTCATTCGTTATCAAACGCTGCGTTGCCAACGACCAGCGTTTCAAACACACATCGGCACTCTTCTGTGCCCGACTTTTTAGGGGTCTATTGACGCCATGTTTCAGCGGATTCTCATTGCCAATCGTGGCGAAATCGCACTTCGAGTCATTCGTGCCTGTCAGGAAATGGGGATTGGAACTGTTGCCATCTTCAGTGAAGCAGATCGCGGTGCCCATTATCTGGATCTCGCCGATGAAGCGATTTGCATCGGTCCCGCTTCTTCGACCGACAGCTACCTGAAAATCGAGCACATCATTGCTGCCGCCGAATTAGGTGAAGCACAGGCCATCCACCCCGGATATGGATTCCTGGCTGAGAACGCTGACTTCGCGGAGCAGTGCCGAGATTCCGACATCGAATTCATCGGACCTCCGCATGAAGCGATGCGTAAACTGGGCGATAAGGTCGAAGCACGGCAGATCGCGATCGAAGCCAAAGTCCCCGTTGTCCCGGGCAGCGACGGACTGATCACCAGTGATGAAGAGGCTTTACGTGTCGCCAATGAAATCGGCTACCCCATTCTCATCAAAGCGACAGCAGGAGGAGGCGGAAAAGGAATTCGTCCGGCATTTGATGAATCAATGCTTCTGACTGAACTCAAAGCAGCCTCTGCAGAAGCGGAGAAAGCATTCAAAAACGCGGGAGTTTATATCGAGAAGTTCGTGCAGAAGCCTCGACATGTCGAAGTTCAGGTGATCGCCGATCAACACGGAAACGTGGTTCACCTTTGGGAACGCGACTGCACCATGCAGCGGAAGCATCAGAAACTGATTGAAGAAAGCCCTGCCCCGAACCTCCCACTTGAGACCCGCGAAAGCATTTGCGAAGCCGCCACACGGCTGATCAAGAATGCCGGATACTATAATGCAGGAACTGTGGAATTCATCGTCGATGAAAACAATGACTATTACTTCATCGAAGTGAATGCCCGTATCCAAGTGGAGCACCCTGTCACCGAGATGGTCACGGGAATCGACCTCATCCAACAACAAATTCGCGTCGCTGCTGGTGAGAAGCTCTCCTTTACTCAGGAAGAAATTCTTTGCAACGGATGTTCCATTGAAGTCCGCATCAACGCAGAAGACCCGGATCAAAACTTCCGAGGCTGCCCTGGACTCATTGAGGATTTAAGAGTCCCCGGCGGTTTGGGAGTCCGTTTTGATTCACATGTTTATGCTGGTTACACGATCAGCCCGTATTACGACTCGATGATCGGGAAACTGATTGTCCATAAACCAACACGTGAAGAAGCAATCGCCTGCCTGCTTCGCGCGCTCAATGAATTCCAGATCGACGGCCCCGGTATCAAAACGACGATCCCACTGGCCAAGAAAATTTTGAACCACCCTGTTTTCAAAAGTGGTCAAGGCGACACGAAATTCGTCGAGCGTACCTGGTAAGCTCGAACCTGACATGAGAACTCCAGCTGCATGAAGAACTGATCAAAACCTGAATCAGACCTCTCAAAGACTGAGAGAACCTTTCATAACAGAGGATTTCAGAGAGGTCTCAACAATTCCAGCAAGAACATGATTCTTACTGGCTGAACGAGACTCTCTCTGAGTCAGGACGTCTCACTTGAACGCTTGATTGCCTAAGCTGCCGGTTCTAGGATGTCGCGCCGGAAGCCCCATTCTATATTGTTCACCACGCATTCCGCGTGAAACGCTTGCCCCAACATCAGGAGCCTTTGATATGAAAGTTGCATGTTTAACGGGTGGAGGAGATTGCCCAGGATTGAACGCGGTCATCCGTGGACTCGTTCGGACAATCCATAACGCTGGCGGCCAAACCATCGGCTTTCTCGAAGGTTGGAGAGGCGCTATCGAAGGGAACTTCGTCGAGTTGGACCCGATGAGAACAGATGAGATCCTGCCTGTCGGTGGAACAATCCTCGGCTCCTCAAGAACCAACCCATACAAAGATCCGGGCCTCGCTGAGGAAGTCGTCAAAACCTTCAAAAAATTGGACCTCGACTGTCTTGTCGCAATTGGTGGCGATGACACACTCGGTGTTGCGAGCAAGCTTTACAGCGACTTCAACCTGCCCACGATCGGTTGCCCCAAAACAATCGACAACGATCTCAGCAGCACCGATTTCACTTTCGGTTTCGATACATGCCTGAATACCGTTCAGGATGCCGTTGACAAACTCCGCACAACTGCAGAATCACACCGACGTGTGATGGTTGTCGAAGTGATGGGACGTCACGCTGGCTGGATTACCTGTTTCGCAGGCATCGCCTGTTCTGCCGATGCGATTCTGGTTCCAGAAGAAGAAGTGAATCTCGACACTGTCTGCCAACGGCTCATGGATCGACGCGCTGCCGGGAAAACTTACGGCATCGTGATGGTCAGCGAAGGAGCCAAGCTCAAAGGCGACCAGTTCATTACCAAAGATGCAGAAGTTGATGATTTCGGCCACGTCAGCCTGGGTGGAATTGGAAAACGGGTCGCGAAACAGATCGAAGAGAAAACCGGTATCGAAACTCGCGACGTCACACTCGGTCACCTCCAACGTGGTGGTTCACCAAGTGCGTACGACCGTGTTTTGGGAACAAGACTCGGGATTCACGCCGCTCGACTGGCCAACAAAGGTGAGTTTGGCAAAATGGTCGCACTTCGCGGACTTCACATCGTCGCAGTTCCACTTGAAGAAGCTGTCGGCACCATGCGAACACTTTACCCAGAGTTCATGGACGAAGCTCGCGAGTTCTTGATCTAGAACATCTTTCGTGCTTCATATTCTCGGAGAGTGCTAATTGGAATCTTGCAATCTCCTAGAGGCTGAACGCATACATCACTCTCAGAATGTGTGAGAGTCGAAATCCAGCGATTCGCCGGGTGTCGACTGATCACAAAAATCAAGCCGCATACTCGTTTTTGAGTATGCGGCTTATCTTATAGATTTATTCGAATTGGTCTTTACGTTCTACTTCGTGGCGACCAGTCTGCGAAGTCATGAAAGTAATCTTCATCACGGGCACGAGAAGGATTGAAAATACCCTAAAATAGTCCGTAGCGAACAATGCAGTAGAGGGCGTTGAAGCCGTCGCGGACACCGATCTTCTTGCCCTGCTCGTATGTTCGCCCATTGTAACTGACAGACATTTCAAAGATACGACACCCCATCTTGGCAACCTTGGCGGTCATTTCTGGTTCGATACCGAATCGCTGCTGTTGCAGTTTCGGCCAGAGAGCCTGGATCGTTTCTCTATTGAAGACCTTGTAACAGGTTTCCATATCGGTCAGATTCAGATTGGTGAAGCAGTTTGACATGAGTGTCAGAAACTTGTTGCCAGCGTAGTGCCAGAAGTAGAGTACGCGGTGTGGCTGATCACCGAGAAAGCGACTCCCAAAGACAACATCTGCTCGGCCATCCACAATCGGTTGCAGCAACCGAGGAATTTCTGATGGATCATACTCGAGATCGGCATCCTGAATGATGACGGCATCGCCGGTCGCCTTTGAGAAGCCGGTCGTGACGGCGGCTCCTTTGCCTTTATTGACATCATGAAAATGGACCGAGATCGAGTTGAGTGGATCATCCCAGTCTCGTTCTGAGTACTCTTTCAACAGTTCACGAGTCCCGTCTTGGCTGCAATCATCGATCAACACAATTTCTTTGCGAATCGGCACTTCACGCACTTTATCAAGCAAATCCGGAAGCGTATTTCTTTCGTTGTAAATTGGAATGACGACGGAGAGTACAAAGTCGTCCGGGAGAGCATAGATCCCGAGTTGCCGGCAGCCAGCTTCTCCCAACACATTCTTAAGTGTGTTGTACCATTCCTGTGAATAGGCTGGTGCGTCTTCGTGAAAATTTTGCTGGTTATCCATGATCCAATTCAGTCTCGTTTCTGGAGATTTCAGCTGTCAGGCCCAATCAAATATTAATCTTGTACTGGGTTGTCAGTGCGTTCTTGGCGATGCCATCACTTCCTACATTTTTGGTCGCTGAACAATTCGGCTTTCTAACAACCAGTTTATGCTTTACGAAATCGACCTGTTAGAGCATCTTTCGAATTGGTATACAGGTTCTTCTTCGTGGCGAACAGCAATTTTATTGATCAAACACGTTCTTCACAGGCACAGGGTAGAGCAAACTGCTCTAGGAATTGCCCTGAAGTAACTCGCGTTCTGATTTGGTCTGTACCTGCCAGAGGACTCATTCAGCTTATGAATGTGAACCGGTCTTGATCCGGCGATTTTGCCCAAACGGCCGATCCAAGAAAACTGTATCGGCACAGGACCTTGGCATCGACCCGCAGGTGGATGTATTTGCCCAAATCTACTCGAAAAATTCGTTCAAAGTGAGTCCATTTCAATAAAGGGGGACAGATACCTAACGGGACTCTGCTAGTAATCTGGCTGCTACAACCTGAAATGATTATGACGGTAGTCGTTGAAGGCGTAGAACACCAACGATTATACTCGAATCCAACCGCAGAGGAACTCAGAGAAACGGAGCTAACTACGTACTGGCTCTCACTTGCTCAACCCACTGAATCAACTATTGGATTGGTTTTCTAAAATGGAACACGTTGAATATCAAACAGTTCACTCTGGGAAAACTCCAGTAGACTGGGCAATTCGCAGAGGCCAATTCAAAGAGGGGCTTTCCGCAGGCGTGGAAGTTGTCGAAATTCAATCTGGTGACTTCTCATTCCATGTTTTTCCGACGCGTGGAATGGGGGTCTGGCAGGCGAAACTGGGCGATAAGAGAATCGGCTGGGATTCTCCAATCCGCAACCCTGTCCATCCCGCTTTCGTCAACGCCAAAAGCCGCAACGGTTTAGGCTGGCTTGATGGATTCAATGAACTGATGTGTCGCTGTGGCCTCTCTTTTAATGGTCCTCCCGGCCAGGATGAAAAAATGGCCAGCTCAATCGAATCTGATTTGACGCTCCATGGAAAAGTGGCCAACATCCCCGCTCACTCAGTCAAGTTTATCGCTGACGAGAACGGAGAAATCGGCGTTTCTGGAATTGTCGATGAGACGACACTCTTTGGCCCACAGTTGCAGTTGACGTCTCGAATCACGATGAAGCATGGTGAAAAAGCATTCACGATTCGGGATCAAATCACAAATCTGGGATCTGCTTCGACCGAACTGGAAATTCTGTATCACACAAACTTCGGAAGCCCCATTCTGGAAGAGGGCGCGAAGTTGACGATTCCGGCGTCGCACGTTGTTCCAAACACTCCACGATCCGCAGAGGATGTCCAGGAGTATCAAACCTATCTTGCCCCCACCAAAGGTTACACTGAACAGGTCTACTTCATCGAACCGCTAGCGGATGCCAACGGAAAATCAGTTGCGTTGCTGGAATCCCGAAACGGCGACTATGGCGTGAGCCTGGAATTCAAAAAAGAACAACTTCCCTGCTTCTCACAATGGAAATGCACACAGGCACTGCAGGACGGGTATGTCACCGGATTCGAGCCGGGGACAAACTTCCCAAATTTCAAATCGTTCGAACGAGCACAAGGACGCGTGATCGACCTGCAACCAGGGGCAACCTACGATGTCGAACTCACGCTGGCAGTCCACCCAGATTCAAAGGAAGTAACAAGCATTCGTGACCGAATTGCAAAGATCCAGGGAGACACGACTCCTGAAATTTGCCCGCAACCGATCTCGCCATACTCCTCGATCCGCTAAGGCAAGCCAATCTGGCACTTATGTACAGCCGTATGACGAGCAGTCTTAGAGGTCCTGAAAGTCAACTTCACGGGCGTGTCACCCATTCGAAAGACGCTACAGAACCAGTCCGAAAACTTACAGAGTGGTCCTTATTTAGTGCTTGAAAGAGCGAACTCGGATTTCAACATCGATTCTCGATGCGTTCGTAATTTTAGTCTCCGCGAATATGCCTTTCTTGTACTGAACAAATGATTTCCCCGAACCGAAGGGACAAAACTGTTCTGGAGGTCATGCTGTTTGAGTAAATTGGAGCACTCTTTGACGAACTCATGAGACGTGGTTCGATCTGTTATTCAGAGTGGACGCGGCACGAGTCCAGATTCGATAGTCTGCACAAATGATTGAAGCTGCTCAGGCGAGACTGTTGCTCACGGCAAGTGACGAAGAGTTGACCGGACTGGTCGAACTCATCGCATTTGTTGGCTTGGAAAATCCAGTTGACGGACTTCTCGGACTGAGATCGATCGCTGAGTCGCCTCAACAGTTGAAGTCGCTTGGAGAAATTCTTCCATCCCTTTTGTACTCATTGTCCGAAACAGCCGATCCCGACCGATCTCTGCGAAACTTTCAAAGGTTTCTCAACGCAATTGACAACCGCGAACAAATGATTCAAGCGTTTGTTGAAAATCCAAGATCGATCGAAATCCTGACGCGTCTCTTTGTTGGAAGCCAGTTTCTCACCGAGATTTTGTTACGTCATCCTGAGTATCTGGATCGTCTCACGCAATACAAACGTCTTGCTGAGTTTAAAAGCCGAGAGGACTTTCTTAAGGACGCTGACGCAAGTCTTACAAGCACTGATTCGCTCGATGATTTAAAAATCCATTTGCGGACATTTCAGCAATGGGAAATTCTACGGATTGCTGCATGTGACACGTTTGGTTTGATGGACCTGAAAACGGTCACGTTGCAGCTTTCATCGCTTGCAGATGCGATCGTGCAAATCGCCTTGAAAGAAGTTTTGCGAATCCAACAACTGAACGCTCCCGACTTCACAGTCATCGCCTTCGGGAAACTGGGGGGCTTGGAACTCAATTACAGTTCTGATATCGACCTCGTCTTTCTTTGCAAAGAGCAGCCTGATCGGCTCGCCAGTATCGGCCAGAAACTGATACAGGTTCTTTCAGATTTCACTCCCAAGGGATTTCTCTACCGAGTCGATATGCGACTGCGACCATGGGGAAATTCTGGTCCTTTAGTAACAACCGCTGACGCCTACTCAGCTTACTATGAAAAAAATGCGGAGTTATGGGAGCGACAAGCAATTCTGAAATCCAGAACGATCGCAGGGAACATTCAGCTGGGCTATGAAGTTCTTGATCGTGTGAAGAAAGAGGCATTCAACGCAGATCCGGAAGTGGTCCGAGAGTCCGTCCGGGCGATGAAGGACCAAATCGAAGAGAAGGTTTCAAGTCAATTTCGGACGCGACACGGCGTCAAAGGTGGGCCAGGGGGAATCCGCGATATTGAATTTCTTGTCCAGTATCTTCAATTCATTCATGGAAACGAAACACCGCAGATTCGTCGAGTCGGGACGCTGGAAAGTTTGATCTACCTTTCCGAAGCAAACTTGCTTCATGCTCAGGAATACCGAACCTTAAGCTCCGCTTATGTGATGCTGCGAACTGTCGAACACTCTCTGCAGTTGATGCATAACCAACCCGAATACTTTCTGCCAGAGTCGATACGTGAGCTGAACTATCTGGCCCGTCGACTCGACTTCCCGAACTCAGAATTATTTCTGGAGAAGTATGCAAACCAAACAAGAGCTGTCAAAGAAATTTTCGACAAACATATGCGGCAACAGAGTGAACCGCAGGCATCTGTTCCTCAAATAGCCACAACACCTTCGATCAACTTATTGCATGAACCGAAGTCATTCGATGCCTCTGCTCTTCAGAAGCAGTTGAGCGACTCCAACGTCGTCGCGATGGAAATTCGATCGACGGGGGAAGATGAGCACGAATTATACCTCGTCGGCTACGACCATCTCGGCGAAGTCCCTATCTTTTGCGGGCTCTTACTCGTCTATGGTTTTGACATCATCTCCGGAACAGCTGAAACGATTCGCTCTGCTTCGACTGAACGACCTGTCTTTGTCAATCGCTTTCGTGTTCGAGCAACATCCGGACAATCGCTTCAAGAGAATGACGTTTGGAGCCGGTTTAAAACAGAACTGAATGCGTTGCTCAAATATTCACTCGCTGGAAATGTTCTTGCTGCTCAGAAACAACTGGTCCAACGGCTCGCTGAAACCATTCCGTCTCAACCAGATCTCTCCGAACCATTACTGCCTGTGGAGATTTCTATCGAGCAAGATGAGGAATCGAATTCGACAATTTTAAATATTCAAGGTGAAGATGTCCCGGGGTTCTTGTTCGAATTGACCAACGCCATTTCCGTCAATGGGTATTCGATTAATCGAATGACTGTTGAATCTGATGGCATACATGCCATTGATACGCTTTGGATTGAAGAGCCAAACGGAAACACTGTCCTTGATGAGGTTCAACGAAACCACCTTCGCACAACGATCGTCCTCATCAAACATTTCACACATTTCCTTCCACATGCCCCCAACTCTGAAAAGGCACTCCTTCACTTTCGTGAATTGTTGAAGAACCTTTTTGAGCAAGAGGACTGGATTGATCAAATGCAACGCCTTCAACAACCGGACGTGTTGAAGGCGATCGCAAAGCTCCTGGGGTTCAGCGATTTTCTGTGGGAAGATTTTCTGCGCTTGCAGCACCACAATTTGTTTCCAGTCGTGACAGATCTTTCAGGACTGCAACACCCAAGAACCCGAGAAGAGTTATCGGAAGAACTATCAGAGAAAATGTCAGAAGTTGCGCCAGCTCAGAAACGCGAGGTTTTGAATGAGTTCAAAGACCGGGCCATGATGCGCGTCGACATGCGGCACATTCTCGAATTGCAATCTGAGTTTGGAATGTTCTCACGAGAACTGACAGCTGTTACCGAAACAGTCGTAGAAGCAGCTGTCGAGCTCTGCCTGTCCGAACTTCATTCGAAATATGGTCGCCCGAAAAATGACCGGGGAGAGGAATCTCTATTCTCTCTTTGTGCTTTGGGAAAATGCGGAGGATCCGAACTTGGCTACGCTTCTGATATCGAGTTGATGTTTCTCTACGATCACGAGGGGCATACAACTGGTCCTCAACGGATCTCCAATGCGGAATTCTTTCAGCGACTCGTCGAACAATTCCAGAAGACGATTTACAGCCGAGAAAAAAGAATCTTCGAGGTTGACCTTCGACTGAGACCATACGGAAATGCGGGAAGTCTGGCTGTCTCCCAAAAAGTATTCGAGAACTATTTCCGCTTGGATGGACCTGCATGGCCGTATGAACGACAGGCTTTGGTCAAGCTGCGGCCGATTGCCGGGGACCAGCTTTACGGTAACGACATCGTCGAACTGCGAGACCGACTTATCTATACAGGTAAGCCCTTCGACCTCTCTGCGATGCGAGCGATTCGAGAAAAACAAATTCGCCAACTTGTGAAGCCGGGTACGTTTCATGCCAAGTTGAGCCCGGGAGGGTTGGTCGATTGCGAGTATCTGGTTCAGGGACTCCAGATGACGTTCGGACATCTCTCCAAGGAGATTCGCGAACCGAACACCCGTCTGGCGATGAAAGGGTTGGAACAACAGGGAATTCTCACATCAGATCAGCGAGTCAAACTTCGAGACGCCTACCGGTTTTTAAGGCGACTGATTGACGGAATGCGAATGGTTCGCGGAGACGCCAGCGACCTGACGATTCCGCATCACGAAACGGAGCAGTTTGAGTTTCTCGCTAAAAGGCTGGGCTTCAAACAGGCGAACCTTCATGCCGAAATTGAACAGCAAACTCGCACGGTTATCGATTTCATTTCGCAATTCGAACAGTTAATCGGCTCCGTGAATCGACTCAGTTGAAAACCGCGACTCCAAAGAGGATCGTTGAGAGTAAAAAGACAACGGTGAGTGCGTGGTATCCGATCCTTAAGAGTGACGTCGTCAGAAATGGTTTGGCCTCCAGCACTGCCTGAAGCGACAGGCGAACTCCCCAGAAAAGCATCCCGTAGGTACAGAATGCTTTTGCGAGCAACGATCCTTCGGCCAGATCATTCGCAGCCACAATGCAGATAACGCCTAAGGTCACAATCCCTAAAACCACGTATCCGCCATACACATAGAAAAGTTGACGATGCAGTTTCGGAAGGAGAGCCAAGTCCTCTTTCCAGCTGAGTTGAAATGGAACAAGCGCTGATGCGAACAGAACACCCAGTTGAAGAATTCCAAGGACAACAAACATTTGACTGGTCATGATTTGGTAGCTCCTGGAGCAAATTCACGATTGGCCTGCAGCCATGTCGCTCTATCTTGAGTAGTCGTTTACCTCCCCCGGTGACTCACCGAGGGCTATATCTAGAGCAGTTTGCTCTACCGTGTGCCCGTGAAGAACGCATCTCTCTAGTAAAGATGCTGTTCGCCACGAGGCAGAACCTGCAAACCAATTCGAAAGATGCTCTAGAACTGGTCCTGAAACGTGAAATTGCTCTCTCAAACGTTGAGGAAAGCGGCTATTCCAGAGGTTTTCGGACTGGTTCTAAACTGAACACCAATTCGAAAGATGCTCTAAAAATTCCCCAAGTCGCTCAACATGGGAATGATGACATTTTCCTGAAACGGGAAATGAACCAGCAACGAGACCGGCAACAAGACTGTCAATGCGGTGAACAACCATCCGGTCCAACCGCGATTAAGCCCTAATGTCTTCCCGAGGCGGGATCGCTCAAAGTTCATCGCCAACGCCTGAATCAAAAAATAGAGAGTCGGCAATCCGTAACCTCCGTGGGCCGGTATTGAAACCACGAGATCGTGAACCAGTCCACTAAAGAGGAAGGTTGCCCAAAGTCCGAGTTGCGTCTGTTTACTTCTCACGAGTGGGTAAAAGATGAATTCTCGCGAGAGATCACGGAATCCGGTATTCCAACGACTCCAGAAATCGGCAACGCCCGTAGCGCGCCATGGCTCATTCATTAACGACGTCGATGCATACCCTGCACTTCTCAACGTCAGTGAGAGTAAATCAAGAAGACCGAAATGGAGTATTAAAACGATTCCGATCATCCCGATTGCAGCTGACAAAGAACGCTGTTCCTCGGGAATCGCAGGAACGATCACCGCAACAAAGAGGATTCCGACGAAGAAGAATGTCCACGCACAAATCCACTCAATCCAACCAGGCGGATCTACTCTTGAGCGGTCTGACAGAAACCGTTTGGCGTTGAGTCCCGGTTCGAAAAACAGGTAAATGAGTGACTTCTTCCAATTGCCTGCAGGCTGGGCTCGCATCCAGGTGAGAACTTTACAAGTCCCATACACGACGACTGCAATCGACCACATGAAAACCCAATTTGGAATCAGCAACTTTGTGCTGAGGTTGATCGCCAAAAAGGTGATTAAAGCGAAAGCGAATACCGCGATCGTGATTGGAGCATTTTTAAGGCGTGTCCTGCCCACGAAGTTCTCTTTCATCACTTCACAGACTCCTCGCCACGAGGCAGAACGTAAAGACCAAGATTGAATTTGCTCTGGCGGGCCGCTTGCTCTCCTTGATTTGCTCGTTGCAGTCCACATCGGTTCCCTTTGACAGTTTTCGCGGACGAGTGGGAAGCGATCAAATATCGTTTCGCCCACTGCGTCGCACTTCTTCTATGAAAACCGTAAGAAAGGGGCTGGGTTCACAATGTTTATTTCGTTTATTTCCTAAAGGTTTCTTTCCCAAAATATTGAAAACGAACGACTCGTGCTGTCTCATGGTTCTATGCGAACTCCAGTTTCCCTCAGCCACTGCCGTTCAATCGTGCTGGGGAGGAGTCTGGCTGATTTCGGGTTTGCGCCCGTCCTGAATTTGATCGATCTTCTGAGTGATTTTCTGAACCTCTTTCTCGTCGAGATGCAGGCCGAAAGTGAGTGAGAACTCCCGCGTTTCCCCCGGAGCCAGTTTCGGAACTCGGCCGAACTGACGTTCGACCCGACGATTGAACGGGAAGCACGTTCCGGGCTCGAGGCCGGTGACGTAGCCATCTGCTTTGGCGGTCGTGTTCTTCCAGATGGTGAAGTAGGGAAGCTGCTTCGTCTGGTAACTGATCGATGCTGCTCGTTGGCCACTTTTGCTTTTCAGGCAAACGGTTGTTTCGCCTTCTGCATTTGCAAATAGTTCAGTAAGAAAAACCTGCTCGCTGAATCCCGGAGTTGGAGCGGCGTACGTCGTATAACTCTTCAGCCCGGCGATGGCGGTTTCGTTCATCGGTGCGAGAGACTTGATCGGGGCAAGCAGTTCGGCTCCCTCTTCCAACAGAGGTGCCCCATAATTCGTATGGTAAATGAGCATCAATTCCTGATCGCCAGCGCCTCGGTTGGTCACCCAATCAGAAACTGTAATTTCCTGAGAACCGGGGATTGTTGAAATCTCGGTGACGAGTTCGAGTTTGGGACCAAAGAACATTCGCTCATGAACAGTGCCACGAATCGTAATTCGATGCGGAGCTTCTTTCTGAATTCGCAATTCCACCTCGGAAGCAGGGATGTTGCCCACTTTACCATGCAGCGTCAGTTCCATCTCGGCCTCGGCTCCCGTGTTGTCGACGAACTTATCGGTTCCCGGATGACCGGCAAACTCCAGCCCGCAACGGACCATCCACTCATTGAATCCATCGAGCCATCCGAGTCCGCCACGGGTATCGAGATCGACAAATTGAGGATGGACAACCTCTTTAACAGGGGATTCCCAACCGAGTCTGAAATCTCCAACCTGCATGTCAAGAATGCTCAGCCCACGAGTCGGGATGATGCGAATTTTCATCTGCCCGTTGTCGAGAGTAATCAGATCGACCCCTTCCTGTTTTCCGCCTCGCAGGATCTCCTTGCGAACTCGCCATTTGGAATCGGCAGCCACGCCTCCAAAGTCTTTGGGCGATAGCGTTATCGAATCGACGTATTGCTTCTCAGCGGTGTTCGTGATTGTAAATCGGTGAAAGTCATCCGCAGCATGACAGGCCGAATTCATGACGAAGATGCCGAAGAAAAGAAACGAACTGACGCACAGAGACGATCGGAACAACTGCATGGAAAACCCTCAACAAGAACGAGTGAGAAAATCGGCTCCATCATCTCTTGCGTCTCTGAGAACTGCAACGTTGTGGCCCGAGAACCTGCTATTGTTGAAACGCTCTCACCGGGATGATGCACACTCTTTTGCTGTTTCGCTACCATACTGCCGAGACTGCCAACCAAGAATCTTCAACACGATAATAATTATGAACGCCCCCAAAACGATGTCGCTGAAAGAACTTCAGGAACTGATTCAGAAAATGTATTCGACTAAGGACGAGCAGCGCGGCATCGACGGGACGTTCATGTGGTTGATGGAAGAGGTTGGCGAATTGGCTGCGGCGTTGCGAGAGGGGACGCCTGAAGAACTTGCGAGAGAGTTCGCCGACGTGCTTGCCTGGCTGGCTACGATTGCAAACGTTGCCAACATCGACCTGGAACAGGCTGTCATCGAAAAATATGGCAACGGATGTCCGGGATGCGGAGAGATGGTTTGCAACTGCCGGATCGAAGAGAAACCGTAACGGAGCCAAATTATTAATCGCGAATGCAAAAAGCACGCTTTGCAAAGCGTGCTTTTTGTGAATTGATCGGCTCTGTGCAAGCGTTGAACCGCTTAATTGAACTTCCAGCCGTAACTTTGCAGTTCCAGGGCGAGAAAGATGCATCCAGTGATAAGTGATGCGACTGCCACAAACAACAGGCCAACGTAAATGTCTGGTGCTGCGTCTTCTCCACGTGCCATGATTGGACTCCCGATAAAGATTGAATTCAAGTGGAAATCGGATCTTCGATCCGGGGAATAGTATTTGAACTGATCCTGAAATTGCTCTCTCAAGCGTTGAGAGAAGCAGCTATTTCAGAGGTTTTCGGACTGGTTCTAGTTCGAAGAAAGGCTGACTGCTGGCTGCCCAAGTTTGGATGTGACAGTATCGCTCTTCTGAATGATGCCGTTCTTTGCTGGCAGGATGACACGTGCAACAGAGGTGTTGGGTTCGATATCAACAACTCGAACACGTCCAAGCCAATCTGATGTTCCATCATCATTAAGTCGAATGACATCGAGTTCATGGCTGACGATCAGTCCGTCGTCGCTGCCGATCGAGAGCTGGACAAATTCAATGCGATTGGCCCGGTTCTTACTGACTTCGATGACCAGACCTTCGACTGGTGGCGGAGGAAGTTTCATCTTCTCGACCACATCAGGATCTGTTTCCAGATTATGTGCAGCAACAACACGTTCTAAGTAAGCTGTTTTCTCGAGCATCTTGTCATAGCGAGCACGCAATTCTTCAAGATTGACGTTACTGGTAAAGACCTGATCCTGAAGATCGCGGTTTTTTGCAGACTCGGTGTCCAAGGCAACGCGGAGCTTATCGTTTTCGATTCGCTGCTTCTCTGCTTCCTGTTGTCGGAAGACAGCTTCCTGTTGCTTGGCCATGGAAAGACCAGTTTGCTCTTCGCGTTGAGTTTCTTTCTTCTCAACTTCGATCGCCAGACCTTTGTTCTGGGCATCCAATGTTTGGTTCAATGCCTGGAATCGATCTGCTCGAGCTTTTTCTTCGGCGAGTTTCGTCGCATGGTCCTGTCGAGCAAGTGCGAGCTCTTGCTCGACTTGTTGCTTGGCAGTCTGCAACTCATTCTTTTGAGTCTGTTCTGCGACATACTTGGAGTGCCAGTTCTGGTGCATGGAGTACACAGCTCCAGCAAAGGCCATAAACAGGAGGCTGAGAACCACCTGAACGACTACCAGAATTTTTCCGACGTATGACATTTTTCACTCCGAACGTGATCTCTGAGGAGAAACTCACTTCAATATCTGCACAAATCCTGAAACTTGATGATGGCTTCTCAAATTTTAAGCGAAGCCAGTGTTCAAAATTTTCAGTCGAGCTCTATATCAATTACTGTGGCTTTGGATTGTATTCTTTGGTCAAAAGCTGATTTCGTTCATCTGCACGAATGAGAAGTTCGTTCAGTTGGAAATTGACGTCTTGCAACTGGGCGCGAATTTCTTTCAGTCGAAATAAATCGGCTTTTAACTCTTCCACCTGTTGACTCAATCGGAAAATATCTTCCCGACGTGAGACAACCTGTCGTTCGATTTTTTGAGCCTCTTCCGCCATCGATGTGACCTTCGACGTAAGGTCACTCTCCTGCTGGGTCAGGTCGGCAATCCGAACTCGCAGCTTATCAATATATGCCTGTAGCGCTTTATCGTCGACTTCCTGCAACTTGCTGAGCCGCTCATTTCGAGTTTGCAGAATCGGTTCTCTGGCTTGCAGCTCCTGAAGTTCTTGCTGCTGCTTCTGATAAACTTCGTCCATCACTTTGCTGAGAACTTCAGGTAAGACTTTGGACGTCGCAACTTGCCCCCCGTCACTTCCACGTGTCGCAGTCCAGGATGGATCCGCTCCGACAGAACGGGAAATCTGGTAATCCTGGAAATACGGGGCATCCATGACGTCTACCCAATCGGGACCGCCAAAGGTCGTCGCGATGGCGAATCCGACAAAGGAAAGACTGGCGACTGCCACAAAGACAGCGAGAATTTTGCTGATTTTCGTCATGCCAGAGAGTTACCTGATTGAATGCTGGACGAAAAGGAGTTTAAGGAATCTTTGATGCGTTCACATCCTCCAGAGCTCGAAATCTCTGGAGATCGCTGCGTGACACCATGAAACATGGTCAGAATTGGAATAATAAGATGTTTCGTGATAGTACGACTGCGAAAATCTAATTGTCAACGAGTTTAAGGTATTCCATGTGAGATGTTTCTTCCTGACAAATCACATCGAAGCTCGAACTGATCAGCTGGAATTCTCGAAAAGAGAACTCCATATCGACAGTTTTCGGCATTCATAGACCAAAGTGGAGACAGAAGTGCCTGAGTTTCGACGATGACGCAGAGTCGATGGGAACTGAGAGTGACTGTATCGATTGTACGACTTAAGGCTTTCAGGAATTACGGAGGATCGTAGCCAGGCCGACTAAATGGATGGCAACGACAAATCCGAAGAAGACCTTTGGTCGCTCCGCGGATTGCTCCGTATTTCTTGACCGCCTCAATAAAGTATACACTGCAAGATGGCTCAAATCGACATCTTCCTCCCAGGAAAGGACCTAATGTGATCTGGTAGCCTTTCACAGCGAGGATTAGCAGAAATGAAGGAAGTTGGTAGAGAATCTTCACAAGACGATCCCAGAAGCCAAGGTTGTCGATTTCAGATTTCCTATTACCTTTGGACCGCTGGCCTCGGCTTGATGACAAGTCGCGAGTCCACACCACACACAGTGCCCAAAATCAGTGGCAATTCTGGCATCAGTGAGATCCGCAACTCCCGCAGCCCCCTCCACCACCACTCGAAGGCATCGCCACAGGCCCATCTTCACCAACTGGTTGGACTTCGATAATGCCCAATCCGGCAGCTGCAGCCTGCAATGCCAACTTTGTGCATTCGGGACCACGTTCGTTCAAGACGTACAGAATCTGCTTTTCTCCATCCAGTGTCCAATCGATATCGATCAGCTGGAGATCAAGCCCCCAGTCTTCAATCCGTTGGTACCAGTCGTCGAATTCGGCCTGAACTCGTTCTCTGAGAATCACTTCCTGTTGGCAATCTGCTTCTGTTTTCAAACGTTGAATCTGAAAACTCGGCTCAACCACTTCCACGCCAGGTTCTACCGGCGGCTTGATGAGCTCCAACACTTTTCCGGGTTCCAACCCGCGATGAGTCTCGACAATCACTTCGTCATCCCGACGAATCGTCAACTCTGCGGGAATTCCGGCACGTGCGACTTCAGGAACCGCACCATAGCGAACAAGGGCAACGTTCATGTTTGAGTCTAAGTCATTGATATTGAATGAATAGGGATTCGATTGGTCCCACACCTGGTCCCACACTGAGATTTCAGCTCGCTTGATGATACCATGTCCACGCTGCCAGTTGCGAGAGGGTACTGGTCCCAACCGGGAGTTTTTCGTTAGCCTGAATGCTGAACGGTCCGGCACTTCGAGTGCATGACTGACCTCGGAGTGCCTCAATGATTTTCAAGAACAATGCAATTTCAAGAAGAGAAACAGTCTGAATCGATTTGCTACCTGAATGGCGACATGATCCCGTTTCAGGATGCGAGATTGCCGGTGTTCGATCTGGCGATCATGCAGGGAGCGACAGTCACCGAACGTCTGCGCACGTTTCGGCATGTTCCATATGATGTGGACGCACACCTGAAACGGTTACAACAATCTCTCGACCTCGTCGGGTGGCCGAACTTACCTGACTTGAGCAATTTATCGCATGTCGTTGCAGAAATCGCTCGCCTGAACACCAAGAATCTCGCCGTCAATTCAGACCTCGCGATTGTCCTCTTCATCTCAGCCGGGCAAGCTGTCGGGGATTCCAACGGGCTGATCGATCAAAGCAAACCGACAGTTTGCGTCTATTCAGCTCCGCTTCCTTTTTCGAAATGGACCGCTGGATACACCCAGGGTGTTGAACTCATCGTGCCTGAAGTTCGGCAGATTCCCCGAATCAGCATCGATCCCAAAATCAAAATGCGCAGCCGTTTGCATTGGCAACTGGCCGATCAGGAAGCTCGTAGAAAAAACCCACGAGCGCTGGCTTTACTTCTTGATGAATATGATTGCCTGACCGAAACCAGCAGCGGCAATTTGATGATCGTCAAGAACGGAGCGGTGTTCTCTCCTCGTGAATCTCAAACACTGGATGGAATCAGCCGACAGCACGTGATTCAAATTTGTGAAGAGCTTGAAATCCCATTCACGTTTACCGACCTGAAGAAATCGGATTTACTGCAAGCTGATGAAGCCTTTTTGACCTCATCGACGTTCTGCCTGATGCCCGTTGCGTCGGTGGACGGGAACTCGATTGGAACCTCGATCCCGGGAACTGTGACTGAAAAAATCCGTCAGTCTTGGACAACATCCATTGGGCTCGATTTCGTGGAACAGGCAAAGAGCGCAAAATGAGCCGTGAGGCGCCAGCTTGGCGTCTGATGAAGACTTTGTATTCGAAAAGTGAGACGGAAAGAGATGTGTCACCTTCCGGAGAGGCCAATCGTCCCGAAACTACGGTGATCGACAAATTTCTCCTGACGCTCGCTTTACTCGCTGGTCACTTTGAGTTGCTTCATCCGCTCTCGGGCACGATGCAAAGTCGGGCCAATCGAGTTTTCTGGAATCCCGATGAGGTTACTGATCTCCCGGTAGCTCTTCCCTTCGAGGTGATAGAGTCGAACAACGTTGGCTTCTGAAGCGGGCAGCTGAGCTAGCAAGACACGAACTTCTTCCGTGTCCGAGAGTCGCTGCACGTGATCAGACCCTCCGCCATGCAATGCCGATTGATGAGCATTGACGTGGCCCATTGCCTCCAGCTGCTTTCGCTTGATGACAGCTTTAACAACGATTCGCCTTGCCACAACCACCAGATAGCTGGCCAGCGAAGAACGCCCTTTGAAGTGCCTGAGCACCGCAAATTCATTTTTCAGGAGCGTCAAAAAGATTTCTGAACAGAGATCTTCGATGTCAGCCTGAGAGAGTTTTAAGCTGCGAGCATGTGCTGTGTGGCTGATGACATGAATGAAGACTCCAAGAAATCGATCGACAAAAGCTTCCCAAGCCCCTGGCTCACGCTGGAGGCAGCGGTTGAGGATTTGTCGATCTGTTTCCAGTAATGGCACGAGGAACGCCCTATTTCAGAGATCTCTGGCAGTAAGTTTACAATATACTGTCCGCTAGACCTGACCGTGAGAGAAGTTCACAATGTCCTTCTTGACAACGTCTTCTTTGTCCTGTCGTCTCAGTCTTGTCGTCTTTACCACAGTCCCATTTTATGCGTGAAGTGTTTAAACGGCAACTGGGACCATCTGTCCACTAGTCTTTCGGTTCAATCAGCGAAAGATTTTAACGAATCCGAATGATCCGGAAAAACCGGCTGTATTGACGTATCGACATCAACCGAACCATAATAGCCAGAGGAAGATATGGCCTGTGGGTTGCATAAGCTTGGTCCGCAAGGACACTGTGGGGTTACCCCACGGGAGAAACGTTGTTCGAGATTCGTCGGATGAAGCTGTCCGACGGAAAGCATTGTTTCCGTCAGACAGCTTCGCCACAGGATGCGTTGTGCAACCCACCGGTCAGTCTTCGTTTTTATTGAAACTCTTCGTACATCTGAACTTTCAAACATTTGCCGGCCTGGGAAAAGCACAAACATTATGGGGCTTTTTGACTTCATTAAAGGCTTGTTTGGTGGTTCTGCTCAGGTGCAATCCGAGCCCATTCACGCTGACGTCAATGCAGGCCGCGCTCAGACTGAGAGAAACCAGGCTGATGCTGGCGAAGCAGTTCATCATGAACATTCGTCACCCGAAAACTCCTCTTCGACCAGAGTTTATCGAGAAAGAAAAGAATCAAAAAACATTGTCCTGAGGAAGTTGGGCTATCGTCCAAGCACTGTTGCGACTCCTCAGGAGCAAGAAATTGTTTCGCACCGCCCCTACAAATTTGCCGTTCCGGGGCCACACCCAGGAGAGTTTCTGGATCTCAGCCAGGATGCCGATGAACGCTGGCTGGAATATTACGGATTGCCAACACTGGCGACTCCGGACGATTTAGCAGACTGGTTCGGCATTTCCATCGGAAAGCTGGCGTGGTTGACTCATCGCATGCGGGATGGCAACCGTCCTAAAGATGTCAAGGACGCTCACTATCACTTTCAATGGAAAAAGAAACGCTCTGGCAGTTGGCGACTGATCGAAGCTCCCAAAGAGGAATTAAAGGGAGTTCAAACAAAAATTCTTCGCGAAATCCTCGACCTCGTTCCCGCCCATCCGGCAGCTCACGGATTTGTGCCGGGACGTTCTATTCTCTCGAATGCAGTCCCGCATGTAGGGAGTAAGTTTCTCTTGAAGCTGGATCTGGAAAACTTTTATCCGACAGTTCGTTACTCGCGCGTTGTGGCAATTTTCCGTAGCCTTGGATTTAGCCGTGAAGTCAGCATCTGGCTTGCACGCTTGACGGTCTCAGCTCCTCCGTGGAGCCTGGATGCCCCTATGAAAAACTGGGAGTTCTGGCAGTTGATGCCTCCTCATCTCCCGCAAGGTGCGCCTACCTCCCCTGCCCTCGCCAACTTATCAGCCTTTGCTCTGGACGTCCGACTGTCAGGAATGGCCAAGGCTTACAATCTTAAATACACCCGCTACGCCGATGACCTCACCTTCTCGGGACCGGGCCTGTCGATCCCGGCTCTCAATGAATTCATCCCGCTGACCTCGAAAATCATCACTTCCGAACGTTTCTTGGTGAACAAGAAGAAGCGAAAGATTATCCGCAACAGCCAACGGCAATGCGTGACCGGTGTTGTGGTCAACGAGAAGATCAACGTTTCTCGGCAAGACTACGATCAACTTAAAGCGATCTTGCACAACTGTGTCAAAACAGGTCCGCAACAACAAAACCGAAATCAGCACCCCGATTTCGCCTCTCATCTCCGCGGACGAATTGCTCATATGATGCAATTGAATCCAAGCCGGGGAGCGAAATTGCTTGAGATCTACCAGAAGATCCGCTGGTAAGCATCCATCAGCTGTTTACAAGAGACACAACTCTTCTCAGAATCGGAGGCGAATCCAGGAAGGAGCTCGCGATTCCGATGTCTGAGCAACCCGACAATCCGTTCGAAACCCCTTCGCCCAAGGGAATTCGCATTGTTCAAGCCACGCTACGTGTGGTGGTTGCAATTCAGTGCTGGGGTTACGCGGCTGGTCATTTGCACCATGGAAAACAATTCGCTCTCCTTGAAATTCTGAGAAAAGGGGGCAAATTTCCAGATGCGAAAATCGCTCTCTTTGAAGACTACACCGCTTACTTCCTGATCGCCTGCGGTGTGGTCAGTCTCTTCAGACCGATGTGGGCCATGCTGATCCCTCTGGGAGCTTTCCAGGTCGGAACTGCGATCGGAGTCATCCTTGCTCAGAAAGGTCTCCTGCCGTATCTGGAAGTCATGAATCAAGCAGTTCGCATGACCGTTCCGACCGCGCTGCTTATGGTCGACTTCTGGCCTCCACGTGTAAAACCGACGTTGGCGTTCTGTCTCTCCTCAATAAAAATGTTACGACTGGCAACCGCCACGACCTTCTTCGGCCACGGTATGCTTGTGCTCTACCAGTACCAAGCTGGGGGAGAGTTTGTCGAAATCATCGGAAGGACAGCTCGCAACGTTTTCCATTACCCGATCACGCGTGGTCATGCTCAAATGGTGCTCGTGATTATTGGAATTGCGGAGATCGCACTTGCTCTGAATCTGATGACATCGCGCAATCGAATGATTGCGTTTGTGATGGCAACATGGGGATTGTTCCTCGCTGCCAGTTACACCCTCGCATACGGACAGTACGGCTACGACCGCACACTCATCCGAATCGCCAATTGCGGAGCCCCGCTCACCGTTCTGCTCTTCTGGATGAAAGCCATTCAGGAGCAGAAGCCGATCATACTTCCCGAAATTGAAGATGTCGGCTGATCCAGCTATCGCGAGCCCGACTCCGAAGCAAAGCCAATGTCTACTTCACACATTCTGCCTGCCCCATGGCAAGCTGGCAACAAAAGTGACGAAGTGACGAAAACGAACTTCAGGAGTTCTCGACATAACTCGTAGCTCGGGACCATTGTCCCGAGCAGCCAAGCAGAGTTTCTTTATCCAGTGCCAACGCTTCAAAGTTGTTGCTGAGTGTTCAATTTGTCGACCTCGTCGATTGCGAGGAGAGAAGGAAATCTCATGAGATTCTGTCCACCAACTCTCGAACGCACCATTTGCAGCGTGAAAAGAGAGTGGAGATTGGAATCCATCCTCATTGATGCAATAATGATCTCGTGTTAAGAGCAGTTTGCTCTACCATGTGCCCGTGAAGAACATGTTTCACCAGCGAAATTGATGTTCGCCACGAGGCAGGACGCGAACACCAATTTGAAGATGCTCTAATTTTGACATTCTTTGCCGTGAGCTGAGTTGCTCTTCCCGGCTGACTGAAAGTGAAATTTGATGAACCGAAATCTCATTCTAGCTGTGGTTGTCTCCCAGGGACTCTTCGCATTTTCACAGCTTCAAGCAGAAGCACCAACCACACAAACTGTGCAAAAAGTTCGCCAGCCTGCCTCGGCAGATTGGCCCTCCTGGCGAGGACCAAATGGAGATGGACATGCTTCACCCGATCAAAAGGCGCCTGTCAAATGGGATGAGAAAACCAACATCGCCTGGAAGAAGGCGATTCCGGGAAAAGGGCATGGCTCGCCGATTGTCGTAGGGGAGCATGTTTACTTAGCAACCTCTGTTGATGACAAAGAAACGCGATCCCTGCTTTGCCTGAACCGAAAGACAGGAGAGATTGAGTGGGAAACTGTGGTCCATCAGGGTCATGCAGTTCTTCCACGGAATAAAAAAGGGACTCAAGCCTCCTCGACACCTGCCTGTGACGGCGAGCGATTGTTTATCAACTTCCTGAACGACGACGCGATGTACACATCGGCCCTGAATCTTGAAGGTGAAATTTTATGGCAGCAGAAAATTTGTGACTATGTCGTCCATCAGGGTTTCGGTTCGTCTCCCGTAATTCATGAACAGCTCGTGATTGTCGTGGCAGACAATAAGTCCGGCGGAGCGATTGCCGGCTTGAATCGAGAGACAGGCAAAGTCGTCTGGAAGCACGACCGGCCTGAAACTCCAAACTATCCTTCACCAGTCATCATGGAAACCTCGGGCAAAGTACAACTGATCATGATCGGCTGTGATTTGGTGACGAGTCTTGATCCATTAACAGGGAAAGAGAACTGGGAAATCAAAGGCGCGACGACAGAGTGCGTCACATCAACAGTGACTAATGGAGACCTGATTTACACGACTGGCGGCTATCCGAAGAATCATGTCGCTGCTGTCCGAACTGATGGATCAGGAAAAACGGAATGGGAGAATGGTGTACGAGTTTATGTCCCCTCCTTGCTCATTATAGATGGATACTTGTACGGCGTCACCGATGCTGGAGTTGCAATGTGCTGGAATGCAGCCACTGGTGAAGAAATCTGGAAAGGCCGTCTCGGCGGAACGTTTTCATCGTCGCCCGTGTTAGTCGGAAATCTGATTTATGTTTCGAACGAGGCGAGCGAATCGTTCATTTTTGAGGCCTCTCCAGACGAGTTCACACTTGTCTCGAAAAACAATCTTGAAAATGTTTGCTTCTCGACACCTGCGATTTGCGGCGGACAGATTTTCATCCGTGTCGCTCAACAAACTGGTGAAACTCGCCAGGAATATGTGTACTGCATCGCTGAGTCTCCGAACCGGTCTGATAACTAATATAACCGACATATTGCGACTCGCTCGATTGATTGCAGTGTGATTTTGCATGAAAGACGCGAGTCGCAAATGTCGAAAATATGATCACTACTACGACAGTTGCGACTGTCGTAACAGGTTAATCATCTCCTCTCCGAATTTTCGATGAAACCTCTTCGCATTCTTTCAAGCAGCTGACTCGCATTGACGAGAAACCAGTCTGTGCTTCTTGGTCTCGCTTTGTAGATGCTCTGCAACTGCTATTTGGCCAATCCATCGAAGAACGCAATTTGTCGTTGAGGAAATTATGCCACTATCAATTCTGGGAATGGGGACCGCACTCCCTGAAACAACTGTTACTCAAGATGAGTCCCTCCGAATCGCGCAGCTACTTGCCGAAGGTCATCCCGAACTGATCGATACCCTCAGCCGGTTGTACCCCAAGACAACAATCCAGCAGCGTCACGTTGTACATGATCCAATCATGCTGAGGAACTTGCTTTCTAAAGCTGACATTGCGCATCAGGAAGCAGACGAGATTCGCACAAATGGCGGTCCGGGAACATTCCACCGTCTTCAGCTGGTCGACAAAGCTGCTGGCCCACTCGCCGCAGAAGCTGCGATGAAAGCACTCGAAGAAGCAGGCTTGTCTGCAACAGATGTGACCCACCTGGTTACGGTTTCCAGCACTGCTGGTTCGGCACCTGGTTTTGATTCAGCCCTGGTCGAATCAATCGGTCTCTCCAAGCACGTTGAGCGAACCAACGTCGGCATGATGATGTGCCAGGCTGCGATGAACGGACTGCGAGTTTCCAACGCCTTCGCAAGTTCCGAAACCGACGCTGTCGTGCTGATGGTTGCACTCGAAATTTGCAGTGCTCATTACGACTTGCAGCCAATGCCGAAGAAGCTCGTGACGAATGCGATTTTCGCAGACGGAGCCGCTGCCGTTGTTGGAACATCGAGACCGACTTCAGACTGGCAAGTCGATTTGAGTCGTGGGTACTTACTCAACAACGAACGTGACAATTTGCGAGTCGCTTTCGGAGATCATGGACTCGACATTCGCCTCTCGACGAAAGTCCCTTTACTCATTGAAGACAAGCTGGGAGATTGGGTCAAAGGTTGGCTGAACGAGTCGGGCATGAAGTTGTCTGACATCCGCTCCTGGGCAATTCATCCAGGTGGACCGAAGATTCTCGAAGCTGCCAGTGCGTCACTCGGAATTACTCGGCAAGACATTCAGGACAGCTGGGATGTCCTTTCCGACGTTGGGAATATGTCCTCGCCAACGGTACTATTTATCCTTGACCGTTTGCGAAAACGAAATGCAGAACTCCCATGTGTCGCGATTGCATTTGGGCCCGGCCTAACAATTGAAGCGACACTCATCGGGAAAGCTGCAGCCGGTCTCGCCAACACAGACCCTCAAGATCTCGCAGCTTAATGAGCCCCCGAAGTTCGCGGGCAATTTGCATCTCGGCAAGCCCGCGTAGAACAGTTTCATTCCCAATACTCGTCGTGCCCGTGAAGAACGCGATTCATCAATAAAATCGCTGTTCGCCACGAGGCAGAACCTGCAAACCAATTCGAAAGATGCTCTAGCAAGCCTCTTCAGTCTGCTAATTAAAACAGCTTTGAGTGACTGGAGTACCGTTTCAGGTACTCCTTCATTTTCAGCTTTCTCTTAGTGCTTTCGCTGGTCATGTAGCGAATCTTTCCATAGACACTTCGCTCGGGCCCCCAGGCACGATCGTATCGTCCCAGAACCCAGAAGATGCCGGAGTAACTGTTCGGGTTGCGGCCGTCGACCGCGTATTTGTTGTTAAGCTCAATCATCACCTGAATGGCATCTCGCGGAGTTTCGCTCCACTCGAAGATCTTCTTTCCCCAGAGCATCCGCAGATAGTTGTGCATGCGACCTTCTTGCACAAGCTGACGTTGAGCTGCATTCCAGACTTCATCATGCGTGCTTGCTGATTCAAACTCTCCCAGAGTGTAGACGTACTCACGTTCATCGTGGAGGTGCTCCTCCAATGTCGTCTTCGCCCAGTCGGGAAGTGATTCGTACTTGTCGTAGTTCGACTCATGAGAACACATGTTGTATCCCAATTCTCTCCAGGTGATCACCTCATCAAGATAACCTTCTGCATGCTCGGACATTCCCCACCAACCTTCACGCGACCCGTTGGGCTTCTCTGCAACGTTTGCAGGCGTCCAACCTTCACGGGCGGCAATTTCCGAAAAGATCGTATGCGCCGAAATGTGCCCAAAATGTAGATAGGGTGAGAGTCGACTACTCGCGTCGGTATCGGGATGATTTCGATCATCGGCATAACGCTCGAAGCCATCATCGAGGAACTCTTTCAGCGTCCTCGCGGCTGCGACTTCTCCGCCATCGAATGAGGCGGGCGTTACCGCATGGTCAATGGGAAAAGTTTTCAAGACATCATCGCTGGCTGTTAACGTCAGATCAGTCGCTTCTGGCCATTTTGAAAGAATCTGCTGGGGAACTTTGACTGCCTTCGGGAGATCGAGCTTCCGCAGAAAGTTTTCGCTCGGCACATTTTCCAGATGTTCGAGAATTTCTTTTTGCAGAAAGCGTCGAAACGAATGTGCTTTGGTGAACACTCGATCTGTTGCGGACATCGGGAACAGTCCGTTGGAATCGACAGCTTCCAACTTGACCTTCACTCGACGAGAAACAACCTTCAACATTGTCGGGATGAAGAAGCATGGAAAGTCATCAGTGACGACAATACATGCTTTCTCTGCGAGTTCTTCCAGCAATCCTTTCCCATCGTTTGGCTCAGGCTCGACGTAGCAGTAATAAGTCAGCGGGGCGGTTTTAAAAGACTCTCGCTGATTCGCCATTCCCTGTAGAATGAACTTGTGCATTCGGTCACTCGCCCAGCGATATTTCACGCGAACTGCTTCAAACACAATCAGAGGTTTACCGAGTCGTTGAGCCCACTCCGCAGCTCGCTCTAATGAAAAATTTGAGCGCGAGCGTCGGTTTGCGATCATCCAATATAAGATGTAATCCCCCGACTTATTGACGTCGTGGTTGTTCAACTCGCGAATCCGGATTTCGGGGACATCACTCATTCAACGCTCCGCTGGCATTTGTTGTTTTCTCGAACTCGCCGAATCTGGCAGCAAGTTTTTCCTGGCGATAACGGAAGATTTCTTCGAGGTCCTTACGCACGATCAGATCATGTATCAGCTTCCCTCCGGGGACGTCATACACCACTCGATCACGCATCAGCGTTCCTCCATCGATCTCTTCAAAAGTATGTTCGTGAATCCACTTTTTGTAAGGGCCGCGCAACTGGGAATCGACGAAGCAATATGGAGGTTCCCAAACTCTGATTTCCGTTCGCCAGCGGACAGGCACGAATCGCAGCCTCAATTTGTAGTCAATCAGAGCCCCGACGCACATTTCAATTGGTGCTGGTGTGAGAATTCGAAAGTTCAACCAAGGTGGAGTGATCTCCTCCAGATTCCCGGCATCGCTGAAAAACTCGAAGAGTCCTGAACGCGACTGATGGAAGCATTGCTCGACTTCAAAAGCCCAGCCATCGCCTTGATTCTGCTCAAATTTCATTTTCTCAGAACACTTTCCTGCTTTTGCGTGAGAGCATCTTTCGAATTGGTGTACGTGACCTGCCCCGGTGGAGAACAGCAATTTTAGTGATAAAACGCGTTTTTCCTGGGCAAGGGGTAGAGCAAACTGCTTTCGATGGATTCTAGACACCTGAGTCATTTCGTCGACTTTGGACGCGACAGCAGCATTCTGACCTGTTCGAACTGCGCGCAGTTGACGCATCAAGACTTACTGAAACCGCCTCACTCGTCTCGAAACCGGGAGTTCACTACACTCCGAGCGATTCACTGCCATGAGGAAAGCCATGACTGAAACACTCATCGTTGGGCTGGAAGTCCACGTTCAGCTATTAACAAAATCAAAGATTTTTTGCGGCTGTGCAAACCGCTTCAATCCAGATGCCCCCAATACGCAAACATGCCCGGTTTGTCTCGGACATCCCGGTTCGTTGCCGGTCATGAATGAAGAAGCCTTTCGGTTGTCATTGATCACCGCGACAGCGATCAATTGCGAAATTGCTCCGTTTACAAAATGGGATCGCAAGCAGTATTTCTATCCCGATCTCCCCAAGGGATATCAAATTAGCCAGTTCGACCTCCCCTTCAGTCATGATGGTTGGCTTGAAGTGACCAGCGACGATGGCTCGCGACGCAAGATCCGCATCAACCGTGCTCACCTTGAAGAAGATGCCGGAAAGAACATTCATGATGAATCGGGACGCGGCAACGACAGCCAGGTCGATTTAAATCGGACAGGCACTCCACTTTTAGAGATTGTCAGCGAACCAGACATTCGCTCGGCGGCGGAAGCGAAATCGTATCTGGAAGAACTCCATCTGTTGCTGACTTTTCTGGGCGTTTCTGACTGCAACATGCAGGAAGGTTCGCTGCGATGCGATGCGAATGTGAACCTGCATTACGGCGAGGGAGACGAGAAAGTCGCCACGCCGATTGTGGAAGTGAAAAACCTCAACAGTTTTCGGGCGGTCGAGGCGTCAATTGAATACGAAGCCGAGCGTCAGCGGAAAATCTTCGCTGAGACCGGTCGCAAACTCGGCGACCCCGGAGTTTCAAAAGAGACACGCGGCTGGGACGCCAATCGAAATATCACCTTTGGACAACGTGGAAAAGAAGAAGCTTCTGACTATCGATACTTTCCTGATCCAGATTTGATCCCCGTTACGGTTTCCAGAGAACAAGTCGAAGCGATCAAAGCAGCTTTGCCAGAACCGCCTGCAACTCGGCGACGTCGCTTCGAGAGCGAACTTGGACTCTCAGCTTACGATGCTGATGTCATCGTCAATCAGGGTAAAGATCTGGCGGACTATTATGAAGAAGTTGTTGCAGTCTGTCGCGATGGAAAGCTAGCAGCCAACTGGGTCACGCAAGATATTTTACGGGAGATGAAAGAACGTTCGTTTGAAATTAGCGAATTCCCAATTCAGTCAGACCTTTTGGGAACCATCATTCAGCGCGTCGTCGATAAGAAAATCACAAACAAAAGCGGCCGCGAAGTGTTAGGAGTTCTTCTTGAAGATGCCGACGAAGAACGCGAACTGAACCTGGCGCGAGTTGATGAAATCATCCAGGAACGCGGATTAGAGATCGTCTCGGATACTGGTGCTCTCGATGAGGCAATCCAGGCCGCGATTGCAGAGAGCCCCAAGGCTGTCGAAGATTTCAAAGCCGGGAAACAACAGGCAGTCGGAGCGTTAATTGGAAAAGTGATGCGGGTCGCCAAAGGGGCCGATGCCAAAACTGTGCGAGAAATGATCATCAAAACGTTGCAGGAAATGGAATAGAGCTCTCTGCTTGAGCTCAAGTCTTCCTGCCGTACGGGTCACTGACATTCCCACAACAGTCGAAGAGACATCAATTCCGTTTGATATCTCTCGTTTTTCCTGTTTACGGCCAATTCCGGCATTGCACATGAATTCACCGGGCTAAGATTGGTAGAGTGTTTAGCGTGTTCAGGTAAAATGTACTCGTCCCGCCTGAATTCATTATTAACATTGAAGCGAGCTGCACTCGTCGAGTGTGTGCTTCGTAAATCATTCTCTGGAAGATCGAATGCAGGAACTTCGTAAAGATCCGATTGTGGGTCGCTGGGTGATCATTGCCCCCGAGCGATTGACGCGTCCCCAGAATGTGAGCGATGCGGATGAACTCTCAACAGAGGGCTTTGATCCATTTCTGGAGGGACATGAAGACGCAACGACTCCGGAGATCATGGCGTACCGAAACTCTGGTGAAGCCAACCAGCCGGGGTGGCGTGTTCGCGTGATCCCGAACAAGTTCCCAGCTGTCACGGTCGAAGGACAACTCGACAAACGGGGTGTCGGCATTTACGACATGATGAACGGCATTGGTGCTCATGAAGTGATCGTAGAGTGTCCTCACCGCGAACAGAACATGTCGCGTTTGAGTGTGGAAAACATTCGGGAAGTCTTCTGGGTGTACCACGACCGACTTGTCGATCTGAAACGTGACTCCCGTCTTGTTCATGGTCTGATCTTCAAAAACAAAGGGGCGCGTGCCGGGGCGTCGCTGGACCATTCCCATTCACAATTGATCGTCAGTCCGATCGTGCCCATTACGATTCAGGAAGAACTCGACGGCGCGGATAAGTTCTACAAGTACCGCGGACGATCAATCTTCTCAGACATGATTCAACAGGAACTGGCGACCGGTGAACGGATCGTCATGGAGACCGAACACTTCGTAGTGATGTGTCCGTATGCAAGTCGATTTCCATTTGAAACGTGGATTGTTCCGCGACAACAGGCCAGCCACTTCGAGACAGCCACGCAAGCGGTGGTCGAAGATTTGGGAACTGTGATGAAGTCGGTTCTCACGAAAATGGAACTCGGCCTTGATGATCCACCTTACAACTACGTGCTTCATACAGCTCCATTCTCGAGCCCAAACCTGCCACACTTTCGCTGGCATATTGAGCTGTTCCCTCGCCTGAGTCGCGTCGCCGGTTTTGAATGGGGCAGCGGGTTTTATATTAACACGGTTCCTCCGGAAGAAGCTGCCCAATTCTTACGCGGAACAGAATTAACGTTCACGTAGGAATCCTTGTGTCTCGCCGAACGACTCCGCAGTTCGGATGTCCGGTGAGGCAGGTTGCGAAGCGATTCCTGGACATGTATTCTGTGAAATTATCGGAATCGTTCCTACGTGGAATGGTCGGGCACGGCCTGAAGCATCGAGAACAGTCAGTCTGAAGGAAGAACATCATGGATCACATTAACGGTTCTTTGGGTCGAAAATTGAACATGGCCCTCGTCGGTGGGGGACAAGGTTCGTTTATCGGTCGTGTGCATAATGTCGCTGCAATTCTGGATAATCGTGCACAATTAGTAGCCGGTGCGCTTTCATCAAACCCAGAACGGGCAAAAGCATCCGCCCCATTTTATGACATCCCTGCAGACCGGGCATACGGCTCTTATCAAGAGTTGGTCGACACCGAAGCTGCCCTCCCGGAGGGGCAACGGGTTGACTTCATCTCCATCGCAACTCCGAACCATACTCACTTCGAAGTTGCCAAAGCAGCACTCGCAAGAGGATTCAACGTTGTTTGCGATAAGCCGATGACGTTCGACCTCGCCCAAGCTGAGGAACTCGTCAAGCTGGTTGAAGCCTCGGGATCTGTCTTCGCACTCACACACAACTACACCGGCTATCCGTTAGTGCGACAAGCACGCGAGATGATCCTCGGCGGAGAACTTGGAGTCATCCAGGCGATCCGCAGTAACTACATTCAAGGCTGGCTGAGAACCCGGCTGGAAAGCGAAGATCAGAAACAGGCAGCCTGGCGAGCTGATCCAGCAAAGTCCGGAGCCGCAGGCGGCTTTGGTGATATCGGAACTCATGCTTACAACCTCGCGCGATACATGACCGGAGAACTCCCTGAGGAAGTCTCTTGCACCTTAAAGGTCTTTGAAGAAGGGCGCCAGCTGGACGACTACGGTCACGCAGTGATTCGCATGGAAAATGGTGGGTTGACGACAGTTACTGCAAGCCAGATTTCACACGGTCGCGAAAATGATCTGTTCATTGAAATCGACGGAACCAAAGGAGCGATCTCCTGGCGACAGGAAGATCCTAACCAGATGATGGTTCGCCGAAATGGAGAACCGTGGCACATTTACACTCGCAACCCCAATGCTCCGTTCACGACAGAACTGGCTGCCGCGTCGAGCCGTTTGCCGGGCGGACATCCAGAAGCGTTCTTCGAAGCGTTCGCGAATGTCTATCGCTTTGCTTATGACGACATGATCAAACGTGCTGCCGGAGAACCTTTTGAAAAGAGAGACACAATCTATCCGAATGTGTACGACGGGATCGAAGGGATGTATTTCATTCAGCAGTGCGTTGCGAGTAGTGCCGAAAACGGGGCCTGGTTGCCACTCAAACATCCGTTGGCACGACGGTAAAGTCAGTTCATGGAGCTTCACCATTCCTGGTAAAGTTGTATTTCCCATTAGAAAAGGACGTTCGAAACATGGCCAACGAGACTCAGGAAGAAACCCCCAGAGGTGTAGAGTCGAACACTGAACAACAGCAGCAACAAGTTCGGATTGAGCTCGATGACACCGGAGTGGATGCACTTTACGCGAACCTGTGTCGCGTTTCGAGCACCCCTGAAGAAGTGATTTTAGACCTCGCAGTGAATCCCAACCCTATGGGCACTCCAACCCAGAAACTTCAGGTCTCGCAGCGAGTCATCCTGAATCATTACACCGCCAAGAGACTTGCCGCGTTACTCACTGCAACTGTACAACGACATGAACAGGCCTTCGGACGGCTGGAAATCGATGTCCGAAAGCGACTGATTTCCGAGACCACATAAACTTCCCCACATTTTCAGGGAGACCTCTCGGTTTTCGAAGATTCAACAAATCCCAGCGAAATCGCGAAGAGGAGCTTCAAGTCGATTAGCCTGATTACAGCTCTGTTGGCGACATCAGGAAACAGGAGGGCCATTGGTCCTCCTTCTTTTCTATCAACGTTTTCAATGCAGGAGAGAATTTTGTCCGAGCACCCGGAAGGATTCACACCGTCTGATGACGACTCCGAGAATTCCGACGATGAAGCAGCTAACATGGGGGAATCCCAACCGGTGCAAGGGCAAGTCCGGCACAACAACATCAGTGCTCGCGTTCCCGATTCTGTCGGGCAAGGCGTTCTGAGCAACGGTGTCATGATCCTCACTGGGAAGTTCGAAATTGTCCTCGATTTCGCACTACGCATGGGAGAGCAACAGCGGATCGTTGCTCGCTGTATCTTGCCGCGAGCAGTCGCACAACAGTTCACCGGAGCATTGCGAGAAAACATGCGGATCTATGAAGCCCGCTTCGGCCCGCTCCCAACTGTTCCCAGACCGATCACAAATGAAAGCGAGTACTCTCTGGACGAGGAAGAAAATCCGGAATCTCGCCCTGAGGAATCTTCCGCACCGAATCATCCGGAGAACCAACTGGCACCTCCTCCAGAACCTCCGAACATCCAGGACATTTACGATGAGCTCAAGATCTCGGACGAAATGATGTCTGGAAGTTACTCGAATGCTGTATTAATACGGCACTCCGGGACGGAGTTCTGTCTCGATTTCATCACGAATTTTTTCCCGCGATCCGCAGTTTCTGCTCGTGTGTTTCTGGCAGCCCCGCACGTCAAGCCGCTTTTGAATTCACTCGAACGATCATTGGAGCCTCCTCCCGGGACGAGTCAGGAATTTGCGTGAAGATCATTCGGGGGCTGCAAATTTCCGAATGGTTAAGAATACGACTGTCACTTCTTTCATCCTAAGACATCAGATCCATTATGCACGCAGTGATACTAGGGGCTGGAACCGTCGGACGTTCAATCGCAGAGATTCTCGTTCAACACGATGTCGACGTCTGCGTTGTCGACGAGCAGCGAGAAGTGCTGAACCAAGTTGAAGAGCAGCTTGATGTCCAAACGGTTCTCGGATCGGCTTGCGAAGCAATCCCGCTGTTTCAGGCGGGGGTGCAAAACGCCGACTTGTGTCTGGCAGTCACCAGTCGAGATGAAGTCAACCTGGTTGGAGGAAGCTTATCCAAAGTGATGGGTGCGAAACGAACTGTCGCCCGAGTCTTTAATCCGGCTTACCGTGACATCAGTACGTTCGACTACCAGCGACACTTCGGAATCGACCGACTACTCAGCCTCGAAAAGTTAACAGCCTTAGAACTGGCAAAAGGATTGAGCGCTCCGGGACTGTTCGCTGTTGAGAATTTCGCGCGAGGTGGAGTCCAGGTTTTAGAAGCCAGTGTCGCGAAGCGTTCCAAAGCGGTGGGGCAAACGATTCGGGAATTAAGATTACCACCCACCGTGCGAATTGGTCTTCTCGTCGGTGAACATGGACCATGTGTTCCGAATGCAGAACAAGCGGTCCGAGCGGGTGACCGCGTGACTCTGATCGGTAAGCAGGAAGCACTTGATGACATCAAAAGCCTGTTTGAACCACGTACGCAACCCACGATGTCTGTCATCATTGCTGGTGGCGGCGAGATCGGTTTTCACCTGGCGAAACTTCTCGACAGCAAACGTTATCGTGTCGTCATTCTGGAATCAGACCCGAAACGCTGTAAGCACCTTTCAGTTCGTCTGGAATTCGCAACAGTCCTCACGGGAGACGCCACAATCCGCAGCGAACTCGAAGAAGCGAGAGTGAGCTCAACGGATGTCTTCGTTGCAGCCATGGGACGCGATGAAGACAACATCGTTTGTGGAGTCGAGGCAAAAGAACTCGGAGCAAAACGGATTCTCAGCATTGTCCGCCGACCAGACTATGCGAACGTCCTTGAACGAATCGGAATTGACATCGCAGTCAGTCCCCGTGAGGTGATGGCTGCGGAAATCATTGGCATGGTCCTGACCGGCCCGATCAATCGGAAAAGTGAGATCGCCGGAGGAGCCGCCGAGGTCTGGGAAGTTCAGGTTGAAGAAGGAGCTCCCTGCTTAGACGCCAAACTCAAAGAATTAAAAATTAAAGACTGCCTTATCGCTGCCATTGTGCGAGAAAACTTTGTTGAAGTCGCAAAAGGAGATGACCAACTTCGCCCCGAAGACACAGCCGTGATCATCGTCCAGAGAGGATTCGAAGAGGCTGCGCTCGCTTGGTTTACGACACCAGTTACGTCATGACACCGACCGCTCCGAAGATTCTTGGAATCGGAACCGTCACGGTTGACCACGTGATGACAGTTTCTGACTTCCCGGCTCCTGACACAAAAAACGAAGCGATCTCGACTCGCTTTCAAGTCGGTGGACCAGTCCCGATTGCACTGGCTCAACTCTCTCGGTTTGGCCACTCAACGAACTTCCTGAGTGCTTGGGGAGATGACCCATTCGGAAATCTGGTAGAAGAGCGGTTCAAAGCTGAGGGAATTGCTTTTTCACCTGCATGCCGCGGAGACTTCGCGACATCGGTCACTCAAATCTGGCTGAAGGAATCGACCGGTCAGAGAACATTGGTCACCTCTCGGACTCATGGCGCAGCCATAACAGAACTACTCACCGCTGAATTTGTCAGCCAGTTCGATGTGCTGCACCTGGACTGCTGGCCATCCGAAGCCGCTCTTCTCGCCGCAAGGTTCATGAAAGAGAATGGTGGGTTCGTTTGTGTCGACACAGGCTCGCCGAAGGCAGGAGTCGAAGAGATCTTGCGAATCGCGGACGTTGTGAACTGCCCGAAGCGGTTTTGCGAAATCTTCTTGAACGTATCTGATCTTGAGGAAGCGAGTCGAAGAGTCTCAACGTTCGGCCCGAAGATTGTGACAGTCACCGATGGAGAAAATGGATCGGTTCTTCACACTCAGGGAGAAACGTTTCATCAGCCTGCACTGAAATTCGGCAACATCGTGGACACGAATGGAGCGGGAGACAGTTTTTCAGGAGCGATAATACATGGCGTACTTCAAAACTGGCCTCCTGAGAAAGTGTTGAAGTTCGCAGCCACCTGCGCCGGGTTGAAATGTACTCAAGCAGGAAACGATGCGGCACTCCCGAACGAAGTTGATGTGCTTCAGCGAATGAATGCAAAGGTTTCGTCGGAGACCTGAAAAAACATCATTCGGTCTTCGAGTCTTTCTCAGACGTTTTCTCAGATGTTTTGGATTCGGCTAATTGCGGAAGGATATCAAGAACGTACTTCGCAAGATTCGTAGCCGCCTTGACGGCTCCTTCCCTTATTTTCCAGAGATCCTTCACGCTCGACGGACGTTTGAAGAGAGTCCCGACCAACGCTCCGCTGCGAATCGTTCCTTTCGGCCCGAAGATAGCGAGTACCTCTTTCGGCAGGTCTTCGCTCATGTCATCGCTGATGGCTCGAATTGCGATAAAGCCAGTGTTTCGATCTTTGCAAACTTGGGCGACAGCGTGTGATTCCATATCGACCGCAATTGCTTGCGTCCGTTCATTGAGTTCCCGTTTCTCCTCACGTGTCCTCACGATGTGATCAGCTGTGCAGAGTTTGCCAACGTGGAGATGCCGCTTGGGGTCACTTTGCATTCCGAGTTGCTGAGCGATTTCGTCGCGCCCGCTCTGGCGGATCAACGAGTTCCCTACAACAAGATCTCCAATCGCCATCTTTTCGATTAAGGCTCCGGAAAGCCCAGCTGAGAGAATCCAACTCGGCTGAACAGCATCAATCAAAGCATGTGCTGCCTGAGCTGCAAGTTCGTATCCAACAGCTCCTTCGACAACAATGACACGAATTTCATCCAGTGCGCAGTCATGGTATTTGAGTCCATTCCCGGATTGATTCCGAGAAGGATTCAGGCGGTCCAGCAACGGACTCGCTTCCAGATGCAGCGCACAGACGATTCCGATCGTTGTCCGTTTTTCTTCAGTTTGCTCTTTTTGAATGTGAGTCATGCCGACTCCTCGCTGGCTGAAGCGGTGTTGTCTTTTTTGCGCTGTTCCGCTTGTCCATCCAGTCGTTCAAGCGTGTCGCAAAGGATATCGACAGAGTCTCGTCTTTCCAGAAATTTTGCCATGATGGCGTATTCATCTGCATTGGTGACAGCGGAGACGAAGGGTAAAAAGAACTGCATAAGTTGCGATCCCAAATAATTCAGCGGGCGAGCCGATTGCAAAAGCGTGACCGCCGGCAGGGTCATGTGCCGACGAACCACTTCTTGACACAAACGTTCCACGAGCACCAGTTCCTCCTCTGTTGGAGGTGCGGTGTCGGTATCGACAGCGAATGCGTGTTTCAGCCAGGATTTGAGGGACATCTTGAAAACCGGTGACTCAATGATTCAGGCAATGATTTAGAACTGGTCCTGAAACCTGATATTGCTCACTCAAACGTTGAGACAAGCGGCTATTCCAGAGGTTTTCGGACTGGTTCTAGCATTTTACCGTCCATTCGAGTGGGGTGATAGAAACATGCAGCGAAGAGTTTTTCACACTGGCAGAACCTGATAACCCCAAGGAAAACAAGGTCCCCCTCTACGATTTCAACAGTCTTGCCTGGGATTTTAAAATCAATCGGGTTCCCATTGGACATTCTCGGCATGAATTCCGACACTCATTAAGGTGCAGAGGCTGTTCGAACTGCGAAGAGAAAGTGGAAGTTTAAGAGAGCTACGCTCAAGGCAATCACCTCCGTGCCTCAACGGTTTTATGGTGAAGACACCTCTGTTCATTGAATCTCCAAAAGTCCCCCAGAAAATAGACACCGAACCTGTATTTCGAAGTAACACTTATGACAGAGCAACCGCCCTTCTTATGTTTGGATCCCAGCGACAACATCGTTGTCGCAAGACGCTTTGCTCGTGAAGGAGATCTGTTCCACTCTCATGGAGCACCGATCGCTGCGAGTGAGCGGATCGACATGGGGCACAAGATGGCGATTCGGGAGATCGCGCAGGGCGAAGCGATTCGTAAGTTTGGACAACCGATTGGATTTGCGACAAAGCCGATTCAGCCGGGGCAATGGGTTCACACACACAACGTGGGACTCGGCGAACTTGGACATTCGTATGAGTTTTGCACTGCAATCAACGAAGTTCCCAAACCGAACACTGAACGGACGTTTCAAGGATTTCGCCGCGCCGATGGTCGGGCTGCGACGCGAAACTATCTCGGAATCATCAGTACGGTGAACTGTTCCGCGACATCGTCCAAGTACATTGCCAACGCCTTTGATGAATCGATTTTAGCAGATTATCCAAACATCGATGGAGTTGTGGCTCTTGCGCATCAAGGAGGATGTGCTTATGAGTACGGCGGAACCGATCATCGATTGCTGGCACGTACATTGGCTGGGTTTGCGGAACATGCCAACATCGCTGCGTATTTGATCGTTGGCCTCGGTTGCGAAACGGCTCAGGCGAGTTTTCTGGCAGAGGAACACAATCTTATTCAATTGAACGTAAGTTCCGAAGTCGCCAAAAAGCCATTGATCATGAACATTCAGGATCAAGGCGGAGTTGCAAAGACTGTCCGGCGAGGAGTCGAGGCACTCAAGGAACTTCTTCCGGACGCCAATAATGTTCAGCGAGTCCCGATTCCAGTCTCAGAGATTATTCTTGGAACGGAATGCGGGGGAAGTGATGGCAACAGTGGAGTGACTGCGAATCCGGCGTTAGGAATTGCGAGTGACCTGCTTGTTGGTCATGGTGGGACATCCATCCTTGCGGAAGTCCCTGAAATCTACGGTGGGGAACATTTACTGACTCGCCGCGCCATCACGAAAGATGTGGCAGACAAACTTCTCGAACGAATCAAATGGTGGGAAGACTATGCCAAACTCTTTGGTGCAAAAATTGACAACAACCCCTCCGTCGGAAACAAAAAAGGTGGCCTGACGACGATCTTCGAAAAGTCCCTGGGAGCCATCGCCAAAGGGGGAAGCTCTCCACTTCGAGCAGTCTATGAATTCGCAGAGAAGGTCCGAGAGAAGGGCTTCGTTGTGATGGACACTCCCGGTTACGACCCACCCTCTGTGACCGGGATGATTGCTGGCGGAGCAAACGTGGTAGTCTTCACGACCGGACGGGGAAGCTGCTTTGGTTGCAAGCCTGTCCCGACAATCAAGGTTGCCACAAACACTCCCATGTACAACCGCATGATTGACGATATGGACATGAATGCCGGGACCATTCTTGATGGTGACGCAACGGTCGAGTCGGTTGGGGAAATGATTTTCGAGAAGATCATTTCTGTCGCCAGCGGAGAACAGACGAAGAGCGAAGCTCAGAACATCGGCGACGAAGAATTCTGTCCCTGGACGCCAGGCCCCATCTTCTAGAGTATCTTTCGAACTGGCGTTCAAGTTTTGCCTCGTGGCGAGCAGTCCCAGAAGTCATACAAGTGACCTTTAAGGGCAAAACACGCATTGGATTGACTACAGAAGCTGAATCTCTGGGATCGAGCCCGACATCCACCTCCCACCTGTTTTTCATCAATTCAAGCCCGCATTGAGCTGTTTCACCTGTTCTCTCCGTCTCGCTTTTCGTTGAGCAAAATTCCTCAGGTGACACGCTTGATCTGGCGGATGGGTGTATTTCGGTTGAAATTCTGCAATCATAGAGCTTCACATCAATGTTGGATTGTGGATCTTAAAAGTGTGCGCAAGTTGCCTGCACTTTTCGAAATCCCCAATCTTGAAATATCCTATATTGGTTGACACAAACACGATTGGAAAAAATATGTCTGAGACATCACGCCGAGACTTCATGAAAACGACATCGGTTGCCGCCGTAGGAGCTGGTTTACTCAGCAGTGTCGCTAACCGTGCTTATGCTGCTGGGGATGAAGTGATTCGCATCGGACTTGTCGGCTGTGGTGGACGAGGAACCGGAGCAGCTTCTCAGGCGTTACAGTCTCCGGGCAACGTTGAACTCGTTGCAATGGGCGATGCATTTCAGGACCAGATGGAACGCTCGCTGACAAACATTGAAAAGGCTGTCAAAAAAGATGAGTCCGCGCATATTCAAGTTGCTCAGGAAAACATGTTCGTCGGATTCGACGCCTACAAAAAAGTGATCGACAGCGGAATCGACCTCGTCATTCTGGCGACTCCTCCCGGCTTTCGTCCAATGATGTTCGGGTATGCCGTTGAGAAAGGTGTCCATGTCTTCATGGAAAAACCGGTTGCAACCGACGCTGCCGGAGTTCGCAAAGTTCTTGAAGCTGCAAAGGTCGCGAAAGAGAAGAAACTGAAAGTCGGCGTTGGGCTCCAACGACATCACCAGGCCTGTTATCAGGAATTCATTCAAAGAGTCCACGACGGCCAAATTGGTGACGTCCGTGCCCTCCGGGTTTATTGGAATGGTGGCGGAGTCTGGGACCCGCGTAAGACTCGCGATGAAGTCAAGACTGAGATGGAGTACCAGATGCGGAACTGGTACTACTACAACTGGTTGTGCGGGGATCACATCAACGAGCAACACATCCACAACCTCGACGTCGGAAACTGGATCATGCAGCAGTATCCAGTGAGCGCGGTGGGGATGGGGGGACGAGAAGTTCGTACAGATAAGAAGTACGGTGAAATCTTCGATCATCACGCTGTTCAGTTTACATACGAAGACGGAACAGTGATGTTCAGCGAATGTCGCCACATCCGAAACTGCTGGAACTCTGTGACCGAGCATGCTCACGGAACCAACGGACTGATGGACCTCTCCAGTAATCCGCGAAACTGCAAATTGACTTGGGCACAGAGTGGCAATGTGGAGAGATTCAAGGGTGACACCAGCAACCCTTATCAGGTTGAACACGACAGATTGTTCGCTGCGATTCGCAAAGACGAAGAGTACAGCGAGGCAGAATACGGAGCGATGAGTACAATGACCGCGATACTGGGTCGAATGAGTACTTATTCCGGAAAAGAAATCACCATGGAAAAAGCTCTAACGGAAGGACCACAAATTGTGCCGAACCCGGAAGACTTGTCATGGGATCTGATGCCTCCAGCGAAGCCAGATGAAGATGGAGTCTACCCAGTTCCCGTTCCAGGTGTGACGGACGTTTTTGCGAGCTAGAGCAGTTTGCTCTACCGTGTGCCCGTGAAGAACGCATTTCTCCAGTAAAAATGCTGTTCGCCACGAGGCAGATCCTGCAAACCACTTCGAAAGACGCTCTAAAGCAATTTCATTACTTGTTTAGCGCGTGAACTCAAGTTCATGACTGCATAGACTGCTCGCGACCAGCCAGAACGCAAAGACGAAGCATGAGGCCGATGTTGTTTGACAACATCGGCCTCTTGCGTGGACTTTGAAGATTTTTTCGAATTGGTGTTCGTGTACTGTCTCTTGGTCAACAGAAATTTCGCTGATGAAATTTACCCTTCACGAGCACATGAGAGAGCAAACGGCCACAATAATTTTGAGGAATGATGCGATGCGACAAATGAAACTGTTCAAGGGAGTCGAGATGGAGATCTCCACTCTGGAAACGGAAGTCAATGAGTGGATTCAGGAGAACGGAATCGACGTCATTTCAATTTCCGGAAACATCACTCCGCAATCGTACTCAAGTAGAGGGCAAGAGCGGATGAGTGGCTCGGACATCTTGATTATCGTCGAGTACGAAAAGTAATCGCCCCTGAAATCCCACAGACCCGAAGTGTCGGTGAAATTTATTCGTCGAAGGTGAACGTTCCTTCGCGGGCAATGCTGTCGATTGGTTTTCTTCCGGACGGTTGCTCGAGGGATTGATAGTTTTCAGGGAGATCCTCGGGATTTCCGGGATGACCGATGGCGATCATGCAGTGGGGCTCGAAACCATCTGGAACATTCAAAGCCCGTGTTGAAGCACCTCGATCAAAGCCTGCCATTGGATGGGCGACCAAGCCGATGCTTGCTGCTTGCAGCAACAGGTTTTGTGTTGCAAGCCCGGCATCGAATTGATGTACGGGGTTCGGCTTTCCGTTTTTCGTAAATTTTTCTCTCGAAAAGACAATAACAAGGGCCCCTGCCTTTTGGCACCAGGCTTGATTCGCCTCTCCCAACAGATCAAAGAATGTTGACCAGTTGGCTGTCTGGTTTCGAGCGAACAAAAAACGCCATTCCTGCTCGTTGTATGTGGAGGGAGCCCAACGTGCGGCTTCGAACAGGCGATTTAGCGATTCGAGCTCGACGGCTTCTCCGTTCATCGCCCTTGGCGACCAACGTTTGAGAAACAGTTCTTCGATTGGGTGGTCGCTCTTACGATGTTCAAGCGGATTGGGAAGATTTGTCATTGTTCGATTCTTTCACAGCGTGAAGTGTCGAGAGTATTGAGGAACAGACTACAGATTATAGAACATTTCCGATGGTTGTCGTGCCCATGAAGAAGCTGTTCTCTCAGGAAAAACACTGATCTACGCCAGCCGGATCGCAAATAAGCCCTCCACATAAGGACTTTCAATTTCATCGAGATGCCTCTTTCGGGGCGATTCCCACTTGGCCACATCTTGAAACAGGGAGTTCCTGTTTTGAATTCAGTGAGTCGGGAAATGTTTGTATACTTTGCGGAGAAGTTTGTCTCAATCGATTTCAACTCAGGATTTTTACAGTGTCACCGGACGTCTCTCCAGAAGCTGAATGCTCAACTTCACAAGTTGGCAACGAACAATTTGTCAATATCGCTGCGTATCAGTTTGTGACGTTGGATCAGTTGGAGCGACGCCGTGAAGAATTAAAAGAACTCTGCAATCGCCTGGTCCTGAAGGGGACAATCCTGCTGACTCCTGAAGGGATCAATCTGTTCCTCGCCGGGAGTCGCGAAGCGATTGATGAATTCCTTTCATTCATTCGTAGCGAGCCGGCCCTCGCGGAGATCCCAGTCAAAGAGAGCTTCAGCGATTATCAACCGTTTGAGCGAATGCTGGTAAAAATCAAGGAAGAGATCATTGCCTTCGGTGTTGATGGTGTTGATCCTCGGGAGAGGACATCAAAGAAGCTTCCAGCTGCTGAACTGAAAGCATGGCTCGATGCTGGAAAGGAAGTGATTCTTCTTGATACCCGAAACGACTACGAAGTTCGGGTCGGCACATTTGACGACGCTCTCCCGATTGGGGTCGACCATTTCCGAGATTTCCCCAAAGCTGTCGAGAAACTCCCTGAAGAAACGAAAGACCGGCCCATTGTGATGTTCTGCACTGGTGGGATTCGCTGCGAGAAAGCGGGACCGTTTATGGAGCAGGCGGGATTCAAAGATGTGTATCAGCTTGAGGGAGGGATCCTGAAGTATTTCGAAGAATGTGGCGGCGAGCACTACACTGGTGAATGTTTCGTCTTCGATAAACGTGTCGCACTCGACCCATCTCTCAAGGAAACAGAAACAACTCAGTGTTACGCCTGCTTGGCACCACTGACGAAAGAGGACCAGCTTTCCGAACTCTATGATCCGCCTCACAGCTGCCCTCACTGCCATGAATCTCCTGAGCAAAAGCAACAAAAAAGACTGCAACAACGAATCGAGAAGCTGCAGGCAGTAACAAATCCGTTACCGGGAAGTGTTCCCTACGAAAATGCCCTTCCTCTCAACGTGCCGGCGCAGTTTGATCAATCGACCCTGCTGGAATTTCTCACCGGGCGCTTTCCTCAATTCAGTCAAGAGTATTGGCAACTGGAATGTGACCAGAATCGAATTCAGCGAGAAGGCAAAACCATCCCGGCGAATCATATTGTCCGTGCGGGGAATCAGTTTGCCCATCTGGTTCCGGCAACCGTAGAACCGGCTGTCTCCCCTGAAATTTCGATCTTGCACGAAGACGAATCACTGGTCGTCGTGAACAAGCCGGCTCCCCTGCCCATTCACCCGAGTGGACGGTTCCATCGAAATACTTTGCAATGGATTTTGAATGAGGTGTATCACCCATTCCATCTGCGTCCAGCACATCGACTCGATGCCAACACGACGGGTGTTGTTGTCTTCTGCAAAACACGATCTGTTTCCAAAGCTGTGCAGCCGCAATTCTCAGAAGGGAGTGTCGAAAAAGTTTATTTGGCGAGGGTTCAGGGAGAGGTCGACTGGGAATCCCAGATTAGCCGAGCTGGCATCAGCCGCGAGGCGGGTGAGTGTGGTGGTCGAGTGGTCGACAATGAAGAGGGACTCAAGGCTGAGACACATTTCGAACGCGTCCAGCACTTCGATGATGGAACAACCTTGTTGAGAGTTGTCCCGAAAACAGGACGGACGAATCAGATTCGTGTTCACCTTTGGCATCTTGGTCACCCAATTGTTGGCGATCCGCTTTATTTGACCGGACAGCGATATGGTGAGTCTCAAACACATGAGCCTGGTCAAGAAATGTGTTTACATGCTTTAGAATTGACTCTTTCACTCCCTGATTCGCAGCAAAGAGTCACCTTCTCCGCAGAACCTCCCGGATGGTCGAAACCCTCGTAACTTGTTGTCAATTCACGACGTCGAGCAACTTCGTCCGATGGACGTGGCGTTCCGTCGACACAAAAACGAGAAAATTGTTGCCACGATGCAACCTGTGACGTAGGTTCTTGTACCCTCAAAACAACATTGCTCCCGGCAATCCGATTGTTGTTCTTTCCGCTTCCGACAGGAGTCGAACGCGGAAAGATTCACATGATGTGAAGCAACACTCGGGCGTGTTCAGTTTTCAAAAGAGCTGGACGTTTCCAGTGCGTTCCCCGACGCGCTGTGAGAACACGTATGGTTCGTCGGTTGAGCGCAAGTTCTCTCTGACCGGTCCTTTTGACCTGAGTTCTCGTTCATCAACTTTCGAGCCCTGAATGCCGCGTAGAGCAGCAGTAGATACAGAACAGCCCTCTGTCTTTGCTGTCGATGAAATTACAACATTACAACGAATCGACTGCGTCCCATCCGTCACAGTCGGGCGATCCAGTCATCGCCATGAAAAGAGAGATTCTCGATGAGCACTCAAGGCTCCCTTCTTGTTGTTGATGATGACAATCACATTTGTGAGGCGATGGCGGACTACCTGCGTAGCCTGGGCCATCGAACAGAAACGGCGACGACTTGCCGGTCTGCGTTGGATCGCATCAAGGAATACAACTTTCACGTTGTTGTTTGTGATGTGAATCTTCCCGACCAGGACGGGTTTCAGCTTCTCGAATGGGTTGTTGCCAACAAGCCTGAAACGTCCGTAATCCTGCTCACAGGTTACGGGACTATCGAGAGCGCAGTTGAAGCAATTCGGCTCGGTGCGTTCGACTATCTCACGAAACCGGTCATCGACGATGAATTGAATTTCTCGATTCAACGTGCACTCGGACAACGAAAAATTGTCGAAGAGAACAAGAAGCTGAAGCAGCAACTGAATGAGAAACACGGGATCTCGAACATCATCGGTCGCGACTATAAAATGGCGAAGATGTTCGATCTGATCGAAAGCGTTTCCGATACTCGCACGACCGTTTTGATTCTCGGAGAGAACGGAACAGGAAAAACAATGACCGCCCGGGCGGTGCATCAACTCAGTTCACGAAGAGACAAACCGTTCGTCGAAGTGGCTTGCGGGGCACTTCCGGATTCGCTGCTGGAGAGTGAATTATTCGGGCATGTTGAAGGCGCCTTCACCGGAGCCTCTCGTGACAAAGAAGGGAAATTCCTGCAAGCAGATGGTGGAACCCTCTTCCTTGACGAAGTCGGGACAGCCTCCCCAAGCTTACAAGTGAAATTACTTCGAGTCTTACAGGACCGAGAATTTGAGCCTGTCGGCGGGACAAAAACTCATAAAGTCGATGTTCGGCTCATTCTGGCGACAAACGAAAGCCTCGAAGAACGTGTTGCATCCGGTGAATTCCGACAGGATTTGTACTACCGGATCAACGTCATCTCCGTGACACAACCTCCGCTCCGCGAGCGTTTGGGCGATATTCCACTTCTTCTTGAACACTACATTGCTGAATTCAATTCTCAAACCGGGAAGTCGATTCGCGGATTTGACGATCAAGCTCTTCAAGCACTGCAACGCTACAACTGGCCCGGAAACGTTCGTGAACTGGTCAACGTTGTAGAACGCGCAATTGTTTTGACGAAAAACGATATCATCACAACCATGGACTTGCCGGAGCAACTTCGACGAGACCCCGTGGAACAACCTGGCGCAATGAATCGCCTTGCCGGGAATGCGAATTTGAAAACCGCCCTGGCCAATCCCGAACGACAGATCATCCTCGATGCTCTCGAACAGAACGGCTGGAACCGCCAGGATACCGCTCGCCTACTGGGTATCAACCGGACGACGCTCTACAAGAAGATGAAGAAGTACGACATCACGTACGAAAACCACGCACAAATCTTCTAGAACTGGTCTCAAAACTTGCTGTTCACTTCTCTGGTACAGAGAAAGGTCGCAATTCCATAGATTCTGAGACTGCTTCTAGAGAAATGCGTTCTTCACAGGCACACGGTAGAGCAAACTGCTCTCAACACTTCATGCCTTCATGTCCGCCACGATCGTGAAGGCGAATACGTCTTCAAAATGCACTTTCAGAGTATGCACTAAAAGAAATCCCGAGTGCCACTGTGTGCGATGTCACATCGAACACAAAGCTTGAAGCAGGGAGAGAAGGCTTCAGGCGACTGATCGCTAAGAGAGAATTAGCAAATCAAAAGTGACACCCGGGATGGCGGAGAGCGAGTTGACCCGTGCGAGCGAATCGGACTTAGTTTGCTCCGTCGACCTTCGTGACAAAGGCTGTATCGACGGCACTCATGCCGCCGTAGTAACGTGCCTTGATACGCAGTACAACATCTCGCTCGAACGCTGATGAACTTTCAGATCGTTGCAAGAATGTCTGAACAGGCCAAATTTCTGTCCAGATGAACTGGCGTTTAAAGTCACCGAGATACCAATCTTGTTTGGCACTCCCTCCCTGCTCGTCAATAAAGGGTGAGCTAAGTACCTCCAGCATGTTGTGAACTGGGTTGGCATGTCGAGTTTCACCATCGACGGTGGTGACGTTAACCTCAGTCGAATTCACAATGCTGCGAGCCGTTCCGCGGAGTGCTTCGGGAACGAGTAACTGTTTCGCCGGGACGATAATCGGTCGCTGGTCGCCATCAATGCGGTCATCTTTGACCTCGGTGGCTCGATAACTGAGAATCTCTTCGACATCAGTCCAGTCGACCAATGGAACAGCGTCTGAAAATCCGGAGGATGTCGTATTTGTGGCTCCCACAAAGTTTCTGTTCGATCCATCGCCAGCGTACAATGCCTGACCGGTTCCTGATGGACGATAGACGAATTTCCCGACAGCGGCGTCGGCATCGGTGACCGCGCGGACAATGGTCCGTTCACGTTCTTGACGGAGATAATAACCGAGCGCCATCGCACGGCGGTTGATCTCCCCTGTTTGATCAAAGGCGATCAATTCTTCGTTGATGCTGAGAATCCGGCCTTGTTTGGACTCCTGCGAGGTCACAAACTTTTCTTCAAAAGTGGACTCTTCGTAGTTGTGTCCCTCTGCAACTTCAGTTGGCCCTGCGAGTGCGCGGAAACCGGCGATGCGAGTGTTTCGCAAGTTGCTTGGAATCACAGTAACGAGATGGTCGCCAATGAATCCGGAATCGTCTGCGTAGCCTTCGATCACTTTGCGGCCAATCAATTCTCCGGTGACTACCTGGAAGAGATGGCTGCTGACTCCGGGGTTCGATTCTTGCAATAAGTGCGTGAGTGCGCCAGGAGATTCAAGAGCAAGGTCGAGCGACCGGCTTGATTCCTGAAGAGAGCGAAGTTGTGACAGAACCCCGCAAGCGTCAGCGAGTTCGCGGTAAGAGAAGTCATCAGGGGTGAGCTTCTTTTCATTGAGTAACTCAACGACTTTGTGATAGAAGCCAGCGGCTCCATGGGATTCAATCAGAGTTTTAACAGGTGTTCCGTACATTGAGACCTCAACGTTTCTAGAGTGGTGTCTTCTGAATGGGATTCAAAATTTGGGTTTCAAATTCTGAGAGAAAGAGAGTCCGCCAATTGAAAGCGAATGAATCCATGTCATGGGCTTTGTTTTGGTTGAGCAGCGCAACTTGTTAACCAAGGCCAGCATGAACGTTGGAACTCGAAGTACAGAAGGCAGAACAGAGTGTGACGCGGATCGATGCGACGGTCCCGTTTGTAAACTCTGCGGAACGAGCGATCGCACTTCCGGCAGGCGCGGCTTCGATTTGCTGGTTCATTAAGCTGGAAGAATTTTCGTCAGGCCCGATCGGTTGGCCGAGTTCATAATTGCCGGGACTGCAATCGAGTTCGTAAACGCTGTCAGAGCTGATGTCGACAGAAATGGGAAGTGAATCACCTGGCCCGGAAGCCTGGTGAGCGATCCCGAGAAATTTTTCAGCAAAGCCTGCCTGCGTCGTGGCGAGATCGGTGTCCCAAACCAAATCGGAAGCGGGACGTGCGAATGTCCCGTCAAGCCAGAGGAGATCCCCCGCTTCGATAATGGTGTTGGCATCGACGCGAATTTTCCTTAACTGAACTTGTCCAGAACGAAAGCGAAGTCTGTTCATGCTTGTACTCTTTAGCTAAAGGTGAGTGAGAATTTGAGAGGACTCAGGTCATTGCGACTCGGCACCATCAGCGATGAACGCTAATGAGTCTTCGGGCAGATTGAACCGGTCACTTTTTTCGAATTGCCTGAATGAAGCGGTCGTCTTCGCTGGCAGATTCGAAGAGAGAAGACCTCTCCCGACTCATGACGAGCGAGGGCTGTTTGATCTCGGGAGTGAGGAGACTCAGGCGGTCCTGAATCATCTGCTCCTGGAGTTTTCTGTCGCTTGTGGCTTCAAGCTGAGAGATAAAAAAGTTCGTCACAGCTCCATCGGGGAGTCTCGATTCTGCAAGGAGATCATTGACTTGTTGCTTGGTTTGCAGCTTCTGGACCAGTGACGAAAGTTCGCTGTTTTGAATTTGCAATCGTTTTTGCTCAGAGATGAGCGTTTCGATTTGCTGCTCAAAATTAAGCAGAGGCGTGTTTTCCTCGGCTGTCACATTGTCGGCTGATGTTGATTCGCTGAAGGTCTTGGTCGTCGCTGGATTGACGACCGCATCGACGGAAATGACATCAACAATTTCATCGACGACTGTCCCATCAAGCGAGCGTTTTGCTTTGACGACGTGTGACATGCCGATCCCAGGAGTGTCCATTTCCAGAAGTTTGAGAAACGTTTTCCCGGAATCGGTTTCGAGAACATGAATATCTCCTCGAATACGTCCCTGATCGTAACGCGGATTGGTGATAGAACCGACCAGATCGCGAGTGCTGCGATCATGTGGCCGGGTTCGATCCCTGGCATGGTCGAGAAAGACAGGTTTTGCGTCGTAGAGCGGGACGGCCGACTTGAGCGAAGATTCTGAGTACGTGTAGCCGTTTTTTGACTGTTCACCAGTGAGAGCGACATTTTTGACGAGTCGCTGGCTTTCATCAATCGAAAGATTCTGATTCCAGTCCTGGCAGCGTTCAGTGAGAGTGGTTGAATCCATCGTACCTTGCCAAAGTGTGAGAAATGAAAGGTTTCATTCCCATTCGGAGTGGTTGCGCGGATTCCGACTCGTAAAGCTAGACGAGATCGGTAAAATTCTGTCACTTTTAGCAGAAGAAATCGCTGAATAGACTAGGATCAATTGGTTCTACGCAATTGCCAGAACGGGCTTTGTCGTGTAGGGTTGCCCGACGTTTGGGGATGAAAATGTGTTCCCACCGATGTTCATTCGACACAATGGATCAGAGTTGACTTATGACGGATTCTCCTGAACGGAACGAATCAACTGGCGGAAGTGAAAACCAGGAGAAAACTGCTGCGCGGGGTCGAGGCAGCCTTCCATATTATCTGCTGATTATGCTGTTCTTCATTCTGGTCATGTGGGGCTGGCAGGCGATCAGCAACGCCAATCGAACAGAAGTGGAGTACTCCTTCTTTCTCAGTCAGATGGAAGAGGGAAATGTCAAATTCGCTTCCATCAAAGGGCTGCAACTTCTTGGTCAGTGGAAGAATGTTGAGACGGCTCAAAACGAACTCAACAGCATTGTCAAAGATCTGAATGAAGATCTAAAAGAGGGAGAGAAAGAAAAGAAAGCTCCTGAGTTAACGGACCTCTTCGTGACAAATGTCCCTGCTCAAGAGAACGAAAATCTTCTGCGCCGCATGGAGGCGAAGGATGTCAAATACGGTTCGGCAAATGAAGATATGTCGATCCTGGTTTTGCAGTCGATGATCTACTTACTGCCATTCATCTTGCTGATGGCGTTTCTCTTCTTTGCAATGCGACGCTCTTCTGATCCGATGGGATCGGGCGGAATGTTTGGGAATTTCGTCAAGAGCCAAGCCAAGAGATTCCAGCCGAGTGACAGCCAAACAACTTTTGATGATGTCGCAGGCATGGACCATGCCAAGACAGAATTGCAAGAGATTGTGGAGTTCTTAAAAGAGCCTTCAAAGTTTCAGCGACTCGGTGCTGAAATCCCGAAAGGTGTTCTGTTGATGGGGCCTCCGGGAACCGGAAAGACACTCGTTGCACGTGCTGTCGCCGGTGAAGCGGGCGTTCCGTTTTTCAGCATTAACGGTTCAGAATTCATTCAGATGTTCGTCGGCGTGGGGGCAAGTCGTGTTCGGGATATGTTCCGGACAGCGAAAGAGAACGCTCCCTGTATTTTGTTTATCGACGAAATTGATGCCGTCGGACGTGTGCGAGGTGCCGGAGTTGGTGGAGGTCACGATGAACGTGAGCAGACTCTCAACCAGATTTTGAGTGAAATGGACGGGTTCGAATCGAATGCCGCAGTGATTGTGGTCGCTGCAACAAACCGTCCCGATGTTCTCGACCCTGCCCTGCTTCGTCCGGGACGATTTGACCGACATGTCGCAATCGATCGGCCGAGTCGTGAAGGTCGGCTTGGAATCCTGAAAGTGCATGTCCGCAAGGTGAAGTTGGCGGAGACAGTCAATCTCGAAGAAATTGCGAACGGGACGATCGGTTTTTCTGGTGCGGAACTTAAAAACATCGTAAATGAAGCAGCTTTGCACGCTGCCCGTGATGGAAAGAATGAAGTCGAGATGGAAGACTTCGACTCAGCCCGTGACAAGATCATGATGGGTGTCCCACGGGAAGATATCATGAATGAAAAAGAACGTCGCATGACCGCATACCATGAAGCGGGGCACGCGATACTGGGCTGGATGCTTCCCGAAGTTGATCCTGTTCACAAAGTGACAATCGTTCCTCGCGGACGCGCTTTGGGAGTGACTCAGTTTGTTCCCGAGGAAGAACGTTTCCACATGGGCGAAACGCGATTGCGACAGCAACTGGCGATGATGCTCGGTGGTCGCACCGCTGAAAAATTAATCTTTGACGAATACTCTGCCGGAGCTGAAGACGACTTGAAACGCTCGTCACAGATCGCTCGCCGCATGGTCAGTGCCTGGGGAATGAGCGAGAAAATCGGCCCTGTCGCCTACCGTGACAGTGACGAGCATCCGTTCCTCGGCAAGGAAATGCACGAGCAACGCAAGTACAGCGAACAGACCGCTTTTCTCATTGATCAGGAAATGCGAACAGTGATGCTTGAAGCTCAGGATCTGGCGATGAAGACGCTGTCCGAGAATCGCGAAACCCTCGAAAAACTGGTTGCGGCTCTCATGGAAAACGAAGTTGTTTCTCGCGAACATCTGGTCGAAATCCTGGGACCACGAAGAGGCATCGATGGTGAGAACGAGCCCGAAATGAATGGGGAACAGCAAAGCGACTCTTCGGAAAGCTAAAGGTCGATCAATCGCTGAGATGAAGTTTCAGGAGGATCTTGTAGCGAGAGACAGGTTGGATTGGTACAATTCACTTTCGAATTCTCCTTGTCTATCCACTTGTGAAACATGACATCCGAATCGAAATCATCGCAGTACAACCGTCGAGTTTTCCTGGAAAACAGCGCCCGAAACGCTGCCGGACTCGCGGCGGGAGCCATGGGCCTGGGAGTCGCCAGTTCGCCCAATGAACGCCTGCAAATTGGCGTGATCGGACTTGGTTCGCAGGGAGAAGAACTGACTGAAACGCTCTCCCGGACAAATATGGTGGAGATCGTAGCGATTTGTGATGTTGATGCTCGCTCTTTAGCGTATGCCCAACACGAAATTGCGAATCGACAGACTTCAAAACCAGTTGCTGTCGGGCGGCATGAACAGCTTCTTGAGAAAAGTGATATCGACGCGGTTGTAATCGCGACTCCCGATCACTGGCATGCAAAAATGGCAGCGGATGCTTTGCTGGCTGGCAAAGATGTTTTTCTGGAAACGCCGGTTGCTCACTCGATTCACGATGGTGAACGTCTATGCCGTTTGGCAGAACAGACGAATCGCATCGTGCAGGTCGGTTTACCGCAGCGACATGGAACTCATTTTCAATCAGCGGTTCAGCTAGTACAGAGCGGATTTCTGGGAAAAATCCATCTTGCGAAAGCATGGGCAGTCCATCGACGAAAATCAATCGGACGCTGCGCGACTTCTCAACCTCCAATGGGAGTTGATTACAACCGATGGCTGGGGCCAGCTGAAGGCCGCCCGTTTCAAGAGAATCGTTTTCATCAAAGCTGGCCCTGGTTTTGGGACTTTGGGTCCGGAGAACTGGGACTATGGGGAGTGCATCATCTCGACGTGATCCGCTGGGCTCTCAAACTCGATCTTCCAAATCGAGTCGTTGCCACAGGAGGGAAACGCAGCTTCAAAGATGACAGGGAGACACCCGACACACTTTCTGTCCATTACGACTACCCGGATGTTGAAGTTGTGTGGGAACATCGACAGTGGTCGAATCGAGGAATTGAAGGACGCTCTTCGGGAGTTGCGTTCTACGGTGATGCGGGAATTCTTATCGTTGATCGAAGTGGCTGGAAAGTTTACGACCACCGAAAAGATGGACATGCCGATGCCAGTGACATCAAAAATTCACAAATGAGCAGTTTCCTGAAGTCCGTCTCGTCTCGGACAACGCCGATAGCCGGGCTGAGAGATGGCCAGAACAGTTCCAGTTTGTGTCACTTGGGAAATATTGCGTATCGTTTGGGACGGGAAGTCACCTTTGACCATGACCGAAAAAACTTCGGAACTGACGCCGAAGCAAATGACTTTCTGGAATCGCAAAGTCGCGATCCGTGGCGATTGACGGAGGAGAAATGCCGCACCAGAAGTTGATCATTGACGCTGATCCCGGGATTGGAGATGCCGTCGCGATCGCGCTGGCGCTGTGTGATCCAACTCTCGAGGTAATCGCTTTGACCTCTTGCGGAGGACTGGTTTCTGGCGAGCAGGCGTTTCGAAATCTGCAGACGATCACATCTATTGTTGACCCGTCACTCTGGCCAAGAATCGGCTTAAGCCGGGCCAATGCCGTCTGCTGCGACGATTCGCCGGTGCTGTCGGGAATCATGAAAGGTCAAGGAGCGCACGGCCTTGGTGAATGTGAACCGATCACGGCAGATCTTCATCAGCCGACGGAGTCCGCGAAACTACTTGTCGAACTCGTCCGAGCCTTTCCGGGCGAATTGACCCTCTTAACACTTGGGCCTCTCACAAACATTCAGTCGGCAGCGGAGCGTTCGCCATCGTTTCTTTCTGATCTGAAGCAACTCATCATCTGCGGCGGGTCAGTGGCGGTCGGCGGTGATGTCACAGCGACTGCAGAGTTCAACATGTTTGTTGATCCTGACTCCTCGCAAAAAATCCTCACCTCCCCTGCCAATAAAACAATATTACCGATCGACACTTCGCATCAATTCGGCTTGAGTTTTGACGAATACGATCAACTTGGAATTGATGTCTTTTCACGACTCGGACGATTGCTGAACGAAACGATTCCATTCGCCTTGCGAGTCTCACGAAATCAACTAGGGCGGGAAGGAATTCTCCTGCCGGAAGTGGTCGCTGTCGCAGCGGTTTCTCATCCTGAATTGTTCGAGCAAACAGCAATGACGGTTGATGTCGAGTTGACTGGCGGGCTGACAACCGGGATGACAGTCTTTGATCGTCGAGGGCTCCCCCACTGGAAAGAAAACATCGAAGTGCTCACAGACGTTGATGCCCTGGGGGTAAAAGACTACATGCTGCGTCTCATTCATGCTTCGAAATTGGGGCAATAAAGCCCCTGCCGACCGAATAAATCTGCCGCTCCTTACTCCATGTATGGTCCCTTTTTCGCTTTCAAACCAAGCCAAAATGATCGTCATCTCTGTCAACTACAGCGATTTCAAGAGTCTGGTGAGCGATTTCATGTTGCAAGCGTGGTGCTCGATGCTTTCGCATTTCACAGCATTTTCAATGCTTGTCGTGCCCCTGAAAGTCACGTTCATGAACTCGCAGACTGCTCCCGACGAGGCTGAATGTAAAGACCAATCTTGGATTTGCCCTGGAAACACCCTCTCGCGGCTGCTTCGGGGTTCCGAAAACCGTGGTTCGTATTTATCTGAAGAATCGCTATTCTTCAGAATCGAAAGTGGAAGAAATTCCGCATGAGCATGAACAGTTTCCGAAGAAAGCAATGAACGAACACAAACAGATCGCAGCTCGACATCGACGGACTCGCAAAGACCATGCGACGGAAACGGCAGAGGACTATGTCGAAGCGGTCTCGGAGATTATTGAAACCAATGGAAGTTGTCGGGTTGTCGACTTAACGAAGCGGTTCGACGTTTCGCATGTGACCGTGACCCGAATCATCAGCCGATTACAGAAAGAAGGTTACGTCACCACGGAACCTTATCGGCCGATTGAACTGACAAAATCGGGAGAGACACTCGCAGAAACATCCCGCAAACGGCATGAAACAGTATTTAACTTCCTCGTCGCCTTAGGGGTTCCAGAAGAAATTGCAGAGATTGACACCGAGGGGATCGAGCATCATGTCAGCGAGAAGACTCTGAAAATCTTCCAGAAATTTGTTTCACAAGCGCAGACGAAATAGCGAACGCACGGAACCACACAAGGACGAAAGGTTTTGACATGGCAGATACAGCCGTTCTGGAAATCAAGGGCCTGAAAACATACTTCGATTCGCCCGACGGAGTCGTCAAAGCTGTCGACGATCTGACACTCACATTGAAGGCCGGTGAGACAATGGGCCTTGTAGGAGAGTCCGGGTCTGGAAAGTCCGTCACCTCTCTCTCAGTGATGCGTCTTCTGCCTGATCGTGCTGCAACAATCGCTGGAGGCTCGATCTCGTACCTGGGCCGAGATCTGGTGCGGCTTCCCGAGCGGGAAATGCGCAACCTGCGTGGCAGCGACATCAGCATGATCTTTCAGGAACCGGGAACCAGTTTGAACCCTGTGTTCCGGGTTGGAGTACAAGTCACCGAGGGGATTCAACGGCACTTGAAAGTGAACTTTTCCGAAGCGAAGCGGCGAACGATCGACCTCTTCAACGAAGTCGGAATCCCAGAACCCGAGCGCCGTTTTCACAGCTATCCTCATGAGATGTCCGGCGGCCAGAAACAGAGAGTCATGATCGCACTGGCGCTCGCCTGCGACCCCGAGATCCTCATCGCTGATGAACCGACAACTGCGCTCGACGTGACAATTCAAAGGCAAATTCTCGATCTTCTCCGAGACCTTCGTGATCAACGCGGAATGTCAATCCTCTTTATTACGCACGACTTGGGTGTAATCGGCGAGATCGCTGACGACGTTGCGGTAATGTTCCGGGGACGGCTGGTCGAGCATGGGCCGGTCGAAGAGATTTTTGCAAACCCGAAGCACCCATATACAAAAGGACTTCTCGCCTGCCGACCGAAACTGGAAAGCACTTTTCGACGTTTGCCAACCGTCAGTGATTTCATGGATGCACAGAAGCTTCCGGATGGAAGCTACGAGGTCCAGGAGAAGCAACTGTCAGCGGAAGCAATTAAGCAACTTTCGATGACCGGGCGCGGACGTTTGATCCACCCGAAAAGCGAATTACAAAAGATTGGGCATCCTTTCTCAGAAATCAAAGAGGATGCCGACCTGCAAACCGTCCCGGAAGGACGTCGACCGATCCTAAAAATCGAGGATTTGAAAGTCTATTACCCAATCCGGACCGGGATTTTTCGGCGGGTCACAGATCACGTCAAGGCGGTCGACGGGATCGACCTGAAAGTTTACCGAGGGCAAACGTTGGGCCTTGTTGGAGAATCTGGCTGCGGCAAGACGACAACCGGACGAGCAATTGTTCGACTGGCTGATATCACAGCAGGCAAAATTCAATACGAAGGAATCGATATCACATCGCTGCGAGGTGAAAACCTGAAGAAGTACCGCAGCAATGTCCAAATCATTTTCCAGGACCCGTACAGTTCTCTGAACCCTCGAATGACCGTGGAAGGGATGCTGGTCGAGGCGATGATGATTCATGGAATTCTTGGACGTCGCTCAGAACGTCGAGACCGAGCGGCACATCTTCTTGAAGAAGTCGGCCTGGAGACGGGGCATTTGCGTCGTTATCCGCATGAATTCTCCGGTGGACAGCGTCAACGAATCAGTATTGCGCGGGCGTTGGCTGTGAAATCCGAGTTTATTATTTGCGACGAATCAGTCTCTGCATTAGACGTTTCAGTTCAGGCTCAAGTCTTGAACTTACTGAAAGACCTTCAAGAAGAACATGGGCTGACGTACGTGTTCATCAGCCACGACCTCAGTGTCGTGAAGTTCATGTCCGACATGATGGCAGTCATGAACGCGGGGAAAATCGTCGAATTTGGCCCCTCTGAGTCGATATACGAAAATCCACAGGAAGAATACACAAAGCGGCTCATCTCATCGATTCCGAATGATTCTCTACATCTCATCCGTGAACGCGTTGCCAGACGAGCACAAACAAGATCGAAACAGAAATCATCGAAGTGATGCGACTGGAGCATCTTTCGAATTGGTGTACAGGTTCTGCCTCGTGGCGAACAGTATTTTTGCTAGAAAAATGCGTTCTTCACGGGCACACGGAAGAGCAAACTGCTCTAGCTTCCTTTAGGTCTTCAGTGTCCCATTTAGCACCCGGTGAATCACCGGGTTAAACGACCGTGACAAATGCAGCGAGATGACAGCAAATTTACCCTGAATTTGCTCTCGGATTCGTATCAAGCAAACCCAGGATCGGTCTTTCTGTCCACACCCACTTATCAGCTCAACCTTCCTTCGTGATTTTGCGAGAGAAAGGCTGGATTGCTCTGAGTTACCACTCATTTACTAATGGACTCGCGAATCAATGTCTTGATTCTGCGCAAGGCGGAGAGGCCCCCGTCAGGCTGTCTTGCTGTCGTCGATGGGAATTAACTTCGGGATGGGGACTTGCAGCCCGATGACCCCACCATGTTTCTGTTTGAGGTCCTGAAAGTCGCGCCTGAGGAATGAATACAACTCTTCTGGAGGATTCATCGACAGATACTCTCTGGCAAAGACTTCCATTTGGTCATCGTATTCACGTTGGCTTTGCGTGTGGACGTGACATCGCCCACCGAAGCGGCGGATATCTCCATCGAATCTCGGGCTGATATGGTACAACTCGTGCAAGATGGTCACGAATTTTTCTTGAAAAGATTGATCCAGAAACCGTGGCAGATAAAATGTGAGAATGTAGAGCATCTCACGTTTGCCAAGGTACAGTCGCTGAACTGTCCAGAGGCGTCCTTGACGTTGACCTGTCGTCGCTCCGTTTTCGAAACGCATGGGAGTCAGCTTTGCTTGAAGTCCATGCAGAACGGAAGAACGGGCCTGAGCGAAACAGACAGCGACACGAGACATGTCGATGTGCATAAACGCTTCGTGACGATTTGTGAGATCTTCACACAACTTCATGATTGATTGTGTGAAATCAAAAGGTCCGAATTCCGACCCCTGGTTCGACGACCTGGCCATCTGAGTTTCCTTTCTCGATGCAGTTGTGGTTCCTGAATTTCGTGCGATTCCTACCGCAACTCAGGCAACTGAGAGATCAAATTGTGTCAAACAATGAGTTGGATAATACTGGGAATCTTCAGGAATACCAGAGAGAATAAGTAGGATCAGGAGCGATAAACCGGGGCCACAAGGTTGCATCAACTCGTCCTGATGTTTGAATTCTCTGGTTTGGGCGCGTATTGACCGATGCCGGTTGCGGAAATAAACTTCGGTCTACAGGGAGTTTGCGACAAAGTTGTAGCAACGCACTGAAACGGCGTAAGAATTCTGCACTCTAGACGAATGACAGGAATCGATTTTTTCGATTCCACATTTTTTCTGAACGTGTGGGGGGAAGACTGCCAGTTCGAGGGAGTGAAAATGGTCAGTTTTGGCTAGTATCCCCCGATCTCCAGGTCGCACACCGGACTCTTGCGAAATACATAACTCACATCAATACAGGGGTTTACGTGGCCACCACACACGGTGGTCCACTCCTGAAGACTTTATAGGTCACGGAAAGAAGACATGGACTTCTTTGATCGTCTCGGCGACTATTTCACAGCAGTGACAGCCTTTGTAGAAGGGTTGGTCCGCAAATTTTTCGGTTCATCGAACGAGCGTGAAATCCGCCGGATCGGCTTTATTCGCGAGAAGGATGGAAGCTCTCGGGTCACTTCCGGTTCTGTCCTCGATCGAATTAACTCGCTCGAACCGGAGATGGAGAAGAAGACAGATGCCGAATTAAAGGAAACAACGGACCGTTTGCGGGCAAAACTTGCCGATGGAAAAACTTTAGACGACATTCTTCCAGAAGCTTTCGCATCGGTACGAGAATCTGGCAAACGTAACCTTCAAATGCGTCATTACGATGTGCAGATGGTGGGGGGAAATATTCTTCACCAGGGCAAAATCGCTGAAATGACCACAGGGGAAGGAAAAACACTCGTCTCCTCTCTCCCCGCCTATTTAAATGCCCTCGCAGGAAAGGTTCATATCGTCACAGTGAACGATTATCTCGCCAAGCGGGATATGGAATGGATGGGCCCACTGCACTTGGCGCTCGGGCTCAGCGTCGGGGCGATTCAGGGGCAAATGCGTCCACATGAACGGCAGGTAAATTATGCCTGCGATATTTGCTACGGAACAAACAACGAGTTCGGCTTCGACTATCTTCGAGACAACATGAAGCCGACAGCTGCGCTTCAAGTGCAAGGCCCCCTCGACTATGCGATCGTTGATGAAATCGACAACATCCTGATCGATGAAGCTCGAACACCGCTGATCATCTCCGGGCCAGCTTATGATGATGTCACAAAATATCCGAAAGCCGACCGTGTCGCTCGACAACTTGTTCGAGATGTTCACTTTGAAGTGAAAGAAAAAGAACACACGTGTCACTTGACGGACGAAGGGGTCCGCAAGGCTGAAGAATTGGCAGGCGTAGAAAGTTTTTACGCTTCGGGAAATATGGAGTGGCCACACCTGATCGACAACGCTTTGAAGGCGCATCATCTTTATAAGCGTGATGTGAACTACATGGTTGTTCAGGATGAAGTGATCATCATCGACGAGCATACCGGTCGTCCTATGCCAGGTCGACAATGGAGCGACGGGTTGCATCAGGCAGCCGAAGCAAAAGAAGGTGTACGAATCAAAGAGGTCAGTCAGACCTTGGCAACAATCACACTTCAGAACTACTTCAAGCTCTACAATAAGTTATGCGGGATGACCGGAACCGCGATGACGGAAGCGAACGAATTCTACAAAATTTACGGTCTGGATGTCGTCGCAGTTCCAACGAACCGCCCGATGCAGCGAATCAATACTCAGGACACGATCTATCGATCTGAAGGTGAGAAGTGGAAAGCGGTCGTCAACGAAATTACCGAAGTCCATAAAACGGGACGTCCGATTCTGGTTGGTACTGTTTCTGTTGAAAAGAGTGAGCGCCTCGGATCGATGCTGTCCAAGCATGGTGTAAAACACAATGTATTGAACGCGAAAAACCACGAACGTGAAGCGGAAATCGTCGCCCAGGCAGGTCGGCTCGGAGCCGTCACCATTGCGACGAATATGGCAGGTCGCGGTACGGACATTATCCTGGGCGGAAATCCTGAGCATATGGCTTGGGACATTTTGAAGACAAAATATTCGTCTCGACTGGATGTTCCGAAAGCAGAATGGGATGAACTGTCTGACAAAATCGCTGTTGAAGAGGGAATGAAAGCAGATGGCCGCAAGGTCGCCGAACTGGGCGGCTTACACGTCGTCGGAACGGAGCGTCACGATTCTCGGCGAATCGATTTACAGCTTCGCGGACGTGCAGGACGACAGGGCGATCCCGGTTCGAGCCGGTTCTTCTTATCCCTCGAAGACGACTTGATGCGAATTTTCGCTGGCGAAAAAGTTAAGGGAATGCTCACCTGGTTGGGAATGGAAGAAGGCGAGAGCATCGAACATCCAATGGTGTCTCGACAAATTCAGAAGGCACAAAAACGAGTGGAAGAGCGGCACTTCGAGGCTCGAAAGAGTTTGCTGGAATATGACGAAGTGATGGACCATCAGCGGAAAGAAGTTTACAGCTACCGACAGGACATTTTGGATGGCGTGAACTGCCGCGACTTGATCGGCGGGATGCTGAATCAACAAATTGAGAAGTGGGCGAGTCAGTTCCTTTCGAGGGAATATCGCTGGGGAACGGCCGCAGCGTTTGCTTCGCAAAACCTGGGGCTCGTCGTCGATGCCGATGCGATCAGCAACATGGACAAAGACCAGATGGTCGAGTACATGACAAGCGAAGGCGAACGCCAAGCCGAAGTGCTCATTGAAGATCAAATGGCGGAGAACTTGCCGGAAGAGGGCGACCATCGAGATTGGAACTGGCAAACTCTGGCGACTTGGGCCAATCGTCAATTCAACTTGAACACGAATGATCGAGAGCTACGCAAAATAGTTCGAGAAGGTGTGCCTGATGGCGAAATGAACCGAGACCAGGTTTTCAGGCACCTGATTGAACGCGCTCGCGAAGGGATTCATCGTTGGGACTTTGAACCTCTGGATACCATTCTGGCTGAGGATTTTGGAGCGAAACAACTTTCAGGTTGGTTACGGCACCAATTTGGTGTGGAAATGCCACCGGAAGAGTTCACAAAATTTGACGACCTTTCGGACGCAATCGCGCTGGTTCAACAACGAGTACGAGAACGTTACCGCGAAAAGGAAATTCGTTTTCCAGTTGTCGTCGGGATGAACAGATACCTCTCTGGCCAGAACAGTGATCGTGAAGGTTTGATCGGATGGGCAAACAGCCGATTCGAAACCAATTTGTCGAACGCTGATCTGAAAGAAAAAGAGCGTCCACAAGTTGCTGAAATTCTCATCGAGAGAAGCAGCCAATTCTTCCCCGCACCCGAGACGCGAGATGAACTTCGAGAACTGCTAGACGACGTCTTCACGATTCGCCCTGAAGGGGAGCGAGAAGAAGCCCTCGACTTGTCTCGATTGATTCAATTCCTGAAAGACCGGATGCAGGTCGTCTTGAACACTGAGGAACTCGACGAGATTGATCCGGTTAAAGGGCGGAACTTAGCTCTTCAAAAAGTTGACGCCCGCTATCGCCCCGAATTGGGACAGGCCGAGCGGATGCTCCTGATGGAGATGCTCGATCACGCCTGGAAAGAGCACCTGTACTACATGGACCATCTTCGAAGTGGAATTGGTCTGGTCGGTTATGCTCAAAAAGACCCGAAGGTTGAATACAAGCGAGAAGGAATGAAAGCCTTCGAAGCGATGTGGGACCGCATCGCCGAACAGGTCACCTCAGCAATCTTCCGCCTGGATTCCGAGAGTTCACCGGAGTTTCTAGAGTCCCTGTGGGCAAACGCTTCTGCTCAACACGCACAAGTTCAACCCGAAGTCGAAGCTTTCTCCCCCGAGGTGCAGGAAAGCCACGGGGCAGAACCGGGAGCCGAACAGAAGACCGTTGAAACGATCCGCAACTTTGACGACAAAGTTGGCCGTAACGACCCCTGCCCATGCGGCAGCGGAAAGAAATTCAAAAAGTGCCACGGAGCGGTCTAGAGCAGTTTGCTCTACCGTGTGTCCGTGAAGAACGCATTTCTCTAGAGGTGGTCCTGAAACTTGAAATTGCTCTCTCAAACGTTGAGAAAAGCGACGATTTCAGAGGTTTTCGGACTGGTTCTAGTAAAAATACTGCTTGCCACGAAGCAGAACGTCAATACAAAATCCACGAACTGATCCAAAGCAATTTTGGATCAGCCAGACACGTTCTGTCTCGGAACAGCAAGCGACTCAACACACGCAAGGTACTCTCTGTACCCGCGTGGAGACGGTTCCTCTAAAAAGCATGGATTCCCGCGAAGCTGATTGCACAAATTACTTCGAGCTTCGACCAGCCTAAAACAGCTTTGGAAATCGTCTTAGCGATTTACCTCGTGGAAAACTGCTCTTTCGGTTTGCAGAAATTCACAGACCAATCAGGCAATTCAGCGCACAAAAAAAGCCGCCCAAAGGCGGCTTAAGTGGAGGATCGAGGACACCAGTAGAACTTTTTGCAGTGGAGATCTCCACATGGAATCTGGAAACAGTAGGCATAGCCGTTTCTCTATCCAGATAATGAGTGAATTCCAGAAAAGCCCCCAATGCGGTCTCAATCCGCATTCATTTCTCGAATCTTTCTGCGCGAGGTTTTCGGTCTGCCATATTTGGACCTCGTCTTCTTCAACGATCCTACTGAAGAATCTCTTTCAATACCGGCATCAATTGACGATGCCACACTTCATAGCCTTTCTCATTGAGGTGGAGACCATCGACATAGAACTTTTGGTCTTTCTCGCCTTGCTCATTAAGAAACGCAGGGTACAGGTTCAGGAAACGAACTTTGTCGCCCAGAAGATCAGCTAGCGCAGGAAGTGTTTCATTGGCCGGAACAATCTGCTGTTTGTTCTTTGCCGGGCTGTGCGACGGGAGAATCGAACAGATGACTAGCGTCGCATCTGGACGAAGTTCGCGCAAGCGTTTCGCGACTACTTCAATTCCGGCGGAGATCTGCTCGGCACTATGCGGTGGGAACAGATTGTTGGTTCCTATCATCAACACGATCACTTTTGGCTGGATTGTGGCGTTGTCCAGATTTCCCAATCCGCCGTCCGCTTTGGACGTCAATCGGTAGAGCACATGATCGGTGCGGTCACCGGGCACCCCCAAATTCAACGCGCAAAACGGGCTGTCAACATCGCCGTAGTTGTCAGCCCACAAGGAACCTGACTCATCAAGCCACTTCTTGGTGATCGAATCACCGACGAAAACGACCTTAAATTTCTGCGGTGATCGCTCTGCCAATGCCATCATGCGAGCGTAATGGTTTGCGACCCATTTGTGCTTTCCCGTTGTCTCCCGCGGCACTGCGATGGCTGCCGGATTAACTTCCGCACGAAGGTCTCCCGAGACCATCATGCCACACACCAACAGACCTATCGCGTTCATTACCTTCGTCATCAATGTAACTTACTTGGTTAGTGGTTGTGGAATATGTGCCCCTGTTTCTTCCAGATATCTCATCAACTTATTCCTTAACGTTTCGGTTTTCTCAGGCATTGCTGTAGCGAGGTTTTCTTTTTCATTGGGATCGTTCAGCACATCAAACAGGAGCACGTCGTTATGGTGATAATTGACAACTAGCTTGTAATTACCCTTGCGGATGGCACTCGCTGGATAAGCACCCTCGCCCTGGTAATGAGGAAAATGCCAATAGAGCGTGTCCCGCTGAATTTGTTTACCCAGGACAAGCGGCGCCAAGCTGACACCGTCAATATGTTGCTCGGCTTTCTGTGGTAAGCCTGCCATTTCCAACAGAGTCGGGTAAAGATCCATGCTGGTGACTGGCACGTTTGATTGCATGTCAGGCTTCGTATGGTCTGGCCAGTGGATGAGCAAGGGTGTCCGCAAACCACCCTCAAAGAGAAAGGTTTTCCCTCCACGGATTGGTTGGAGTGAAGTTGAATGGGACAAATTCATCGTTGCCCGCCCGCCGTTATCACCGGTCAGGACGATGATGGTGTTGTCATATAGCCCGGCGGCTTTCAACGCATCCACGAGTCGACCGATGTTCGTATCCAAGGTCGCCAGCTCACCTGCGTACTCTGGATCATCCTGCCGCATGCGATGTGGCTGGTGTGAATAGTCATCCAGTTCGCTGTCTTTTTCCAAGGGCGGCAAAGCCTCTCGTTTGGCTTCAAACTTCGCTCGAAGTTCCGGCTTCGACGCAATTGGGTGGTGCATCGCGAAGTGCGATAAATGCAGGTAGAAGGGTTGGTCGCGATCGGCCGAAACGAAATCGATGGCGGCGTCCGTTAGCTTGTCGGTAAAGTTGTCCCCTGGCGTAGCATCAGGAAAATACTTCTTGTCCCCGAAGGGATAGAACATTCTACATCGGTTTTCCTCAATGACTGCCAACTGTGAATCATAGCCATGGTTCTTCGGCCCTCCGGTCGCTTTCAACTTGCCCATGTGCCATTTGCCGTAGAACGCCGTTTGGTAGCCAGCCTCCTGAAAAGCCTCGCCGATGGTCATTTCGCTATCATTGATACCGGAAGATTGCGGAACCGGGCAATAAACACGAGGCGTCTCCCCCTGGCGACCATAGAACGTATCGCGACCGGCTAACCACTGTGTCACTCCGTGGCGAGCAGGATTCTTACCGGTCAAAATGCTGACCCGAGTTGGAGAACACATTGGGCTGGGCGTATAGCAATGGTCGAACCGCATCCACTGTTTGGCAAATGAATCGATTCGAGGCGTTTCGTAAAACGTGCTCCCGTTATAGCCAACATCCTTCCAGCCAAAATCATCAATCAGAATGAACAGAACGTTTGGGTGCGTTTCAGCAAAAGAAGGTGACGTAAAAACACTCGAGACGAGGAGCACTCCATAGATAAACGTAAATTTTGACATGCTTTTTCAAAACCGATTTCCCAATGAATTGCAGTACGCAAATTGCGTCTTTGAAGCGTTGTCGTGGCTCAACGGATCTTCAGGATAGCTGACCTGAAGTTTCCGGAACAGCATTCGAACGAAAGCAGGCCAACGCGTGCAACGCAAGTGGGACAATGGACTGTACAATTCTGTACGTGCCATTCTCGCAATCGCTCAACACACTTCCTGCCTAGATCGCAGAAATTGCCTGAACAGTCCGCAACCAGAAAACGGCACTGAGAAACCTAAAAAAGCCACTGATCACAAAGGATCAGCGGCTTTTCGAGTGGAGGATAGGGGACTTGAACCCCTGACCTCTTGCATGCCATGCAAGCGCTCTCCCAACTGAGCTAATCCCCCGAGTTGTTTTGTTGATCGTTCAAAATTCATGGATTGAACTGATCGAACGGGAGGACGAAATGAGTTGTCCTTCCCCTGAGTCTTTCTGGTTTCGGCTTCTGCTCACCGGAAAATTGATGAAAATACCGATTTCACCGAACTTTCTAACCAGATTGGTCGACAGCAGGTTACTCAGCAAGTCGGGACGTGTCAACAATTGAGGGGATCACAATTCCCGAGAATGAATATGGGTGTTGCAGATGTCGTCTCTTGTTAGAATAGGTCTCTCAAAAAGCAACACAAATCACGCAGTTTCGATGCGTATTAATATCACTTGATGTCAATCATCATATACGAAGGTCAAGAAATCATGGCTACCGATGATGTCGTAAAGACGGCTGAAGGACTTATCGAGGGGATCGACTCCGTCGAGTTGGAAGAATGGTTTGAGTCGCTGGAAGATGTCCTGCATCGCTACGGACCAGAGAAGACGCAACAACTGCTGGTACAGTTGCGTGAGCGGGCCTATCACCGTGGGGTGATGATGCCATTCAAAGCAACCACCCCTTATGTCAATACGATCCCTCTTGATGAGCAACCTCGCTACCCCGGAAATCTGGAGATTGAGAGACGGATCAAGTCGATCATTCGCTGGAATGCGATGGCGATGGTTGTGCGAGCGAACAAGAAAACCGCAGATGCCGGAGCAGTCGGCGGACACATTTCAACATTTGCTTCGTCTGCGACTCTCTACGAAGTCGCCTACAACCACTTCTTCCACGGGCGGACAGAAGATCACCCTGGAGATATGGTTTACTTTCAGGGACATGCTTCTCCGGGAATGTATGCACGTGCATTCGTCGAAGGTCGTTTAGATGAGAGTCACCTCGAACATTTTCGTCAGGAAGCAGTTCGTGGTCAGGGTCTCTCATCGTATCCGCATCCCTGGTTGATGCCTGACTTCTGGCAGTTCCCGACAGTTTCGATGGGCCTGGGTCCGATCTGCTCGATCTACCATGCTCGCTTCTTGCGATACATGCATAATCGTGGGTTGAAGGATACTTCGAAATCGAAAGTCTGGTCTTTCCTGGGTGATGGTGAGATTGACGAACCGGAATCGCTCGGAGCGATCACACTCGCATCGCGCGAGAACCTCGACAACCTCGTTTGGGTTGTGAACTGCAATCTTCAGCGACTCGATGGTCCAGTCCGTGGAAACGGGAAGATCATCCAAGAGCTTGAGGGTGCGTTCCGCGGCGCTGGCTGGAACTGTATCAAGGTTGTCTGGGGGGGTGACTGGGACAACTTGCTTGCCCGCGACCACAACGGCAAATTGACGAAGCGTCTTGGTGAGATCATCGACGGTCAGTATCAGAAGTACTCCTGCTCGACCGGCGACTACATTCGAGATCACTTCTTCAACGACCCTGAACTTCAGGAACTGGTCGATCATCTCAGTGACGAACAGCTTGAGAAGTTGCGACGAGGCGGACACGACCCAGAGAAAGTCTTCGCAGCTTTCGATGCAGCAGTTCATCATAAAGGAGCACCGACAGTCATCCTTGCCAAGACTATTAAAGGTTACGGGCTGGGTGAAGCGGGTGAAGGCCGCATGATTGCGCACAACACCAAAAAGCTTAACGACGAAGAGTTACACTCGTTCCGTCAACGTTTCAACATCCCGATTGACAGAGAAGACGTCGAGCAGATGCCATTCTATCGCCCTGAAGAAGGGAGTGAAGAAATGGCGTATCTCAAGGCTCGCAGAGAACAACTCGGAGGTCACGTCCCTAGCCGGAAGCCGACTGATGAGCGTTTAGAAGTTCCCAAGCTGGAAGACAAAACCTTCAAGCGTCAATTAACTGGAACGGTTGGCAAGGGCGAAGTCTCTACGACTCAGGCGTACGGAGCCATTCTGCAGAACCTAATGCGAGACAAAAACATCGGGGATCGAATCGTGCCGATCATTCCTGATGAAGCTCGTACATTTGGGTTGGAAGGGCTTTTCAGTAGTTTTGGAATTTATTCCAGCAAGGGACAGCTGTACGAACCGGTCGACCGCGAAGGCGGTAACCTCATGTATTACAAGGAAGCAACCGACGGACAGGTTCTGGAAGAAGGTATTACTGAAGCGGGAGCGATGAGCTCGTTCATCGCAGCTGGAACAGCCTACAGTAACCTCGGAATGAACATGATTCCGCTTTACATCTACTACTCGATGTTCGGCTTCCAACGTGTCGGTGATCTCATCTGGTGTGCAGCCGACAGCCGTGCGAAAGGCTTCATGGTTGGTGGAACATCGGGCCGAACCACTCTTAACGGAGAAGGTTTGCAGCATGAAGATGGCCACTCGCACGTCATGGCTGCGACTGTTCCAAACCTTGTTGCCTACGACCCTGCATTCGCATTCGAACTCTCAGTCATCATGCAGGATGGTTTGAGAAGAATGTACAGCGAAGGAGAAGAAATCTTCTACTACCTTTCGGTGTATAACGAAGCGTACGAAATGCCTCCGATGCCGGAAGAAGAGGGTGTGATTGAGGGCATTCTGAAAGGGATGTACAAGTTTAAAAGCACCGAAAGTGGAGAGGGGCAACAGAAGCGTCCTCAGCTATTCGGTTCGGGAACGATTCTCAACGAAGTCCTCCGGGCTCAATCAATCCTCAAAGAGAAGTATAATATCGGCACCGATGTCTGGAGCGTCACGAGCTATAGCGAACTTTGTCGTGATGGCATGGCAGCTGATCGCTGGAATCGATTGCACCCGGAAAGCGAGCAACGGCAGTCGTTCCTCTCAAAAACTCTGGCCGAGGCTAATGGTCCATTCATTTCATCGAGTGACAACATCCGCATGGTGGCAGATCAGATTCGTGAGTGGGTTCCTGGTCAGTATGTCGTATTAGGAACCGATGGATTCGGTCGCAGCGACACTCGCCCGGTTCTTCGACGACACTTCGAGATCGATGCTGAATGCACCGCATTTGCGACACTCTCAGCCTTGGCTGAAGAGGGTGCGTTCGAGAAATCGAAGCTACCCTCAGTGATCAAAGATCTTGGGATCGATCCAGACAAAGTTGAGCCACGAACAGCTTAAACTTTGATGTAGACCCTCGGACTGAATTCATTATTAGACTAGATCCTGAAACCTGAATTCGCTCTCTCAAACGCTGAGAAAAGCGACCATTCCACGAGTTTCCGGACTGGTTCTAATCTTCATCCAATCAGCCCCCGGTGATTCACCGGGGGCTGATTAATTTCCTCATTCACTTCAACAAGACGACGAAGATTCAACTATGGAAGCTGGAATTGTCGGTTTACCGAATGTCGGCAAGAGTACACTGTTCAACGCATTGACCTGCTCACAATCTGCGCAGAGCGCGAACTACCCTTTCTGTACCATCGAGCCAAACGAGGGGATCGTCAGTGTTCCCGATGGACGTCTTGAAATTATTGCCAGCTTTGTAAACCCCGAACGGATTCTTCCGGCGGCTCTCAAACTGGTCGACATTGCAGGAATCGTCAAAGGCGCCAGCGTGGGAGAGGGACTCGGCAATAAGTTCCTCAGCCACATTCGCGAAGTCGATGCCATCATTCAGGTCGTTCGCTGTTTTGAAGATGACGACATTACGCACGTTTCGGGGAAAGTCGATCCGGTCAACGACATCGACATTATCGAAACCGAATTAATGCTCGCCGACATGCAGATGCTCGACAATGCCATCGGCAAAGCTCAGCGAACAGCGCGCAGCGGAGATGCCGATGCGAAGAAGCGTGTCGCTGTCATCGAAAAGTGTCAGGCACATCTCGACAAAGAGGAGCCGCTCCGAAAGCTGGAGCTTGATAAAGAGGAAGCAAAAATCGTCAACGGTTATGGAATGTTGACAGCCAAGCCAGTCCTGTATGTTGCCAACGTTGACGAAAACGATTTGACCGGCGAAGGTCCGCTTGTGCAACAACTTCGAGAATTCGCAGAAAAAACTGGCGCTGATGTCGTTCCAGTTTGTGCAAAGCTCGAGTCTGAAATCGCCGAACTCGATAAAGCTGACCGAGCTGAAATGCTGGAGTCCGTTGGGCTTGAAGAACCAGCACTGGCTGTGCTGGCACGGGCGATCTATCACACGCTTGGACTGCAAAGTTATTTCACTGCTGGCGTGAAGGAAGTTCGTGCCTGGACAATTCCGATCGGCGCGACTGGCCCACAAGCTGCCGGTGTGATTCATACCGACTTCGAAAAAGGCTTTATCCGAGTCGAAGTTTACAGTCTTGAAGCTTTGCAGGAACACAAAAAAGAATCTGCGATTCGGGCTGCCGGGAAGCTACGCATTGAAGGAAAAGAGTACGTCATGCAGGATGGTGACATTTGCCACTTCCTGTTTAACAAATAGCCGGACCGCATTTTCGCCAGAGACTTGAAGTGTCTGGCGAAACGCTTCATGCTTTGGGAAGTCCTACACAGTCCTTCCTCACATGTTCTTTCCTCTTGAACATCAAAGCAAGAAATATGTCCACCATGCAAACGCCTACGACTCGCCGATCCTTTCTATGCACCGCCAGCCTTGCTGCTGGTTCCTGCCTGTTGCCTCGATCAGTCTTCGCCGACGGTATTTCCGCGGAGATCCTCTCAACAAAAATCATCAGCCAACAACCGCAATATTACCATGGCTGGTCGACACTGGGACGGCAAAAGTCCGGTCGCTTGATGCTGGTTTGGTCGGGACGTCGTGAAGCACATGTCTGCCCGTTCGGAACAGTCGAATGGATGACCTCCGATGACGACGGAAAAACCTGGACTTGGCCACGAACATTGCTCGATTCTGCAATCGACGACCGGGATGCTGGTGTCCTGGAGACTGCCAAGGGCTCAATTCTTGTGACGACATTTTCGTCACTGGCTTATGAAAGCAACATCACCAAAGCCAAAAGCAACGGTTCCTGGTCCGAAGAGAAAATGGCAAGATGGCTGGCAGAAGGCCATCGTATCCCTGAGAAGCAACGGAAGGAACAACTTGGAACGTGGGTCCTCCGCTCAACGGATAACGGACTGACATGGTCCACTAAAAACGACAGCTTAGTCAACAGCCCGCATGGCCCTACCCAACTCAAGGATGGTCGAATCCTTTATGCCGGCAAACAGCTTTGGCTGGAGAACCCTCGCATCGGACTTTCGGTTTCGAACGATGACGGGAAAACATGGGAATGGTTCTCAGAAATCCCTCCTCGAGATGGAGACGATCCGAACGCTTACCATGAACTCCACATGGTCGAAGCAGAGAACGGCGACCTGATCACACATATCCGCAACCACAACAAGAACAACGCTGGAGAAACGCTGCAAACTGTTTCAAGTGATGGAGGAAAAACCTGGAGCAAGCCGCGCTCTATCGGAGTCTGGGGATTGCCGTCCCACTTGTTGAAACTCAAAGATGGTCGCCTGTTGATGTCGTACGGGCATCGCCGTAAACCATTGGGAAACCTTGCGAGAGTCAGTTCCGACAACGGGAAAACCTGGTCAGAAGCGATCACCATCAGCGATGACGCGACTTCGGGCGATTTGGGCTACCCGTCAACCGTTCAACTCGATGATGGCTCATTGCTGACCGTGTGGTACGAAAAAATTAAATCGCAACCACTCGCAGTGCTACGTCAAACGCATTGGAAATTATCGTCATAGCGCCAACTCCATTCTGTTTCGCAACTGGCTGAGAAGTTGTTGCTTGAACAGTTTCGTGTTTCGAGCGCTATCGAGGGTGTTTTTCATCTGGAAAATCGCACATCTCCACGAAGCAGATTGCGAATACAGATTCGAAAAATGTTACAGAAATCTTTGCCCACAAGCAGACGCTTGTGGGCAAAGTCATTTCGGGCTTCACCTTCATCGCGAACATCGAGCGAAAGCCAACTGAAGAGATCTCGCGCGGGCGATGCTGATGCAAAGAGGCGAGAGCCCATAGCTACGTGCGCCTTTTCCTGAGGCGCACACCAAGTGTGATGTCTCTGAGTCGGGACTACTTCTTCAACGAAGGATGCGGGGCGACCACACCGGGAATTCGCTTGCCTGTAACTCGGTCGAACCCATCGGGAGTCAGCTTGTCGATGCCGGGGAAGGTGTCTTGCGTGTCGGACTGCCACTGAGTCAGCATCCCCCGATGTTGATAATGAATTTGGCGAATTTCCTCAGTGACTGAGTCCCCTTCTAGCAAATTGTTCAAGCAGTGGGGATCGTTAAGGACATCGTAAAGTGCTTCCTCGGGCTGAGGCTGCTTGAACAGTGAGAGTTGTGCTTCGGTTAACTTCCCCGCTTCTTTCAGTCGTTTCATTTCGTCGTAAGTGGGGCTCTGAACCGCGTCAGCAGGTGGGGTTAAAGGGAGCTCAGGAATCCAGTTTCTTACGTAGCGATATCGTTCCGTGCAAACGCTGCGTTCGAATGCACGGTAGTCGTGCCAGTTATGTTCGGAATAAACCATTAAGTGCCGGATCGTTTCTGGGTATCGCAATGTTTGAGTAAAGGTCTTGCCTTGAAATGAGTCGAGTTGCTTTGCTCCGGCGAGCTCAACAACTGTCGGAGCAATGTCGATGGTGCTCACAAGGGAATTGCAGACTGATCCTGGCTGGACGAGAGGCGGATACCTGACAATAAATGGAGTCTTCACACCATCTTCAAGGACAGTTGTTTTGCAGCGAGGAAACGGGCGCCCGTTGTCACTGATCACGAGGATCAATGTTTCATCGAGAACCCCCTGTTTGTCGAGTTCGTCGACGACCTTGCCAATGTATTCATCAAAGCGGCCGATTTCATCGTAATACAAAGCGAGATCTTTTTTGACTTCGCTGGTCTCTGGGAAAATCGGTGGGACGCGAACATCGGTAAGGGTATGCGGCGGATCAATTGCACCCGGTTTGTATCCTCGGTGGGGATCAGTGGCTGCAAGCCACATGAAAAAAGGTTTGTCTTTCGGACGATTTTGAAGAACACCGACCCAATGCTCTTCACCGCCTGGACCGCCTCCCGGCTTGACCAAATCGAACTGCGGTACGACTGCATTTCCAAGATGCCATTTCCCCACAGCCGCTGTGTAGTAGCCCTGCTCTCGAAGCGGAGTTGTGAACAACGTTTGTGTTGCAGGAAGCGGGAGGTGCAGCTCTGCAGCTCCTGTGGAATGAGGATATCGCCCTGTCAGCATCGAGCAGCGACTCGGGCTACAGGATGAACAGGTGAGGTAAGCACGATCAAACCGCATCCCCTCTCTAGCCAGCTTGTCCATGTTCGGTGTTTTAATCGATGGATGACCGTACGCACCGCAGTCATCCCAAGCCATATCGTCCGCAACAAAGATAACGAAATTCGGCTCTGCAAAAACAGCTGAAGTGAGAAACAACGACAACAAGCAGGAAAATGCAATCCGGTTCATAACGCTCAAACCCATCAGAGATCATAAAAATAAACGACACGGAACCGTTTCCGATTCTGTGTCGCTTTGTGCGAGAGTGGAAGGGCTTCCCCTGATTATTTCAAGTTACTGACCACTTCCATAATTTTCTTACTGTCCACTGCAGCTTTCACCTGCTCGTTTTTGTAAACGACTTCGCCCTTCTCATCAACAACAAACGTCCAGCGCTTTGTCGTTACGCCACGAGTCAAAACTTCTTCTTTCCCATCGATCTCGCGAGTGATCGATTTCTCCCCTTTTGTAAACGGAACACCAAACGCCGCAGCGACTTCTCCAGTGGGATCTGCCAGAAGTGTAAAGTTGAGATTGTGAACTTTCTTGAACAGTTGATGATTGCGAACCGAATCGCCACTCACTCCGACAACTTCCACATTCTTGCCTTGCAGCTTGCCGAGATCGTCACGAAAACCACACGCTTGAGCAGTGCATCCACCGGTCATGTCTGCAGGGTAAAAGTAGACGACGACAATTTTCTTGCCGAAGTGATCGCTCGCTTTCCAGTCTTTGCCAGCATCATCTTTGACAGTGAACTCTGGAGCTTTATCGCCAACCTTCAAAGTGATATCGATGGCATAAGAAGCTTGAGTCATCAATGCGAGGGCAGTCACCGAAAGTAAGAAGTTTTTCATCGTTTCACTCCGAAGTCAGGAAGGATTTTCAGGGGGGAGGCAATTTTGTGATCGTCACGATCTTGCACAAACGAGGATACGCTTCCCGGTAGCGACTCACAAGTGAACGATGATGCGATTCAGGACGATTCCGCCATCATCGCAGTGAGAAATCCCCCGCCATTCGCTGTTGCAAATTCAGGGTGAATGACTTGCTCGAACTGGACCAGGCTATGGTCGATCAGAGCTGAGTCGATGCGGAGGGCGATACAGAACACAAACCGCCAAGCAGCTAATTCGCAGAAGAAGTGCGACCGAATCCACACAAGAGAACGGTGTCTCGTCGAGCGGATTGCTTCGTACGCTCCACTCGACTTCGACCCCAAACGATCAGGCGAAGCAGAACAGCCGCGGCTGTTCAGGCACTCTCTGCGAACATTGACCTATTTGACCTACCGAACGCGACATTTAAAGGAGACCCAACCGCCGGTATGTCCCTTGAGTTCGTTGTCGAAGGTGAAGGAGAGAACTTGACTCCCCTGCCCGTTGCTTTCTGTGTCGAGCTTACCATCAAGGCTGGCATCGACAGAGCCATCAATGTATTCCAACCGTGGCGAGAGATTGTCAACAACGCGGACGTTCCGTAAAGGACGATCCCCGATGTTATCGAATCGGATTGTGAAAGTGAGTTCGTCGCCCGGTTTCGCGGCTGGCTTGTCCACCACTTTCGTGATAGTCAGATCGCCCGGTTTGCTGCGATCCTCAATGCCTGTGTAATCCTGTGCAGTGAAGCGTCCCTGAACGACTTGCCCTGAGATATCGTTGGCGTAGATGATGACGCCCAGGTCGCCGTTCCAATCAAATGCTGCTTCGACTGCCTGACCAATCACTGCATTGTTGGCTTTATCAAATTGTCCTTCGCGGAAGAATCGGAAGTCTTCATACACATTGAGCAGTTTGACGTGTTTCCCGGCAGACTGATTTTGATGGACTACATTCTCGGTCGATTTCGACTCGACCCCACTTGACCGAGAACGCATCCGCATTGCGATCGCTTCGTCGTTGTGGACATTCTCATCGATGATGAGTTGAGTATCGATTCCACCCAGCTTTCGTTGGTCTTGATGACCAGCTGCTTTGGCGATTTTGATGTCGGTGTGTGGCAATGACGCCGACCGTACCGCACCAAATCGGGGAGCGTAGATCGATGCACGCGTACTCGGCTTCACACGAGCGACTCCCATTTCGTCAGTCCATTCGACAACGGTGTCTTCAATGTCTAAGCCGTAACGAGTACCGTCCGAGTAATGGACCTTCGTTCCACGATCTCCGCCATCGTGGAGATATTCATCGCCGATAATCTCTGGTCCGGTGAACGGTCGAGCCCCCACAACTTCTCTAAAGGGTGAATCTCCAAGCGGCGGACAAGCGAACTCAGGCGGGCAATCAGCGAGAGGTTCGCACTGGACTGATGTCAGAGTTCTTGATGCCAATGAATCGGAGATCACATTGGATGGTGCGTTAGGGGATGGTGCGTTAGAAGATGGTGCGTTAGGGGATGGTGCGGTGGGCTGTTCTGCGGAAGCGAGCTGAACGTTGCTATCAACGAACGGTCTCGGTGAGGACTCTGGTAGTGCCTCGGCAGTTTGTTTTGCAGCTTGCTTTACAACAGGAGGATGTGCTGAGGCAGTGGTGCCTGTTGGTGCTGTTGTCGATGAAGTAATTGACTGCGGTTGAGTGCTGGTCGCTGAATTTGCAGGGGCTGGCTCAGGACGCGATGTGGAGTGGAGAAACGGATCGTCACTCTTAACGATCAGATTTTCACTGGTAGTTGATGACTGAGCTGCTTGACCGGTTCTTTGGTCGACAGCATTCGGAGTCGACGACTTCCCTCCCATCTTGTGCTGCAAGAGCTTGATGAAGCTGCTGTCGGACTCAGACTGGCCTGCCAATGCGTGTTTGACTTTCTCTTCACTCGAATCTTTTTCAGCTTTGGCAAGCGGAGGGCTTCTCTTGAGAGGGCTTGCAGCGAATTCACGAACATTGGAGCAGGATGAGCCGAGAAGCAGCACGCTTCCGAGCATCGCTGGAGCGAGGGCTTGAACGAATGACGAAGAACGAATTCGTTGTCTCAGGTTGGAAAGAGTCATCACTATCTCACTCACTAATAAAGCCCAAAAAGGCAGGATGCTTCGTTCTTGCAAAAACGGAGCAGCGAATGGCTATTGCTGAGGAATCGCAATGGGCGAGGTACTGTAAAAAGGATCGACCGGGGAATTTGGATCCGGGATGCGTCCTCCAATTCGGAGAATCGCCATAGGTCGCCCACGTTCATCAGCAGCCCGCAACAAGTTTTCTGTCACTTTCAAATCTTCAGTCCGAATTCGTTCTCCCTGAGCGAACGGGGCAGCCAAGTCGGGCTGTTCCAAATAGATGACTTTGGTCACCATCCGGTCTTGTAGAACGATTTCGATTTCGTCTGCTGTAATTTCAACAGGAATGGGATAGCTCTTCGCAAGGCCGTCAGGAGCGTGCAGCCGATCGAGCACTTCAACTGTCGGGTAGAGTTCGGCACCGGGGAATTCAGGCATCCCGCTGATGCGAACTCGGTAGGTGTGCCCGACCATCATTCCGACGTTCGATGGCGATTGCGTGAGGACAGCGTTTTGCGGAGATCCCTGGAAGTAGGTCACATGACCAGCCGAGGGAAGCTGGATTTCGACAGGTTGCAAAACTCCCGCTTTCTGAGGATGCGTGAGTAAGCTCCAACGCCCTGCCATTCCGGTTGGTTGCCGGTGATTGAGCGGGAAGTGTCGATCCTGCGCAATTGTTACGGTCGAGAGCAACAACGTGCTAACGAGGATGGCTGTTGAGAATACGGTTCGACAATGTGTCATGCTATTCTGCTCTCAGGTCAGTTTGTCCGATTCAGTCTCGCGGCTTGCATCTTGCATCAATACTGGGATGGCATGGATTCAGACAACTTCCAGCGTGGAGACAATAAAGACCAGTTCTGACGTGACGATTGAGGTGCGAAGAGAGCCGCTTACCTGTTGGAGTAAGCGGCTTTCATTTGCATTCGAGCGAGGTCGATGAAAAATTCTAACTCCGGGAAAAGCAATCAAAATCTTGAACCGGGAGAAAATTCTGCCCGGTTCAGGATTGTGATGATTACTGTTGTGCCCAAGCTGGAACGGAGAGTTCACCTGATGAGTACGAAGGATGCTTTTCGGTGTACTGAATGTACTTAACAGGCTTCGGCATGCTGATGCCTGGCTCATGTCGGACATCAATCAGGACATCGTCAACAGGTTCTCCAACGTTGTAGTCGGTGGTGTTCCGAATCGTGTGAGACTTCAAACCAGCTGGTTTTCCGAGTGGAATGTGTGGAGGGCCTGGAAGTCCGATTGGTGTTCCGACTGACGGGTAACCGTACATCGGAGCTCCGTGCATCCCGACGACGGGATTGTAAGGAGGTTGCCCAGGGTAGGATGGTCCGCCGACCATCATATCGGCAGGGACGCCACCTTCTCCGATTCCGATGTGCGATCCGATTGGCACTGGAGCAACATGCTGGTCCATTTCTCCATCCACTTTCTGGATGTGTGCAGTCCGCTCAATGTTGCCATTCATCCCGACACCTGGTCCTGGTTGACCTGGCATTTCGAGATCAATGTTCCCCATTCGCAGAACAGCCATGATTGTTCCACGTCGATTTGCTTCTGAGACAGGATCTTGTCCTGGAAGAAGGCGAGTCGAAACGAGTTCTTCAACACCTGCAATTGCGAGTTCCTGATACTTGGCATCTGGCAGATAGATGACCTTGGTGACGAAGTTGTTCGTCTCGACCTGATCGAGATCCTCGTCGGTGATTCGCAAAGGCAGTGGGTTGTGTTCGAGGTAAGCCGCTGTTGTTGGAAGTGTTGGGTAAACGTGCAATGACGGATACACAACAAGCCCTTCACGACCTGGGATGTCGGTGAACTTCAAGCGGTAAGTTGCAGCTTGCGAGAAGTTGTAACGACCTGGAGCCATCAGCTGATTTTCAGCGAATGTTGGTCCGATTTGCCAGCCAACGTGCATGCCTTCAGGTCCGAGGAACCGGATCTGTGAAGATCCACGGAAGGCTGCCTGTGGACCATGCAGTGGACCATTCGGTGGGCACATAGGTGGCATCATTCCTGGAGGTGGTCCCATTTGAGGTCCTCCGTGCGGACCGGGTGGATTGAAGCTGGTTTGCATGACACCCGGGCCAGGGCCACCAACCATAGGTCCAGGATTATTCATCATCGCTGCCGGTGGGGCATGGTAGGCTTCTTTCTGGAGAAGTTGCTGTCCATCATGTGCGCATCCTACACACACGATTAGCAATGTTCCCAAAGCCAGAAAATAGAGTCTCATCGTTTGACCTCTTCCGTTCCGGTCCCGTTGAATCGCTCCAAATTGCGGTCGACCAACACTGTCACTGACGGTTACAATTAGGTTGACGCAGCGACGGCAAATGTCGACTGCCTGTTGTGTTCGGCCTTGAATTGCTGTTTCACATTACCCAAGGCTCACAGTCTCTATTGTTTTCGGACTGGAGCGACTCGAATCTTTGCTAAATCCGCCAAATTCGATCGAACATGAAAAATCCATACATCTTAACTCTCGCATTGCTCCTCTTTTTTGCAGGCTCACTGCGCGCTGTCACGGCATGGTCACAGGATGCAAACACCCCTCCCGCTGACACCCCGAAAACATCTGAAGATGCTGACAGCAAAGAACTTGCGCCTCCCAATGAAGAGGCACTTCTGGTTCTCCAGGAAGCTCGATCTCGACTGCTGCGATATGAATTCGTGCAGGCGGATCTCGCACAAAGAATTTCTTTGGGAGATTTTCGCTTTGAGGCAACCGGGAAATACTATGCGAGCCATCCATTCAAAACGCGGCTTGAGTATTCAGTCAAACTAGGCGAAATGGAGGGAGTCTTCCTCGAAGTCTGCGATGGACAAGTATTGCACACGAGCCGACAGATCACTTCAGCTTCAGTCGGAAAGAAGGAAGATGCGACCCCGCAAATCGAATTAACGCGTCGCGATATCCAAAAAATCATCAACGAAACCAACTTACACATCGATCAACCCGACGCAGTACGAGCTGCCGAAATCGGAATTGGAGGAGTCCCCGCAATCCTCGCTTCACTCGAGCGAGTCATCATTTTTGATTCGATTCGTGAGGAAGATGAAGACGGAAAACCTGTCATCATCTTACAAGGTCGCTGGAATGAGGAAGAGAAAGGGAAGTTGCTCACCGGGCTGGGGGGGCTTTCCTCGCAAGTTCAACAGTTTCTTCCGGATCGGGTCAGAGTGACCTTCGACAAGCAAACGCTATTTCCTCAAAAGTTCCAGTACCTCAAAAAGCTCTCTGAAGAGAGATCAACGTACAGTCCTCTTTTGACTGTCGAATTCAGTAACGTGGTCATCAACGAGCCGATCCCGGTTCAGCGATTCACCTACATCCCCCCACCGGGAATGGAAGAACGAGACGAAACGGACACATTCATCAAAGGGATTCAGGATGCAGCCGCTGCTTCCGCTTCTCCTCCTGCTGAAACGAAGCAGGAGTAAATTTCGAATCGATTTCCAGCGACTGGCAATCAGGGGATCGCGATCTTCAGCAAAAGCCTTTCGTCTGATGAGAGCAGTTTCCTCTCACGACAGAAATTCACCGTAGATCCTCAGCAAATCAGGTATCACCATGGACTACTCAGCACAATTTGATCAAGCACATTCGTATCAGGATTTCCTCAAGAAGTATGCGACTCCAGAGCAAGAGCGTCGGTGGAGCGACTTCTATGATTCCGTCACACTAACTGACGAACAACAAACCTTGCTCAAAAGTTTTGTACGAGAAATGAAAGTTCTCGTGATGGCGGGGGCATGGTGCGGTGACTGTGTCAACCAGTGTCCGATCTTCGAACATTTCGCAGCGATCAATCCCCTCATCAAGATTCGCTTTGCAGATCGTGACGATTCTCCAGAACTCTCGGAAGAATTAAAGACCTGCGGCGGTGCTCGCGTTCCGGCGATTGTATTCCTCAGCGAAGATGGACAATTCTGTGGACGCGCCGGAGACCGCACCCTCTCGAAATACCGAAGCGTGATGGCTGAACTCGGGGGAGCAACATGCCCTACCGGGCTCGCTGCCGATGCCGAATTAACAACTGCGGTGATTCAAGACTGGGTCAACGAATTCGAACGCATCCAGTGGATGCTGCGGACATCCTCCCGCCTGCGCCAACTCCACGGAGACTGATTCACGGAATTCACAGAGACTGAAAGTTGAAGAGGTGAAGATCACGACTCGTAGTCTTCACCGCTTCAGACCTCGAAGTGGTAATCTTTTGGGACAATGACCAGGCCGGAGTCGGTACAGGTGAGGCGGTTCATTAAGTCTTGCTCGCGGTGATATCCAATCGTGAAGCCGTCCGGCACCTGGACATTTTTGTCGACAATTGCATTCCGCACCCGTGCATTTCGACCGATTGTTACGCCGGAAAAGAGGATCGAGTCTTGAACATCGGAATAGCTTTCAACTCTCACGGATTGTGATATGACAGACCGTGTCACTTTGCCGCCAGAAATAATACTGCCCGGCCCGACGAGACTATCAATCGCATGTCCGACGCGGGGCGGTGTGGCATCTTCATCCGCAAACACAAACTTCGGTGGTGGCATCGGAGGATTGTAGCCTCGGATTGGCCAGGAAAAGTCATAAAGATTCAACTTCGGTTCGACGGAAATTAAATCCATGGTCGCTTCATAATAGGAATCGATCGTTCCGACATCGCGCCAGTAAATTGGATTATTATTGTCATCTTTGACAGTGTACGCACGCACCTGACTCTTCTGAATCATGCGGGGAAGCAGGTCTTTTCCAAAATCGTGCGAACTCTTCGGCAATGCCGCGTCGTGACACAGTTCATTGAACAAGAATGAGGTTTTGAACGCATAGATTCCCATCGAAGCGAGGCATCGACTCGAATCACCGGGAATCGGAAACGGGTCGTCCGGTTTTTCTTCAAAGCGTTGAACCCAGTTTTCGCTGTCAACTCCCATCACTCCGAAATCGCGCCCCTCTTCACGTTGAACAGGGAGGCAGGCGATGGTGCAATCCGCATTGGAATTGAGATGATCCCTCAAAAATGGCTCGTAATCCATCTTGTAAATATGATCACCAGAGAGGATCAGGATGGTCTCTGGATCAGCTTGTTCAATGGTATAAATGTTTTGGTAAACGGCATCAGCTGTCCCCCGATACCAATGCTCGCCGACACGTTGCTGCGGTGGCAGAACTTCGATGAATTCCCCCAGTTCACGGCATAAAAAATCCCACTGAAGATGGATGTGGCGATCCAGACTGGCAGCCTTGTACTGAGTCAGCAACAGGACACGACGAAGCTCACTGTTGATGCAATTCGAAAGCACAAAGTCGATAATGCGGTAAATTCCTCCGAAGGGAACAGAGGGTTTAGAACGATCGAGTGTTAATGGTTCCAGTCGAGACCCTTTTCCCCCTGCGAGGATGAGAGTCAGTACATTTTGCATGCCTTCACTCACTGAATATATGTTCAATTTCGCATAAGTTTCTTAGCTCTCTTTCGATTTGATCCGATTTCACCAGATTGTCAATGGCGATTCCGAACTCCAGCAATTTGCGTTGAAAACTCTCATTATCGGGCTCACAAATTCGGGTATGTCGAACGGCATCATTCCATTATTATCTCGAATGGATGAATGCTTTCCAGCAGCGATATCTCAAGAAGAGTTGAGACGAGAAAATGACTGACACAGCCAACGTCAACACTCCTTCATTTTCCTCTTTGACATGCTGGACAATTGCTGATGGAGCGGCCGGGCATCAAAGTCAATTACGCGGGCTGGCGGAAGCGATTGGAGTGACATCGATCCCCTTCGACGCCCGCATTCGATTTCCGTGGAGGCTGCTCCCTTCGCCACTCGTCTCACTCAAGCCGGCAACGTTTCGCACGACAGAGAATGTTTCACAACTCCCTTCACCAGACATCCTTATGAGTTGTGGCCGACAGGCTGCTTTGGCTGCGTTGTCATTCAAGAAATCTTACAACAACTCAGCGTTTCTGATTCATCTCCAAGATCCACAGCGCAGCCGAAGCAGCTTCGATCTCATCGTCGCTCCGGAGCACGATAAACTTCAGGGACAAAACGTCATTCAAACCCTCGGAGCGATGCACCATCTCTCTCTGGAAAAACTTCAGGAGGCTGCCAGAATCGGACCAGTCAGCGGTTTGGACAAGTTGACATCCCGCTTCATCGCAGTCCTTCTCGGTGGCCCCAACAAGTATTATGCATTCGATGACAACGACGTCCAGAAATTGACGGAGCACCTACAAGCCGCAGCCAGCGATGATCTTCAACTGGCGATAATTCCATCCCGACGGACTCCTTCCAAAGCGACAGCTGCGCTGAGGCAAACTTTCGGAGAAGATCATTTTGTGTGGGACGGAAAAGGAGAAAATCCTTACTTGTCGGCACTCGCACTCTGCTCATACTGCGTCGTCACGAATGATTCCGTCTCGATGATTTCCGAAGCGACCGCAACCGGGCAACCGGTCTTTATCGAGATGCTCGATGAAAAACGTCCAGCGAAGAAATTCCAACAATTTCATACGGCCATGATCGAAGGTTCGTTCGCAAAACCTTTCGATGGAACAATTGAAGACTGGATGTACGAACCGCCCGACGAAGCAAACCGCGTCGCAGAGCGAGTTCGGCAAGAGCTCGCAAAAAAATGGCCAAACAACAAAGAAAAAGCGAACTTATAACTTCACTCTAACGGTGTGAAAGCAGGCAAGACGGAACGACGCTTTCTGTATCGCCCAGTGGCTCAGCGGGGTCTCAAGGGAGACTAAAAACCTAATTGAAACGTGTGCTATTCGACAAATCGAAAGTCGAGGCTTCCAAAGAGTGCCTGGCAGACTTGTGACCATGCTTCGAGAGACTCCGGGTCGTCTTCCAGAAAATCTCCGAACAATCTTTGTTCGTCGCTGGTCGGATATCGATTCAATGTTGTCAGGATAAGCCATTCGAGTCGTTGAGGTGTGTCGCCTTCGATTGCCAGCACTCGCTTTGCTGTTTCTTCAGAACGCATGTGCACAAATTCGCTGTTCATCAGGAAGAGCGACTGTGGTGAGACTGTACTGGAGGTCCGGCGGCCTTGAGACAAATTTGGGTCTGGAAAATCGAAGACGGTGAAAAGGTCCGGGAGTCGATTACGAAACACGGGCAAGTACACTGCCCGTTTTCCAAAATCGAATTTGTACCCGTACTCACTTCTCGTCCCGGGCCGCATTGAGTTCCCTGCTGGGGTTGGGTCCAGTTCACCACTCATGGAAAGAAGAGCGTCATGAATCGATTCTGCTCTCAGGCGTTTTCGATTCTGGTGAGTGAGGTAGCGGTTCTCTGGGTCCTTGGCTGAAACTGCTGACAACGAGCTGTCGAGTTGATAGGTCCGAGTGAGGACAATCTGGCGAATCAATTTCTTCATGGACCAACCATTTTCGACGAATTCACTGGCGAGAAAATCAAGCAGCTCCGGATGAGATGGCGTTTCGCCCGGCACACCGAAGTTATCAACCGTTCGAACCAGCCCAACTCCGAACAGGGAATGCCAGACACGATTCACGAAGACTCGGGCCGTGAGCGGATTTTCCGGGCTCGCAATCCAGTTGGCGAATTCGAGTCGACCACTTGTATCGTCAGGTAAGGAAACCGGTTCGGAACTCTGAATCACTGACAAAAAGCCACGTTTAACCGGTTCACCCAAATTATGGACGTTGCCACGGATGCACACGAAGTAGTCTTCTGCTTGTTCCATTTCCTCCACAGAGACTGCCAACGGCGGCTTCTCAGGAGCGTTGGCCTCCAGTTTTTTCAGCTTCGCCTGCAGTGCAGTGAGCTCGACGTTTGCTTCTGCCAACTCTTTTTGAAGTTTGTCGGCTAACTCGCCGTTGACCTCGGATTTCGAAATCAAACGGACAGCATCAATGATTGTGGGAGACATCTCCGTCGGACGAATCTGTACAGTCAGCAGTTCTCCCACTTCAAATTCCCCGAGTGAATGAAAGGTTCCATCCTCATTGGGGGCCAGCTGTTGGTTGATCAAAAACTCTTTTTCCCCTTCTGAATGTTGAACCGTCACTTTTGCTTTTCGCGTACGGTTCGATGAAGGGGTGTAGCTAATCTGGACCTCATACAGTCCCGGTTGAAGCGGGATCTCATAAGTCGCACTTGAGGTCAGATCTGAGGAGTGCCGATAATTCTCACCAATGTACCCTTTAACTGATTGACTTTCCGTCCAGTCCCCAACCAACGTCGCCTGGTCCGTATCGACGAGGATCGCTGGCAAGCCGACTTTCAATTGAGTCATGCGAGCCTGGAGTTTCCGGAGAGCCTCATTTGTCTCCGCAAGATTCGATTCATGCTTTCGAATGAGATCAGTTTGCTGCTGCGACTGAGGAAGTGGAGTTGAGACCCACCTTGAAACGTTTCCATCAACCAATGAGTTTGTGCTTCTGAAAATCCCCGCCAAAGCGTAATAGTCGCTCGTTGGAATGGGATCGAATTTGTGATCGTGACAGCGGGCACAGCCAATCGTCATCCCTAAAAAGACGCGCCCGGTCGTGTCGATTTGCTCATCCACGATATCCATTCGCAGCTGCTCCTTGTCCTGGTTCTCGTAGTTATGAGGCCCCAAAGCGAGAAAAGCCGTTGCGATGATCTGCTGCTGCCGTTGCTCATAATTTTCTGCTTCCAGAAGGTCTCCGGCAAGCTGTTCCAGAATGAATGTGTCGTAAGGTTTGTCGGCATTGAAGCTGTCGATGACATAGTTGCGATATCGCCACGACTCGCCGTAGAGCAACGATCTTCCCCCGCCTGTCGATTCCGAATACCGGGCAAGGTCCAGCCAATACCGTCCCCAATGCTCTCCGAAATTCTTCGAAGCAAATAATTCATCAATCACCTCAGTCCACCGTGCGTCACTTTGGTTCGATTGAAATGCTAGAACCTGTTCGGCACTCGGAGGAAGTCCTGTCAAATCAAAATACAAACGACGGAGAAGCGTCAGGTCGCCAGCATCGGCCCCGGGGCGAAGACCATGCTCTTCCTGTTTCGCGAGAATGAACTGATCGATTTTTGATTGTGGCCAATCAGTGAGCTGAACTTTCGGCAGAGTGACTTTCCTGAGAGGTTTAAAGCTCCAGAATTGACGGCCTGTTTCCAGATCCATTCCCATTTTTTTGGCTGCCGCTTTCGATGTCGCCTCTCTTGGATCGGGGGCTCCCATGGCGATCCAGGCTTCAAAGTCGCTGATCACCTGCTCGGGGAGCTTCTGCTTTGGCGGCATCTCGAAAGTTTCATGCTTCAATGCATCGAGAAGCGTCCCTTCTCCCGGTTTTCCGGGGACGACGGACTCTCCGCTATCGCCCCCTTTTCGAAAGGCCTCTGCACTGTCGACAAGTAATCCACCTCGAACGATCTTCGAATCTGCAGAGTGGCACTCGTAGCAATGTTCAACCAGTACGGGGCGGATCTTCTTCTCAAAGAAATCGAGACCGACCTCCGATACGGAATTTTCTTCATCCTCTGCATGACACAGTGCAAGTGAGCCAAGCAGTTGGAAAGAAAGGGAGAAGAAAACAACAACAGCGATTCGATAAGAGGAGAGCGGGGTGAGTCGTGGAGTCATTGTTACATCGAAAATCAGGATCAGTTTTTTATTGCCGAACTAAAAGGCTATCATATTCACCGCTCCTTATACTAACGCAATCGAGGTTTTCGATGTCTGACGCAACTCGCAATTTCAAAATGATCCCCGATCAGGAAGAACTGGACCAGATGGAACGGGACCTTTCCTTCTACCCCAGCAAAGTGACATCGCCGAAGATTCTCTCTAAAGAGCAAGTCGAACACTTCAACCGCGAGGGCTATGTTCGACCGATTCCGATTTTCGATGACGCTGAAATCAATGAAATTCGCAGCTATTTCGACGAGCTACTAAACCGGGTCATTGCCGAAGGGGGAGACAGTTATTCAATCAGTTCGGCTCACCTGAAATATGGGCAAGTATATGATCTGCTCAAACATCCGAAAATTGTCGCCTGCGTCACCGACATTCTCGGAGAAAATATTGTGGGGTGGGGCTCACATTTCTTTTGCAAAATGCCGCATGATGGCAAATCAGTCGCTTGGCACCAAGATGCGAGTTACTGGCCTCTCTCCCCTTCCAAAGCACTCACCGTCTGGCTGGCGATTGATGATGCCGACATCGAGAACGCCTGTATGAAGTTCGTATCGGGAAGCCACCACGTCGGGCATTTAACATATCGCCCCAGCGACTCGGGGGAACATAATGTTCTGAATCAAACTGTTGAAGATCCTGAACAATATGGGGCTGTCGTTTACGATGAACTCAAAGCGGGGCAGATTTCGTTGCATTCGGATCTTCTGCTTCACGGATCAGAAGCCAACAACAGCGACCGGCGCCGTTGTGGACTGACTCTTCGATATGCGGCCTGCGATGTCCACGCTGCCATGAACTGGAACGAAAAGGGGGTTCTTGTGAATGGCCAAGATGCCAGCGGACATTGGGCGAATCGCGAACGTCCACAAAATGATTGAAGCATTTTCAATGCTTGTTGTGCCAGTAAAGGTCGCTTTCATGCCCTCAGGAATTATTAGAACCCTTGTACCTGAACCATCCCTCACAACCGATCGGCCCGCACAATTCCCTAAATGTCTACTTCGAATAAGGGCGAAAGCCTTTCTGTAAATTCGTCCACTATTGATCTCACTAATTAGTTGTGGGACAATAACAACATGCGATCCACGACTGTTGCGGCGCCATGTCCTTCAGTTCCCGCCCCATTCCCTCCCTCCTGTGAAGAAGAGTGACCGTGAGAAAACCTGCGCCTTGGTGGTCAACCCTTTTCTGTCTGCTCTGTGTTCCTCAGCTTGGAAATGCAGAGGATGTGGATATCCCTCGTTTTGAGTCAGAGATCAGACCGATCTTTCGAGAGTTCTGCTTCGACTGTCACGGTGCAACCACAGAGATGGAAGCCAATCTCGACTTGCGTCTTGTCCGGTTTCTGAAACGAGGCGGAGATTCTGGCCCCGCGATTGACTTGGACAACGCACCTGCCAGCCTGCTGTTAGAGCGATTAATATCTGGCGAAATGCCACCCGGGGAAGCGCGTGTCCCCGCCGAAAAGATTGCGATTCTGGAACGCTGGATACAAGGTGGAGCACTCACGCATCGACCAGAACCAGAAGAGATTGGTGATGGTGTTCCGTTGAGTGTCGAGGAACGAAGTTACTGGGCCTATCAACCGATCACGCCTCCTGCGATTCCGGAGATGAAAGAAGAGAGAGTCCGCACTCCGATCGATGCGCTGATCCTCGCTGCGATGCCAGAGGGCTTGTCGTTCTCCGAAGATGCGGACCGACTGACACTCATCAAACGCGTCTACTTTGACCTCACCGGTCTCCCCCCTTCACCGGACGAACTGAAGCACTGGCTCGAAACGACTGATGCCGACTGGTACGACAAGTTGCTCACCGCAGTCCTTGCTTCGCCTCACTATGGCGAACGCTGGTCACGACACTGGCTGGACGTCGCAGGCTATGCCGATTCAGAAGGGTTTACTAACAAAGATGCTACCCGCCCATGGGTCTGGAAATATCGTGATTATGTGATTCACTCGCTGAACGCAGACAAACCTTTCGACCGCTTTGTGGCTGAGCAACTTGCTGGTGACGAACTCGCAGGACCGAAACAGGGAGACTGGACATCCGAACAAATCGAACTCCTGACAGCGACCGGTTTTTTACGACTCGCTGCCGACGGAACCGGCTCGGGCGACAACAGCCCCGAAGCACGAAACAAAGTGATTGCCGACACCATGAAGATTGTCGGCAATTCGCTGATGGGGATGAGTCTGAACTGCGCTCAGTGTCATGATCACCGCTACGATCCGATTTCCCATGCCGACTACTTCGCCGTCCGCTCTGTCTTTGAACCGGCACTCGATTGGCAGCAATGGAAGACACCTCCTCAACGTCTCGTTTCACTGTATACCCAAGCCGACCGTGAAGCGGCTGCCAAGATCGAAGCTGAAGTTCAAAAGATCGCTGCGGAGAAAAGTGTTAAGCAAAAAGAATACATGCAGCAGGCACTTGAGAAGGAACTGCTGAAGTATGAAGAGCCCCTACGCGAGCAATTGAAATTAGCATACGAAACAGCTGACAAAGAACGCACCCCGGAACAAAAGCAACTACTCGACAAGAATCCGAGTGTGAAGATCACTCCAGGAGTGCTCTATCAGTACCTCCCTAAAGCTGCCGAAGAACTGAAAGAGTTTGACAAGCAGATTGCTGAAATTCGCAAACAGAAACCACCCGAAGAGTTTCTGCGAGTCCTGGCAGAGCCCGCAAACCATGCGGTCGTTACAAAGCTGTTTCATCGCGGAGACCACAATCAACCGAAACAGGAGATCGAGCCGGGACCGATTGCCGTTGTGATGCCCGAAGGAAAAGCAGAACCGTTCCCTCGAGACAATCCTGAACTCGCCACAAGTGGCCGGCGTCTTGCATTTGCTCACTGGCTCAGTTCAAAAGAAAACCCATTGTTGGCCAGGACAATTGTCAACCGAGTCTGGATGCACCACTTCGGCGTCGGACTTGTTCCCACTGCAGGAGATTTCGGCAAGCTGGGTGGAGAACCTTCACACCCAGAGCTACTCGACTGGCTGGCTGCCAGGTTCGTGGAAGAAGGTTGGAGCTTAAAGAAATTACACCGAGTGATTCTCTCTTCCACAACTTGGCGACAATCCACATTTCGCGATCCTGCAAAGAACGAGCTCGACCAGGAAAACCGATTTTACTGGCGGAAGTCATTGCAGCGACTCGATGCAGAAATTGTCCGGGATCGTATGTTGGCAGCTTCAGGAAGCTTAAGTGCTGAGATCGGCGGCGCCCCTGCCGCAATTAAAGAAGACGAAACCGGTCAGGTCGTGGTCGATGGTGCGCAATCCCGCCGCAGCCTGTATGTTCAAGTACGGCGATCCCAACCCGTCGCGATGCTGCAAATGTTCGACGCTCCAGTCATGGAAGTGAACTGTGAATCGCGGTCTTCATCGACCGTTGCGACTCAATCACTCATGCTGCTCAATGGTGAATTTATTCTCGATCAAGCTGGGAAACTTGCAGATCGTGCAATGAAAGATGCTCCTCCACTCAACGCTGAACGTCTCGCAGCTCTCCCCAAAATCCCCGACTCGGCCTCTTCGTGGTCGTACGGGTATGGCATGTATGACGAAGCAACCAAGCGAATGATCTTTACTCCATACCCAGTGTGGGGAGACAATCGCTGGCAAGGGGGAGAGAAAGTTCCCGACGCTTCCATCGGCTGGTCTTTCGTGAATTCAACCGGTGGACACCCTGGCAAACCGGACAAAGGTTCGATTCGTCGCTGGACTGCGAAGTCAGCTGGTGAATTCAAGATTACCGGCAAACTGAGCCATGGAAGCCCGAATGGTGATGGCGTACGTGGACGCATCGTCTCCTCAGTGCAAGGCTTACTCGGTGAATGGAGTGTTCTCAACGGATCGAAACCAACTCCAGTACAAGTTCACACTGTGGCCGCAGGTGAAACGATTGACTTCGTACTCGACTGCCTGGCTAATGAAAACTCTGATTCCTTCACCTGGACTTCCGAAGTGGAATTCACACCCAAAGAGGGAACTCCACAGACATTTGACTCCAAAGCACAGTTCCATGGACCACTCCCAGACGGTCGTGAGCTGCCTGCTCAAATCCAGCAAGCCTGGGAATTCGCCTTATGCCGCAAACCCGAACAGTCCGAATTGAATCTGGCTGTCACATTTGCAGCCCAGCAAATTTCCAGCTTCGAAACGAACCCGCAAGGAATCCCCGAGGGGAGCACTGCTCATCGGCAGGCTCTTGTGAACTTGTGCCAAATGCTAATGACCTCGAACGAATTCTTGTACATCGACTGATAAGAGCATTTTCAATCCTTGTCGTGCCTGTGAAGATCACTTTTTTGATTTTATAGACGGCTCACCACCAGGCAGGACGAAATGATGAATATCAGAACCCGCCCGATCACTTTAGAAACAATCAGTTTTCTCTATCTGAGCGAGTCAATTCAGGCTGCAGGATCAATTCCAGAATCGATCCTGCAGCTGACTCGCAACCAAGAACAAGACATCAATTTAGACATAATGGTGCTCCATGATTTCTCGACGTGAATTTCTGAACCAGAATGCAATGGGCGTGGGAGCTGTTGCTCTTAGTTGGTTGATGCAACAGGAACAGGCTCACGCTATTCCAGAGGCTCTCGTTGCGCGTCCGCACAATGATTTGCTTCCGAGAAAACCTCAATTCGCACCGAGCGCGACAGCGATGATTTCGCTGTTCCAACATGGTGGTCCATCCCACATGGACCTCACTGATCCTAAGCCAGAACTCACCAAGTACAGTGGCACGGATTACAGTGGCGATATTCATTTCAGCTTCGTAAATGCAGCCAGCAAGAAGTTGCTCGGAACCCCGTTCGCATTTCAAAAGCACGGTGAATGTGGCACGGAACTCTCCGAACTTTTGCCTCACACCGCGAACATTGTGGACGACATGTGCCTGATCCGCAGCATGCACACGGGAGCGAACGGACACGAAGTTTCTATCCGATACTTCCACGGCGGCATCCCCGGCGTACTGGGTCGGCCCACTCTTGGATCGTGGTTGGTTTACGGACTCGGCTGCGAGTCACAAAATTTGCCTGCCTACATGGTTCTCTCTGATCCTGGTGGTCTTCCAGTCGATGGAGCAACGAACTGGTCGAACGGATACATGCCCGCCATGTTCCAGGGAACCGTTCTCAGGCCGCGCGAACCACGTATTCTGAATCTACAACCACCATCTCATCTGGCAGGTGGTATTCAGCGACAGAATCTCGATTTCCTGCAGGAGTTGAACAAGCAGTATTCCAAGACACATCCCGACGAAGCCGAACTCGATGCTCGTATCGCCAGTTACGAATTGGCAGCCCGCATGCAAACCGCTGCCACCGATGCGCTCGACCTGTCGCAGGAAACAGAAGCGACACAAAAGATGTACGGACTCGATCAAAAGGAAACGCAGGAATACGGAACTCGTTGCCTGATAGCCAGACGACTCGTCGAACGAGGTGTCCGCTTCGTGCAGTTGTTCCATAGTGGCCAACCCTGGGATAACCACAGCAACATTAAACGAGGCTTAGCAAGCATCTGCAAGAAAACCGATCAGCCAGCTGCCGCACTAGTAACGGACCTCAAACAGCGAGGTCTGCTTGATTCGACACTCGTCCACTGGGGAGGAGAAATCGGCAGGCTCCCTGTCGTTCAGGGTGATCCATCTCCCGAAAAGGCTGGGCGGGATCACAACGGACAAGGGTTCAGCATCTGGATGGCTGGTGGCGGAATCCGTGGCGGGATGGCCTACGGGACGACCGACGAATTCGGACACAAAGCAGTCGAAAATGTTGTGACCCCGAATGACTTCCAAGCCACGATCATGCGACTGTTCGGTCTGGACCACGAGCAACTGAAATTCCCGCACAATAACCGGTTCGATATCATCACTCACTCTCGTCCTGCAAAGGTCGTCACAGATATCATCGCATAATGGCATCACCGAAGAGCGATAACATTCAACCGTGAACTGTTCTCCGGAGGCGAAGGATTTCTTTCGCAGGTCAAGTCGGCTCTGGCGATGGCTGTGACCAGTGTTGAACACTTGGCTTCCAACACGATTCGCTCCAGCCCTCGAATGAGAGCGAGTGTAAAAATCAGGGACCGATAAGGTGAGACTACTGTCTCGTCTTATCGGTCCCTTTCTATCTCGATCGATCAATCACCAAAGGCAGCGTCGAAGCGGACGCCGCTTGATTTGAAGTCAATGTTATGGCAGAAGTCGGCAGCTTCGGCAGCCCCCTGTTCGCGGTCCATTCCACAATCTTCCCATTCGACAGAAAGTGGCATATCACCCGGGTAACCAACGGCATTGAGTGCGCGAATAATTTCTTCGAAGCGAACTCCGCCACGACCGACACTACGGAAGTCCCAACCACGTCGTGGATCACCAAATGAGAGGTGGCTGGCGAGAATTCCTGTGCGCCCATTCAGGGTCGTTGCAGCATCTTTCATATGCACATGATAGATGCGGTTTGGGAACTCTCGAATGAATTCTACAGGGTCAACACCTTGCCAAATCAAATGGCTGGGATCAAAGTTGAAACCAAATTCTTCACGGTGCCCAATTGCATCCAGCGCCGTTTTTGCGGAGTAAATATCAAATGCAATTTCTGTCGGATGAACTTCTAAAGCAAAGCGGACGCCACACTCCTGGAAGACGTCCAGAATGGGATTCCAGCGATCTGCAAACTGCTGGAAGCCTGCTTCAATCATCGATGTTGGTGTTGGGGGAAAATCGTACAGGTAAGGCCAGATACTTGATCCGGTGAACCCGTTCACGACACTGACTTCGAGCTTTTGAGCTGCTCGAGCGGTGTTTTTCATTTCCTCGATGGCGCGCTCGTTGACACCGGCGGGGTCACCGTCGCCCCAAACGTATTCGGGAAGAATCGCCTGATGCCGCTGGTCGATATTGTCGCAAACTGCCTGACCTACGAGGTGGTTCGAAATCGCGAACAGCTTCAGGTCGTGACGTTCGAGGAGGTCACGTTTTTTGGCGCAATAGGTATCGTCGGAGAGGGCTTTATCGACTTCGAAGTGGTCACCCCAACAGGCCAGTTCGAGCCCGTCGTAGCCGAACTCCTTCGCTTTTCTGGCAAGTTCTTCCAACGGAAGATCTGCCCACTGGCCTGTAAACAAGGTAACCGGACGCCCCATAGTAATTCTCCTCAAAGATAATCTGACTGGTATGGATGCAAAGATTCCCTCAGAAAGTACCCGAGAACGGTCGAAAGATCAAACGTCTTGTAGCTACCATTCCGAACATGCTTCGTGCATAATTGTAAAAAAAACTTCCTTTCAACAGGTCGCTATCGATGGATCTTTTCCCTGTTCACGTGATTTCACGCGTTTTACATATTCTCGCTGCCATTCTTCTGTTTGGTGGATCACTGTTTATTTTCATGGTCCTCAAACCTGCTGCCAAGGAGCTCCCCGAAGCGGAGCACGAGGCATTCAAAGAACGGATTATGAAGAAATGGCGTGCCTATGTAGGAATGGCCATTGGCTTATTGATCTTCACCGGTTTCTACAACTACGTCGCAGTCGCGATTCCAGAACACAAGGCGGTTGGTGATTCAAAATATCACATGTATATGGGAATCAAAATCCTCCTCGCTTTTGTCGTCTTCTTCATCGTATCGGTGCTACCGGGGCGTGCGAAAGCATTTGAAAAGATGCGACAGAATTCGCAATCCTGGACATTACTCACACTGATCCTGGCAACCGTGGTCGTTGCGATCGCAGGCTTCCTGCGAGTCCGGGGAGTTTAATCGACTCAGTCAGCCGAGCATGAAGCCGAGGCATCATTGAAAATCAGAGTACGGGAACGACTCGTCGATTCCGCGACTTGCATGGCCTGTTGATGCCCGTACCCCGCTCCACTGATGAGAGAATTTTCAATGCCAGACCTGCCCGCCTCGAACTTCATTCACCAGTGAAATTACTGTTCACCACGAGACAGACCGCGGCCGCAATATTGAGAACTGCTCAAGCTTGACCACGACTTTGGTTGCGGTTCTGTTGAGAACGTCAATGAGCGATCGGTGCGACCCTCGAGACTCCTTTCTTTGCAACGACGGCCCGCCTACAATTTTGAGAGTGGGTGTCATGTTCGTGGCTGTGCGATCGTCGTGAATAAGCGAGATCGTCAGCGTCGAGAATTTCACCCGGCCCTGGAGTCTCCTCCCTTTTGCTACACGCTGTCGCTACACCTTGTTGATTGATACAAAATGCGTAACGTTCTGGAAGCGATCATTGCTGCCAGAGAGAGTGGAAAGGATGTCGTTTTCACCTCTCTCATCGAGACCCGTGGATCAACCCCGCAAAAGCCGGGCGCCACGATGCTTGTCTACGAGGATGGTTCGCAAGTCGGAACCCTCGGCGGAGGGTGTGTCGAAGCGGAAGTGAAACGTCAGGCGCTCGAGAACCTCGCCACACGAACGTCAGAGGTCGTCTCGTTTCAGTTGAACCATGACTACGGTTGGGATGACGGCCTGATCTGTGGTGGTCGGATGAAGATGCTGATCAGTCCCGTCGCTGCCCAGACCAATCTGAAATATCTTCAGACAACCCTGGAGTTGCTACAGACTGGGAAAGGACTGACTGAAGCGGTCTTGCTCGATGACTCAATCGGAATCACCGGGACTCAATTTCTGTTTGACCACAATGAAACATTTGTCACCTCTTCAACGGGAGAGACTCCTCCCAGACTTGTGACAGAAAATCTTCCTCCACTCAAGCTTCGCCCGCGACCGAGCGTTTTCAAAGGGGTTTCGTACCTGCCACGCTTGCCGCTGATCAAACTGATCGTAGTTGGTGCCGGTCATATCGGGCGACAATTGACAACTTACGCAACGGATGCTGATTTCGAAGTCACAGTTGTTGATGACCGTGAAATCTATTGCAACCAGGAAAACATCCCGACAGCGAAGAACTGGGTCGTTGGGGAGTTCGACGAAGTCCTCCCGAACCTGAAAATCGACGAGCAAACTTACTGTGTGATTGTAACACGTGGTCACAATCATGATGAAGAGGCCCTGTTTCACATCATCAAGCGGAATCCAAAATTCGTCGGGATGATCGGTTCGAAGCGAAAGATTAAATTGATCTTCGATGACCTGATTCGAAATGGGATTGATGCCGAGTTGCTCGACCGGGTTCGCGCTCCGATCGGGTTGGAAATCGGCTCACAAACCGTCCCGGAAATTGCCATCAGTATAGCTGCTCAGCTGATTCAACACAGAAACTGTGAAAGCAATTCAGCACTGCGAAAAAAAAACACGCCTGCGGATTCAACATCCGAGGCGTGTGATTGAACTGCCAACCGCTTGAGCTTATGGAACAGCATTTCCGTTCACAATAATCTGACCATTGCTCGTTCCGGCTGGGATGAAGAAGTCCAGATAGAACGGGAAGAATGATCCGAGTGGGATTACGTTGTTCACGTTCCCGTTGAGATTGATGACGCCTCGAACATCGCGGAAGATAATTCCTTCCTCTCTCGCGTTGTCAAAGTCGGTGACCATGAAGATGCCGTTTCCGTTGATCGCCACATTTGATGCTGCGAAGATTCGCTCAAAGGCAATTCCTGTGCTATCGAAGCCTGCCAAGTTGATTTGGTTGTTTTCGATTGCGATATTGTTCCCGCCACTCTGGAATGTGAGCGACATTCCTGTTGCTCCATTCCCAGTCATTTGGAAGCCACTTCCGGCGATCACATTATTGTCTGCGTCTCGACGAAGATTGTTACTGATGATGAGGTTTGTTGATTCCAGGAAGGTAAAGTCGAGTCCAATATCGTTGATTCCTGATGAAGCAAGATCATTATTGGAGTACAGGACGTCAGCAATCCCATCGATATTCAGCTCCACTCCGGTCTGATTATTCGGGCCATTCGCAAAGAGAATTGTATTTGAGTCCATTGCAATTTGACTCTGCCCTGTCCAGGTGACATCAACAGCTGCTCCGTTTGCACGGTTCGGAGTCAAGCCTGCGAAAGTCATTCCTCCAGGGATTCCGTTGTTCAGCAAGGCAAAGTTCAACGGTGCTCCTTTTCCGATCGCTCCACCTGTTCGCAAGGAGATCATATCGGTTCCGGCCAGAGTGGTTTGCCCATCCATGATGCTGTTATTCACAATGTTTACATTGTAGACCACGAGGTCATCTGGATCGTCATCGACTCCGTCACCATCAATGTCAATTTCGTCAATGGTTGCCAGGAAGTCAATTTGTTGTTGGTTCGCAGCTGTCCCGTTGTTCACAAGTGTGGAATCCATCAAGGTGAAGTCGGAAACATTATCCATAAAGATCGCTTCTCTATCCGAGTTGCGAATGTCGAGACCACGAAGGAAAACTTCAGGGTCTAGACCAGCTCCTTCGACAATGATGGTTTGCCCATGAATCGCGAGATTATTTCCCAAGAAGTCCATGTAACCCAGATCAACATACTGCGTGTCGTTGAAGTGAGCACCGTCCACGGTCATTTGGGAAATTTCACCACCTGAACCAGCGTTTTGACCAACACCTGTGACAATGAATGAGCCTGGGCTATTTCCGACAAAGATACCGAACCGGTCGTTCGATGCAGTAATCGATTCAAACATCAGGTTATGTCGGACGTTGTCAAAAACTCGAATCGCAGCCGCGTCAGTTGCCTCCAAAACACCGGTTGAAACTTGAACGTTATCGTTCCCATTGATGCGGACCGCTGTATCATCGTCAACTGCAGCGTTTCCGAAAAACTCTACATTCAGTCTTGTGAAACTGACATCTGCCACTTCATTCGGATCAGCATTCGTGTTGTCGGTAATCAGTACGCCAGAATCGGTAGACAATGCTCCGAGTGCATTCTGAACAGAGACGAGATTGAATCCGATGTCACCTGAATTCTGATTGATAACAATCGCAGGAGCGGTTGTTCCCAACTGGTTGTCAATCAAAACAGAGCCAAGGAACTGAGTAAACGCCGAGCTTGTATCAACATCAATTCCGACAGTACCACGATTGTTGATGTCCACATCGGTGAAGACGATCTGGTACATCGATTTCTGAATGTTTTCAATGTTAATCGAGTTTCCAAGGACGTTTCGAATGGACGTCTGACCGACAACAACAAATCGTCCGATGGTCGTCCCGGTGTCCAGGATGCCTTGAATGTCGATCCCCTGTGCGAGGCTCGTATCAATCGCGACATTGTTCAAAGTGATGGTTCCAGAGCTGGACTGCACTTCAATCGCTGCCGTTGCTGACGGAGTTGCTCCCAAGCCGTTAATCGTCAAGGTGTCCTGGAAGGTGACCAGACCAGCTCGGTTAGCTCCGGGGTTGAACGGATCTGGACCTTCGGCAATATCTTGAACCAGGAGGCCATGATCGTTTCGGTCTGTGACTGTGACAGCTCCCTGGAAGACAACTGAACCTGTCGACTGGAGGTTCAAAACTGAAATTCCACCAGTGAGAGGTGTGTCAATTGTCATGGCGTTTGCCACGGTGACCCCAGCGGAATGGTTCTCAACTTGAAATGCCCCACTCCGGCCTGTATTCGTGTTTAACAATTCGATTTGATCAAACGTTACGTTCGCTTTCGATGAGGTGGCTGTCGTTCCTCGAACTAAAATTCCCTCACCGCCATTGTCCATGATGGTGGTGTTCCGCATGTTGACACTTCCTCCAGCGTCTTCAATCAACACGGAGAGACCACTTGAATTCGTGATGGTATTCTCACCATTGAAGACCACGGTTGCATTACCACCAGTCACGCTAAACGCGTTCCCCGATGTATTTGAGATCGAAATGTTCTCCAGGACAAAGCCTCCTGTTGAAGAGTCGATTTCAATTCCGGACCCGAGAGGACCAGTCGAATTATTGATGATGAGCTCGTTGAGTTCGGCACTGTCAATTCCAGATGCGAGAATCGCAGGTCCATCAGCATAATCCTGAATGGTAAAGCCAGCAAAACGGCTGTTGTTCCCCATCGTGATCACTGGACCGGTCACATTTTGGATAATCGGTCGTGATGCAGGTCCGGGTGTGACTGTTGGCAAGTCGATTTCATTTACGATTCCGACGACTGGAATTGTTAAAGGAACACCTTCGCCGAGCACAAGCACATTGTCTCGCAAGACTGCTGTGGCATTTCCATTACCATCGACCACTCCATCAAACACGCTGTTGGCTTGCACAAACACAATATCTGCAAATGGAGACTCGTCGATCGCTTCCTGAATGTACTGGAATGGCATCGAGAGTGATCCATTTCCAAGGGGTGCCGGGAAGTTTCCAGGTGGTGGATTTGGATTGTTTCGAACATGGTAGATCAAGTAGGGATCACCATCATCAGGATTAATCGCAAGTTCAGGTGCGTTCAAGGCGCTGTTATCCAACGTTGAAACGGTTCGGCTTCTTCGAACCCAGCTTGCCATACGGCTGTACTGACTTTTTCCCAAACGAGGTTTTGGATCCAGGTGCCCCCAGTAGTTGACATCTGCTCCGAAAACAACATTCGTATTGAAGACGTTGTCGCTCGTCACTTCGAGGAACATGTGTGAGAGTCGATCAAGGAAGTCCCCATCCATTCGAAGTTTGAACCCGGTGACTTTCTCCAAATCGAGCCCGCGTGCCTGATAGTGGTAAGCTCCTGCAGAGACTTCCAGATTGTGTTTCTCGGCGAGAGCCCCATGAATCGGTGTCGAAAGAAGAGTGTCGAACCCTTCTAAAGCTGAAGAGGAAAATGTTCGAGACTGGAAAGTGATATTACTTCCCTGCACTCCACCGCCAGGGCCGACTGCATCCACAAACATTTGAGTGCCAGGTTCAAATCGAACGGCAGTCACTTGTTGTTTCTTGCCAAAGGGGATGTAAACGTTTGTACGAATGTCGAAGAATTCTGTCAGGAGTTCACCAGCAATTGTGAATTGCTCAAATGTGACTCCACGAGACTCATCATGATCGTAGTAGAAGGTCGAACCAAGAACGGTATTCTTGGAAGGGAAGAAATGACGCATCCCCAAACCGGCACTTCCACCCATCTTGCCTCGGTTGGTCACAAACAGTCGACCATCCCCGAAGAACATCGTGTCTCCATGGAAGGTGTAAGGAGAAAGGTCGAAGTAGCTGAGCGAACCTTCTCGTCCGACGGTATCGCCAGCTTCATGCCCTGCTCGTCCCATCATTCCAAATCCACCAACCCCATTTGTGGGTTGTGAATTGAGAGACCCAGAGTAGTCTGGAATCGAGTGAGCATTGACGGGGATCGTGTAATCGATGTCCCCCGGAAATTGATCATCCGAGAATGTCGGCGAGGCAATTCCTAATGCGAGTGCGAAGGCCGCCACATAGCGACCGGTTTTCACGGACACTTGTTGAAGACTTGCTCGATTGAAAAGCCGAGTGGCTTGACTCGCTCGTTGAAGCAAGGACATATGCATACCCCAGGTTCCATCTTGAGACGCCGGAGATTGAACCGGCGTTTGTCGTCTTGACTGGTGGATTTGGTTGGTCATCGTTGCTCCCTCAACCCGAATCGATTCGCGAGCAGCCTCTGAACAGGTGTCAGGACCGGAGCGGCGTAAGCCAAAAAAGTTTGCGATTCGTCTCATGAGTCGATGGGGGGTAATCAGGATGTGCGTACGCAGGAATTGCGTACGTGAGATGCTTTCGCGAGTCATTCGCGAGAGGATCTGTGTAATCGAGATGTGGAGAGAGGATGATCGCCGGAAACTACTTAAAGAGAATCACAGCAGGAAGATCGACTTTCGCCAAAAGAGAGCCCAAAGCGGCAGAAATCCAACACTATTCGCGGGAATCGCAAGACTAATTTAATCGACGCAAACTGTTTCGCTCAAAAACTTTATGTGCCGCGAACCGGTTCCACAGCAGCCTCCAATCAAGCGGGCACCAAACTCTTTCCAGGTCATTGCGAATTCGGCGTAAACTGCCGGATACTCACCCTCGGTTGACTCCCAAGTTCCGTCGGAGCCCATCCTGCCAGTGTTCGCCTGAGCGCCAAGAACCATTTCAGGGGCAGTCTTGTGGATCTTCTGAAGAGCAGGCAGCACTTCATCGATTGGGATGCAATTCACAAGGATTGCTTCTGGCCCAAAGTACATCACACTCTTCACCGCTTCGGCCAGAGATTCTCCTGAGAGCAATTTTCCATCCCGTCCGCAGGTAAAGCTGATCATGAAGGGTTCTCGACTTCGCTGGCAAAGCTTTGCCAGGATCGACGCTTCTCGGATGGTGATTTGTGTTTCGCATAAGAGAAAATCAACTCCCGCAGCGAGTAAATTCTCAACCATCAAAGCGTGTTCCGCTTCAAGTTCTGACTCTGAGGGCGTCAGTTCTGGCGAATAACAATCTTCCAGCGGGGCAATCGAGCCAGCGAGATAGGTGAGCCCATTCGAAGCTTGCCGAGCGATCTCGACCGCATCAATTGTCAGTTGCCTCGCATCATTCGCCCAGCTTGTTTCCTTCAAATTCCGTGAGTGAGTTCGAAAAGTATTCGTCGTCAGAATCTCTGCTCCTGCCGCGACGTAGTTGTGATGAATCGACAACAGAATCTCTGGGGCTTCTCGAATAGCAGTTGCCGACCACCCGGGAGATTGCAATTCAAACCCGCGTCGCTGTAATTCAGTTCCGGTCGCTCCATCCATCAAGATAATAGATTTTTCTTGAAGCCGATCATGAATGAGTTGGTCCGGCATAGCGATCGATCCTCAAAAGTGGCCTTCCCGCAACACTGATGCATTCTGGCATCACGAATTGTAACTTCATCCCAAATCACATTTTACAGCGAACTCAGATCGGCTTCCAAGATCCTCGCAAAATCGACGTAGCAAAAAAACATCACTGAGGTTTCTAAGCATCAGGCAACGCCAGGAGAGGATTCAGATTTCTAAACATTTCGTAAGCAGCTACACGACAACCACTTACGAGAACCAAGAGCTCGTCTGGTAATCAAAATGACAACCTGCCTGAACAGTTTTGGCACTGGCTTCGCTTTAGGGTCTTTCATCAAAAACAATTCTTTCCAACACAAGGAACCCCACGATGAACGCTCTATTCAACTCACTCCTCAACGACGAAGCCGGTTTCATTGTTTCTGCTGAACTTGTTCTTGTCGCAACGATTGTCGTCCTCGGAATGATCGTCGGACTCTCAGAACTGGCACTGAACATCAACAACGAACTGGAAGACGTCGGTTCCGCATTCAGCGGGATTCAGCAATCGTACGAAGTCAGAGGAATGCAAGGACACAAAGGCTGGGTCGATTGCAGCGACTTCTACGACACCGTCGACTTCTGTGCTGGACAGTTCGACGTCCAATAAGCTCTCACAAATTCGCGAGGAAAGTGAAGCACTCAGCAAAAAGAAAACTGATTGACTCTCACTTTCAACATCGTCTTTTGCGTCCTCTCTCAATGCTCTCACATTGATTGCCGATTCGCCTCCCACAGAAAGTTGAACTTCCCAGTCTTCTCTGCATCGAATGGACTTCTCAATCGTCGAGAATCCGCAGATCAAGTTGATTGAACCAGTTCTCGCACAGGCGAATCAGTCCCGACACCCGGCAAGTACCGCGTGGGGTTGGTGACTTGCCAAAAATGCCCTCATCGACGGATGAGGGCATTTTTTATGCGCATGACAAAAGTCATCGCCGACATTGCGTATCACGTCAAGCTTTTCGGATCTTCTTTCGCCCAGACGCCACATGCTGTGTGCTGTTGCGTGTATCAACAACAAGCTGAGTGTGCTCGACGATGAAGTCGTAATCGTAAGCAGAGTGATCGGTCGCAATGAGGACGCAATCCTGCTCAGCCAAATATTCAGCTGTCAGTTCCTGACTTATTAATTCCGGAAGATCATGATGCCGCATTTTAGGAATTTTGGGCACGTGTGGATCGTTGTATGATAGGTCTGCTCCCCATTCCAGCAGCAATTCCATCAGCACAAACGAAGGGCTTTCACGAGGGTCATCGACATCTTTTTTATAAGCCAGCCCCAGCAAACAGATCTTGCTTCCGCGGATTGGCTTGCCAACTTCGTTCATGAATTTCGAAAGCTGGCTAATCACATACTCTGGCATCCGCGAGTTCACTTCACCGGCAAGTTCGATGAATCGTGTCGTCAAACCATGTCGACGTGCCAGCCACGTTAAGTAAAACGGATCGATTGGAATGCAGTGACCACCAAGTCCCGGCCCCGGATAGAATGCTTGAAACCCGAAAGGTTTAGTCTTCGCTGCCGCGATCACTTCCCAGATATCAATGTCGAGCCGATCCAGGAGAATCTTCAACTCGTTGACGAGTGCGATATTCACCGCGCGGTACGTATTTTCCAGAATCTTGGAAGCCTCAGCAATTTCTGTTGTCGTCACTGGCACGACATTGACCACAGCATGTGAATACAGCTTCGAAGCCAATTCCAGACTCGGCTCATCAATCCCGCCTACGACCTTCGGAATCTTTGCAGCTGAGTAAATTGGATTTCCGGGATCTTCCCGTTCCGGGCTGTAGGCTAAGAAGAAATCTTTTCCCGGTGTCAGCCCCGACCGTTCCAATATTGGCAGTAACACCGAACGTGTTGTTGTGGGGTACGTCGTACTTTCGAGAACAACCAATTGCCCCGGTCGGAGTACAGCTGCGATACTTTCACCCGTCCCGGAGACATAGCTGAGATCAGGATCGCGGCTATCGTTCAAGGGTGTTGGCACGCAAATAATGATAACATCTGGCTCTGAAAGCCGAGTGAGATCACTTGTCGCTTCAAACTCTGAGTCCGCTCGCCACTTCTGAATCTGCTCCGACGAAACATGCTTGATGTAACTTTGGCCCGAGTTCAACGCCTGAACTTTCTTGTCGTCGACATCAAACCCCAACGCTTTGAACCCGGCGTTGAAAAAGGCATCAATCAGCGGGAGGCCAACATATCCCAACCCGACGACTCCGATCACCGCTTCAGTTGACTCAATTTTCTGTAACAATTCCGCTGACATAAAAGCCCCTCGATGTGACCTGGTGTCGATTTGACTGCTGAGTAGAGAGCGAAGTATTTTCGAGCAGCTATACTAGCTGCGAAGCGAATCGCTATTGTCAAGAATTAGAACGAAGCGATGTATCCATGACTACCAAGAAAATCGGAACTGGTCAAAATGTTTGCAATCAACGTCATCTTAACTGTTCAAGACGAAACCAACATCGACAAAGTGCAGGGACTCCTGGCAGAAGCTGGTCGACTCTCTCGGCAAGAACCTGGCTGCCAGACTTTCGAGGTCTGTCACTCCCAGAACGATCCTAAAATCTTCATGCTCATCGAACGGTGGGAATCAAAAGAGACTTGGGAAGTTCACAAAACCGCGAAAGCGTACACCGAAATCTATCACCCTCAGGTGCTTCCTCTCGTCGATCGCGAACCGCATTTCTCGGATATCCTCGAATAGAGGATTTTCGAAGTTTGCCCTCCCCGTGAAAATCACGTTGCCGTTTAACAGTATTCAACAGTGACACTTTCAACAGCGCATTTTCAACTGCGGCAATTTCAAATGTGACAATTCTCTGCGACACGAAGTCGAGCCCGAACACCAATTCAATTGTGCGAGAATCCGGGCGAACCTTTCAGGTTTCTAAGAAACTTGTCAAAAATTCGTAAAACATCGTGAAAACGTGAAGAGAGATTGATTTGAGGAGCGTCAGATTCGGTAGCCTCTTAGGAGACAGTCCTGTTTACGCAAATTACTCAAATCGCGTAAACTGAGAGGCCGTCCTGTATTGTGATATCGTCATGACCACGAGGCTCACGTGATGAGACATAAAGTCGTTCTAGCATTTAGTTTGTCCCTTCTGGCATTTTTTGTGTCGTCATCGCCCAACCTCTTCGGGCAGGACGCCGGAGATTCGAGCGAGAATCCTGCCGAGGCCACAACCCCTAAAGAGGTCATCACTCCCACGGGTGAGCGTATCATCTATATCCCGTTCAAAGACCTCGACGGAGCTTTTCAGAATCCCGAGTCAAATGTTGTTCTGCCGTATGCAGAATTCAAAGCGATGCTCGAAGTCTGGAAAAATCATCAAAAAGAACCCGCCTCACCGGCAGCCATTATCACATCCTCAGACTACGTTGTGAAAATTGACGGTGAAGTTGCTCGCGTCACCGCGACGTTGAAAATCAAAGTGCTCGGAAAATCCTGGGTCTGGCAAATCGTCGATTTTGGCGAAGCAGCAGTCGGGAAAATTAGTGGCGACAATGTTCTGGCGAGAGGCCTCGGTGCGGGAAGATACGAATTATTCTTCGATTCCCCCGGTGACAAAACAGTCACTGTTGAAATGGCGGTCCCTGTCAGCCAATCCCCCGACGGTCGTCGGTTCGTCTTCAACACTCCACCAGTCGCAGTTTCGACTCTTGATGTGACGGTCCCTAAAAAAGATCAGGCGATCAAAGTCACCCCGACGATCATCGAACTCGACTCTGCACAAATGGATGCAACGTCCGAGGAAGACGTTACACATCTGCGCGCGAATATCGGATCAACAAAAACCGTCACGATTCAATGGCATCCACAAACCAGCCTCAAACCAGAAATGAACCTGCTATCGAGCGTCACCAACCATACGCTCGTCACGCTGGAAGATGGATTGATTCACACCGACGCGTATTTGAACTTCGAAATTCTTCGCGGCTCGATGTCCGAATGCCGAATTGTGGTCCCGAAAGATCATCGAATTCTTGATGTCACCGCATCTGCTCGCATTAAGAACTGGGAGACGACCGAAGCTGAGGGAAATCAAATTGTTCAGATTGAGTTTCTCTCTGCAGTTGAGAAACCTGTCACCGTTGAGGTCCACACTGAACGCAAACTTGAGAATGGCCAGTTTGACGTGGCTGGCTGGACACAAGGCTCAGCCGCTTTGGGTATCCATGCCATGGATGCCGTTCGAGAAAGTGGGCAACTCGCCATCCGACATTCTGCCGATGTGAATCTCACCATCGCAGAACAGCAAGGTGTTGTGCGGATCGAATCCGAAAACGTTGACGCGAGACTCAAAGGTGCCAATGCGCTCACCTACAAGTTTTACTCACCCGAACTCGCTCTCAAATTGAACGCGAAACCGGTTGAACCTCGGCTGATGATTGGTCACCAAATCGTATTGACGTTCCAGGACGATGAGCTGCAAGTCAGTAACACTTTGCAATACAACGTTGAACGAGCCGGGATCTTCGAACTAAAACTGGCACTCCCCGAGGATCTGACGGTCGACAACGTGCAGTCCCCTCAGATGAAAGAGTACAACGTCGACACGGACAAAAACGAACTGACGGTCACCCTCAATGAACGGACGCAGGGAGCCATTCAACTCGTTATTCGTTCGCATCGAGAACTGACTGAAGACGAAACGTCCCAAGCATTGCCACTCATCGAACCTCTGGGCGCGGAACGTGAAACAGGTACGATTTTCGTTTACGCCAAAGATGCCATCGAAGTGATCACTGATCAGGATGGACTCGAAGGGGCACAGCCGCTTCCCGCGAATCAAGGACGCACCGGAGCTGTCTCATTAAATTCAGCCTGGAGTTTCAGTCGCCGCCCCTTGGCGATTTCGGTCCGGACCAAACGAAAGCTGACTCGCCTTTCTGCTCAGGTCGGAACGACTGTTGATGTTCAACCGGAACTGACTCAAATTCAAACACAGCTCGACTACCTTATCGAATACTCCGGTGTCGACACCTTCCGCTTTGAAGTCCCAGAAAGTATTTCAAAAGAGATTCAAATTGAAACCTCTCCGGGTGATCAGGCGTCTGCGCCAATCAAACAACGAACCGCCTCAGATCCCGTCGATGGCTGGGTCATCTGGACCATTGAAACTCAACGAGAAGTCCTCGGGCGGCAACGTTTCATTATCACTTATGACGTCACTGAATCAGGTGGCGAAACACCTGCCGAAGAGGGCGCCGATGCCGATGAGCCACCTGCTGACGCCCCAAGCGGCGCACAAAACTCGCTGACGGTTCAACTCATTCGACCACTTGGACAAGTCAACGACGCAGGCGAAACCACCAACGATCTCGCAAACGTTCAGGGTGAATTGCTGGTCAAAAAAGAACGTTCGCTGTCGATTTCCGCCGAAGCCAACGGGGGCGAAATCGAATTGATTGATCTCCGAGAACTCAAAACGCTTCCACAATCAGGAACGCTCGCTTACCGATACTTCAACGCAAAGCCTAACGACCGACCCACGGTCAAGCTCACACAGGCCCGCCACGACATTCAGGAAGTCGTTTCAACCGTCATCTCTCGCGGACTTGTGGAAATCGTCTCCGGGGAAGATGCAGAAGCGACTTACCGTTGCCGCTTCAACGTCAAGTCAACCGAACGTCAACGTTTGCTCGTTCACCTGCCAGTGAACCTCGAAGTTCTTGGGACATTCCTGAATGACCGAGAAGTCAAACTCGAAAAAGCAGAGGTTCTCGACTCCGAATCAATCGGTCCCGACTGGACTCCATTCTGGGTCAATGTCGCGAGAACAGAATCGTCAGAGGAACCGTTTCTGCTGACGTTCCAATTCTTATGGCGTGTCAATCCGCCACTTGGTGAGAGCACCTTCGGACGTGGACGCATTTCGCTCCCGTTACCAGTCATTGGTGATGGAGAATCGAGCGTGGCACAAGAATTGAAAGTCGTTGTCTGGGTCCCGGAGAAATACTCGCTCGTCGGAGACCCGAATAACTTCAACCTTAAAAAAGTCCGTAACTCAAATTCCGTGCTCATTGGAGAACAAGCCAGCCGCCGTACTGACAGACTCGACAAATGGGTTCAGCAGGGAAAAAGTTTTCCCGGCGGAGTAGCTCAATTCCCCACCGATGGGCGTGTCCCGTATATCTACACGAATTTGGGAGGGGCACAAAAAATCAAAGTCATGTGGTGGAATCACGTGACCATGACTTTGATCGTCAGTATCGCCATTGCCCTGATCGGCTGGGTTCTCCTGCGAACCTCTTGGGAGAACAAACTGGGAATGCTGCTCATCGCAGCCTTCGCTGCGGCGTTGTATGGACTTTCAGACAGCCACGCCCTCAGCCAGGGAATGCACGCTGCCCGTTACGGACTCTTACTACTCATCGGACTCTGGGTCGTACATGGCCTGTTCAATCTATTGAGATCTTTCAACTCAAAATCGGTGGTCGTCACTCCGACTGCGATCGGTGCTGTTCCTGCTACAAGCACTGAACCGACATCACCGAATGAATCACAAACAACAACACCTGAGAAACCAGAAGACAACTCGGAAACGGAGAACAACACAGACCCGCCCGGTTCTGATTAGTTGTCCAATTCTTTTTCTCCGTTCTCAGTTTGTGTTTCGTTTTCCAAAGTGTTGAGGCTGAAAATCATGACACCTCATTCGATTTTCTCATCAGGTTCTTCTCTTTCCTCGCCACACTCGCTGTGGCGATGGTGGCGAAACGCTGCTGCATTGCTGGTCATCGCTCAACTATGGACCTCTCCAGTAACGGCGCAATCAAAGCCACTTTCGACAAAAGAACTCCAGGAACTTCAGCGTGTCTACGTCCCGGAAACAGAACTGGGATCGATCATTAACAGTGATCGATTCGGAGCGGTTCTGTCGACCGAGGAATTCGAAAGACTTCTCAAACGCGCCATTGAAGAAGGCAAAACAAGTGACGCGACTCCCAAAGGAGCGATTTTCCATTCCGCAAACTATGACGTTCAGGTCGAAGGTGACCGGCTGGTCGGCGAACTCGTACTCGCAGTTTCGCAATTCGAATCTCAGTGGAGTGAAGGACGCTTTGATATCACCGGTTGGAATATCGAAAAGGCGACGCTCGACGACAAGCCCACATCCATCGCTCGTGACGGAAAGCAACAGAACGTTCTACGCCTCCTGCTGAACGAACCGGGAAAGCACCTTCTGAAAATTGTCGTCTCGACGCCGCTCCATGCAAATGGAAGCGACAAATCAGCAAGTTTCCATCTTGTCGACAAAGCTGCCGGTGAGTTTCGCATCACGCTCCCAGCTGGAAAGTTTTTGGAAGCATCTCAAACATCTCTCGACCGTCCGACGCCAGCAGATCAGCCAGCGACCTACACAATTCCCGTCGGTGGAAAAAACCTGCTGAGCCTGAACATCACCGACCGCCGAAAGGCGACCCGAGCCGATGTCCTTACGTTTGCCAGCACAGCGATGGGAATCAAAGTCCTCCCGAGTGAATTGACCTGGATTGCGAAAACTGAGTTGCAGGTCTTCGGGCAGGAAATCGATCGCCTCACTTGCCTCATCCCGAGGTCCCTGGAAATTACTGCAGTCGAATCGACAGGCCTTGAATCCTGGGAACTCGCCGACGCTCCCGACGACGAGACAAAAACGCAAATTACTTTGCAATATCGTCAAGGGTTCGACGGCCAGCGTGGCGTCACTTTCAAAGGCATCCTCTCAGCAAGTCCCGATGAACCTTGGTCCGTCCCGACTCTGGTCATTCCGAATGTAAATTCACACACCGGGACCATTGTTGTTCAACATCCTCAATCGGTCCGCTTGCAGGCGATTGAATCGACTGGAGTACGGGCTGTGAACCAAGAAACTCCCACCACACAGGCAACGGCACCAACAGGCTCACCGGTCGTGGAATCTCAGGCCCACTACCAGATCTGGGCTGAAGACTTCGATTTAAGATTCGTCGCGAATTTGAAACAGCAGGAAGTTCAAGCCGCGATGACAAACGTCCTCGACGTCACCCAGTCGCGGTTAAATTTATTTACGACCATCAGCGTCGAAACGCGATTGGCTCCACTGTTTGACTTCCGGGCCCAGATGCCCGCAGACTGGGACGTCACCACGATTCAGGTCGACGGCAACCCCGCAACATGGCAAACAATTTCAAACGCAGCCGGCACCAATGAAATTCGTATTCCGCTCACCCCCCCGCTCTCACCGGGGCAAACTCGTAATATTCTGATTTATTCACGAACCATTCCTGAGAGTTGGCCGCTCAAAGATCAAACCACACGAATCGTGATTCCCGAACTGACCTTACCACAAGCCGACATGGTCGAAGCCCTGTATGGCATCTCGGCTGAGAATGACTTCGATGTCATCTCTCAAAATGTGACAGGCCTCGACCCCGCCGGTCAGAAAGACTTGACACTCCTGAATGAAAAATTGCAGTCGCTCGGGAAACAAGTTCGACTTGGATTCACCTATCAGGACTCCGTCTTCAGTGGAGAACTTGACGTCTCACGAAAACCCGCAACATTCACAGCGGAAACAATCACCTTCTTTCGGATCGACCCCGAGAATCTCTACACGCGCCTTGAGGCCAACATTGAAGCGACTGGCGGAGGATATCGCGAACTCACGGTTCTCGTCTCCGAATCGGCTGGCGATGCCCTTCGCTTTTCGCTGACTCCATACACTTCACAGCAGAACTCGCAACGAGTTCGGCTCGTTGAACAAACACCCGGCGAAGTCGTAGACGGATACCGAACCTGGACGCTTCGTTTTGATCGCTATCTCAAAGGCACCTACCATCTCGCCACCGAAGCCAGAACGCCACGCGCGGAAGCTGGTCCATACCAACCATCGCGACTTAAATTCCCGCAAGCGCAGCTCGTCAGTGGTTACATCGCTGTCGAGTCAGCTTCGGAAGAACACGTTCAGATCAATGCAACTGCTGCCGATGACAAACCATTGGTTTCAGTTGATCCCGTCGATTTCCCGAAGGCAAGCTATCAACCGCAAGAGCGAGTGGTTGCTGGCTATCGATTTATTCACCCCGACTGGCAGCTTGCCATTACCACTAAAAAATTCGACCGCTCCGCTGTCCCGACCGTGATTGGACATTCCGCGACACTGGAGAGTATTCTCAGCAAAGCAGGCAACATTCAACATCAAGCGACGGTTTCCTTCACAGCCATCGGAGCACAGTCTCTCCTTGTAAAACTCCCCGAAGGAGCGACATTGTGGTCGACACTCATCGATCAATCGCCGGTCGAAATCCGTAAGTCGCCCGAGGGAATTCAAATCCCACTATCCGGTCTGAGCCAGCAAGCTCACTCGCTACAAATTGTCTACTCCACTCTCACGTCCGCCATAAACACGATGGGAGAATTCCAGGCGGTTCCGCCATCGCTGCATGTTGTCGATGGCAGCGGAGTCGAGCACGATGTCGAGATTTTAACTCAGGACTGGAAGCTCCATGTCCCCGAAGACACGCTCCTCATCGGCAGCCACGGCTTGTTTGAACCGGTAGGCTCTCTGTTCGAGTTCTCATTCTTTGATGAATATTTAAAGTTATTCCGCCTCCCGACAGAGCGCACCACGTTCAATCGCAGCTCGGCGATTCTGTTCGCTCTCGTCATTCTCCTTCCACTCTGGCTCATTCGCCGATCTTCATTTGTCAGCCGATTATCAACATCAGGATCGAGGATCAGTATCTGGACCGGAATTGCAATCATGCTGTTAGTCTGCGTGACACTCTTCATGCTGACACTCAGCGCCCCGATGCGATCGGCCTCAAACGAGAGGCAGGCCGCCTCGACACATCATCTGGGTGATGAAATCCAGTCCGACTCCGGCACAGAGTCAATTTTTGATTTAGGGGAAACTCTTATGGGTAGCGTTGGGGCCGAAGGTGATTTCGCAAAGCCTGAAAGCAGGCCGAGCGTTTACGAAACACTCACAGTCGATTCCGCATTGACTGCGGAACCGCAGGCTCCGCCTCTCCCATCAATGCAGGCGGCACCAGAAGCCCGTGAAGAACTCGCCAAAAGAAACCTTGAATCCAAAATGGACGAGAAAAAAACGGAAGATAATCAATCAGGGATATCCGCCCCTTCCACAACATTGAATATTCAAAACCGCGAAAGCTGGAGTTCGAATACAATCGTTGGCTTCCCCAACCAAGACCCGTTCGATAACAACTCCGATATCCCATTCCGACAAGGGAGCTTTGAACTGGCAGAGCCAACCTTTGGTGGATTTGCACCAAACATCGCAGCTCAAAGTCGCACACCTATTGATTCCATCCAAGCGACGAACGCTCCAGGTGAACAAGTTGAACTCGCTCAAGACCGCTTTGATCGCCCTCCAGCGGATCAACGTTTTGGACGGCAAAGCACTCGTGGTCGTATGTCGACCGGCGGGCTACTCTCGATGACGTTTGACTTCCAGATTCCTGACGGAACTCGCTCGCAGGAGTTTCATTATCAAGGCAATGGAATTGCCTCGGACGAAATCAATCTGCGTGTCCAGTTTGCCAACCGGACGACGGGCAACCTGCTCGTCTGGTCGATCCTCCTCGGAATTTCTCTTCTCGGATGGTGGTTGAGAAATGCAAACATTGGAATGAAATTGTTCTGGATCGGCCTGACAATTCTTCTGCCGATCTCAATCGCCTGGATTGTTCCGGCGACCTGGCAACTGTTGCTCGCCGGGATGCTGTATGGCGGAATCGTCACACTTGGTTTGTGGGGGCTCCGCTGGTGTTCACAATGCTGCAAATGCTGCTGCGGTTGGTTATCAAAGAGATCCTGTCCAGCAATGTTCTTACTTCTCGCTGGTTCAATCCTCATTTCGATCAATTCAGAATCGCTGGCACAAAGCACAGGGAAACCGCAAGTCGCTCCCGTGGCCCCAGCAACTGCACCCTCACCCCCATCTTCCCCAATCAAACGAACTCCTTTCGTGGTTGTCCCGTTTGAATCACTGGACGAAATCGACGCTGCTCATCGAGTCTGGATTCCACAAGACGTTTACCGTCAACTCTGGGAGACCTCTCACCCTGAAGATGCCATTCTCACTGAGAGCCCGGTCCCCGTTACGATCGCTGAAGCAAATTATTCTGCCAGTCTGAAATCGGTTGGCACGAAACACCAAATCGCAATTCAAACTCGCTGGGTCGTGTCAGTCATGACTGACAAGCCGGTCACTCTCAACCTCCCGCTGCCGGGCAGTGCGATCGAAAACGTGACCATCGAAGACAAACCGGCAGCCGTTGAAGCTGCTGAAAATGGTGTCTCACGCATCTTCCTTCAAGGGCAAGGAATCCATATCGTCGACGCCCTGCTGACCCTTCCCGCCAGCGTGAACGGAGCCGCGGGAGAATTTAACGTCCATCTTTTCCCGGCAGCCTCCGGGATATTCAGTTTTGAACTTCCCAAGTCAGACGACGAACTTCGTGTCCGAGTCAACGGGCTGGAACGTGCCTACCGTCGCGTCACCGAAGAAGAGACGACACGTATCGAGTTCCCGGTTGATCGAGGAGGAAAGAAAACAGTCTCCTGGTATCCTGAAGCTCAGATGGGGGACCAGAATCAAATCGTTCAAGTTGAAACAGCTATTGCAACAACGTTCGATGACTCCGGGATGAACGTCAGCCACGGCTTTCAGGCGCGCGTTCGACAGGGTCTCCTCAACGACATGATCTTCACAGTCCCTGACGGCCTCTCCGTCCGGGATATCGCTGGTCAGGATGTTGGAGGTTGGGAAATGAATGACGCCGAGGCCGGGAAAGAGCTCAAAGTTTTCTTCCGGCGAGAAGTGACTGACCAAACCGAATTCCATGTCAACTTGTTCCGTAAGCTCGACATTGGCAATGCCTCCGTTTCGATTGCAGTCCCGACGATCTCCCCTCAGGGAATTTCACGAGAAACCATTCAGCTTGGTCTCTTCACAGTCCCGCACCTCAAACTTCAGGTCACCTCGACCAGCGGTCTGAACCAGATTGACGTCTCGCGTTACAAGCCAGTCGTCTCCCCGCAACAACCTACTCAATTACCCAACTTCGCTTATCGCTCCTCATCTCGACCGCTTGAACTCAACGTTGCACTGCAACGCCGAGAGTCCGAATCAAAAACGGAAATTGAACACGGTGTTCATATCGCCCGACGTAAACAACTGATCGCCTCGCGTATCGCCTGGACTCTCACCGGTTCCCCGCGCCGCAGCGTCGATGTCGCCATCCCGGACGGATACCTTCCGATGAGTGTCGTCTGTGCCCATGCGTCCGACTGGTATGTCCACGATGGGGAATCCGGAAAAATTCTCACCATCGAATTTCCAACTCCGCGATTGGGCCGCGTCGAAGCGGGGCTTGAAGGACACATCGTCAAACAACCTGAGGACACCGATGTTGTCATTCACCTTCCCCACGCAATGAATGCCATCGGTCAATCCGCAAAACTCGGTATTTGGCTCGACTCCGCGTATCAGGCATCTGTTGCTCAGACGGGTGACTGGAAGTCATTGCAACCGGGGCAACTCTCCGCCAGCTACAAGAAGCTGGACCCGCAACCTGTTCAATTCGCATTTGAGACTCACGAACAGGAACCGGAAAATGTTGTTCTCACTGTTCAGTCCGCAACTCCACGACTCGCCGCCGATGCCGTCACACTCATCGCCGTCAGCGATGCCACAGTTGACTATGGGCTAACGCTTCGCTGGAACATTTCTCAAGCCGCCACGGATGAATTCATTTTCATTACTCCTGACTGGCTGGACAACCTGGATATCAAAGGCCCAGCTATCCGCGAAGTTCAAAGCGAAGGAATTGAAAACAACCGCAAACGCTGGCGTGTCTCATTGGTTGATCCCGTGCGTGATCAATACATGCTCACCATCGCAGCTACGATTCCCGCACCTGCCGACCTGACGATCGCAACACCATATCTGGAATTCGAAACCGCAGCCGATGGCGGAAAATTTCAGCCCCTGCGAATCCAACAGCAATACGCCATTCTTGTGAACCTTTCACCGAATCAACTCGTCCCGGTCGATCTGGACCAGTTTGACTCTGTCTCGGTCGAGCAACTCCCGCTCGTTGTTCATCAGAAGCTCGTGCAGCAAGCGATGGGCATTACCCGTGTTCGCGAAGACAAACTTCCGAGTTGGACGATTCAGAGCATGGAAGAATTGACTGTTTCAAAAGCACTTGTACTGACTGCTCACCTTGAGACAGTTTTAGAACTCGATGGAAGTTGGCGAACGTTGGCAACGTACGGTATTCGAAATCGCGGGAGACAGTTTCTGGCACTGCGTGTTCCTGAAGGATCGCGGATTCTCTCCGTCTTTGTTCGGGGTCAGGCATCACGAACCGTCATCACTGAAATCAATGAGCAGACAACTCACCTGATTGCACTCCCGCAAACGAGTGCCGCGGACTTGTCGTTCGATGTTGAAGTCCTCCTCGCTGGACGCTTCAAAAATCCGCTTCGAACGGAGTTTGCCTTACAAGGGAAAAACTTCACGCTTCCCTCGCCAGCAGTCCTCTCACAAAACGATTCAGCAGAATTTGGTCTCCCCGTGACCCAAACTTTGTGGACAGTTCACTTCCCGAAAGAAGTCGACGTCAAAGCTGTCACTGGAGTGGCATCAACCAACCTCACTCCACACTCCAGCGACTCCTGGTTAGCGGTCGAACAACAGACGCTTGAGCGTATTCAGTCCGACCTCTCTGAAATGTCCCGCATGGCGAACGACAAATCAATTAGTAAATCACGACGCATGCAAGCCAAGAAAAACCTGAAGCAACTCAACCTTTCCCTTGACTCCAACACTGATCTGTATGCTGCCAACACTGTGCAGGATGGTGCAGCGATTGAACTTCGAGAGCAACTCTTGCAAAACAGTCGCAACCTTCAGAAAGAGGCAGAAAAAGCGATCGAGCTGAGTGACCAGACTCTTGAAAACGAGTCGACCTTTGACTCTGGCCTCACTCAAAACAAGGGGCGGGCATACATTGTTGACAACAATACGGAAATACTCAGCAATAACACGATGCAAGGAATCACAAGTGTCGATGCAAAAGGGATAACCTCCAATTTTAACTTTTTCGATCCATCGACCGACGGATTGGCCCAGAAAAATGAATCCGCAACTCCAGGCAAAGCGGCAGCGACACGTTCCAAACTCAAGACGCAAATTGCCGGCCAACAGCTGATAATTGCCAACGACTTCACCAACAATCCAGGAGCACAATCACCGGGCCAGCAGCAAGGCCAGGCGGGGACTGTATTTGTAGATCTGAATGGCATCGTGATTAATCAGGCGCAATCGTTCGAAGAAACCAGCGGCATTCAGGGTGGTGGAATTGGCGGTATGGCAGGACGAGATCTCAACAGTAATGACGCGCTCGGTGAGAGTTTACAGGCCAGTGTCGACGGCGGTGTTCCCGAAGTGACACGCCCCTGGTCCTCCGCAGGTGGCCTGTCGATTCAAATGAATCTCCCCAAAAATGCGAAAACCCTCTCGTTCTCGAAAGTTGGCGGAAACCCTGCACTCACACTCAATGTGCAGGCGGCCGAAACGAACCGCTGGCTATGGGGACTCGGCTGGTGCGTTGTCAGCTTGATCTTCGGATTGTGGATTCTCAAAAGTTTCCGAAATGCAAAATCACCCCGTGCATTCTTCGGAGTTGTTTCGAACTTGGCGATCGTGATCGGACTCATCGGATTCTTCTTCCTTCCATCATCGCTGGCCTGGATTTTCTTCTGGTTATTCTGTTTCGGCGGGCTAGTCAAAGTCGCTGTCGCACAGCCAAGAACAGTCGTCACTGCCACATCGTGAAATCTCTGTTGAACGCTTCGCTGCTGACTCACAATTCGATGCTAAACATCTTCAAAGAATACCCGGCGACAATTATCAAACTCGGCGGAAGCCTGTTTGACTTGCCGGACCTGGGGACAAGGCTGGAAGATTTTCTTGAACATCATCACTTTGCTAATCCAATTCTCATCCCCGGCGGAGGTCCATTCGCCGATGCTGTCCGCGAGCTTGATCAGTTGCATCATTTGGGTGATGCAGCCTCTCACGAGATCGGAACACATACTCTCAGCCTCTCGTCACGTTTCGTCGCCAGTCTTTCAATCAAGTTTGTGCTGACGGCTTTGCCCGAGGAATTTGACCGCTGCTGGACTCGGCAATCGATTCCCATTTTCGATGCTGCAGCCATGACCCTGAATCACTCTCCCCTGCCCAGTTCCTGGGATGTGACGAGTGATTCAATCGCTGCCTGGATCTGTTCTTTACACCCCAAATCGCAATTGGTTCTCGTGAAATCTGTTGATCTTCCGAAAGGCCTTTCTTATCGAGATGCGACTCAAGCCGGACTCGTCGATCAATACTTTCCAAACATCGCAGGGAACCTGACGCACATTTCCTGGTGTAACCTCCGTAGCGAATCTCCAACTCTTTCCTGCTGGTAGTAGCTGGCTCGATCTCAGAGCATTATCAATATTTGTCGTACTCGTGAAGAAGACGTTCACGACTTCATAGATCCCCCGCCACGCGACAGGGCACGACTCATCGTAAACCTCTCCCACCAAACACGTTACAAATCAAGAACCTCGCCAAGAAATCGGTCTCGCTGTCATTCGGCTCAATGGTGTAGACTCTGCAAAATCGCTGATCGACTCCCGTACTGCAGAAGGATCTGCAAGAAACCAGATGAACTCACGGACGACGACAAGCCAAGAATCGCCGATTCATAGCTTGGGACGAATTGTTGTAGATTTCGTCTCCCTGGCAGGTGACATCACTCTGTTCGGGATGCGGATGCTCTCTTGGATTCTTCCGGGCTGGCCGCGCGGGAATGTGCTTTGGCCGGTCATGTATCAAATCGGTGTTCTCAGTCTTCCCGTGATTATGATTACCGGGGGCTTCATCGGCATGGTGCTGGCGGTTCAGGCCTATGAACAGTTCGCCATGATGCACATGGAAAGTCAGCTCGGCACAGTGGTCAACGTCACTTTGCTGAAAGAACTCGGTCCCGTGCTGGCAGCTGTGATGCTGGCTGGTCGTGTAGGAAGCTCGATGGCAGCTCAACTGGGCACAATGCGAGTCACCGAACAAATTGACGCACTGACCGCTCTTGGTGCAAACCCGATTGCCTACCTTGTCGTTCCCAGATTCCTGGCTTGCGTGCTACTCATCCCCATGCTGACGCTCTGCGCCGATGGGATTGGAGTCCTTTCCGGGTGGTGGTTCAGTACACAAGTCCTTGATGTCGAAAGTTTTTTCTACTGGCATCACTCAAGACGATTCGTCACGAACTTTGATCTTTTCAGCGGAATTCTGAAGAGCGTTTTTTTTGGTGCCTCAATTTCGTTGATTGCCTGTCATCGAGGATTTCACAGCAGTGCCGGTGCCGAAGGTGTAGGTCAGGCAGCAACTGAAGCCTTTGTATATTCCTTCGTGGCCATACTCGCGATCGATTTCCTGCTCGGCTACTTGATGATGAACATTTACCACATGATCTAACAAAGTCCTTGTTCTGCGGTCCACACTTGAAGTGTGGTGAAAATTCCTTACTCCCAGTTTCGAACTCCCCACTCAAATGCGTTCACTCATCGAACTCAAAAATGTTTCCAAACAGTTCGACGAACAGTCGGTCTTGCGGGACGTCTCACTGTCAATTGAAACAGGAAAAACTCTCGTCCTGATTGGAGAATCTGGCTGTGGCAAGAGTGTCACGATGAAACTGATGATGAACCTGCTGCAGCCAACAACCGGAGAAGTTTACTGGGATGGTCGAACTCTCGCAGAGCGGACCGAAAAAGAGGTTGTTCGTGAAAGGTTGCGATTCGGATATCTGTTTCAGGGAGCGGCCCTGTTTGACAGCCTCACAGTTTTTGAAAACGTCGCCTTCGGGTTACGTCAAAATCGACAGTTACACGAAAAACAAATCACCAGCATTGTCCAGGATCGATTGAAAGATGTGGGACTTGATCCACATGCAGTCTCCTTGAAGAAACCAGCTGAGCTCTCCGGAGGGATGCGAAAGCGTGTTGGCCTCGCAAGAGCATTAGCACTCGATCCGGATGTCATGCTCTACGACGAACCGACTACAGGTCTTGACCCCATCATGAGCGATGTGATTAACGAGCTGATTATTCGAACTCGAGAACGAAGCAACGTCACAAGTATCGTCGTAACGCACGATATGAACACGCTTCGAAAAGTTGCTGATCGCGTCGTCATGTTTTACCCACTCGTCCGCTTAGCTGCGGATGAGTCACAAATCATATTCGACGGCACAGCCGAAGACGCCTTTGAAAATCCTGATCCGCGTGTGTCCCATTTTGTTCGCGGAGAAGCTGGCGAGCGTTTACAGGAACTCCTCGCAGCCAGTTAAAACCGCTGTCGGAATCACCTGAGCTGCCAAACGATCAATCTTTTCATTTTTAACATTCCAGAGTGTTTGATTAAAATGTCTGAACGCCAATTACAATTTCGAGTCGGACTCTTTGTCGTCTTTTCGATGGTCGTCGGAGCTGTCCTGGTTCTGCAATTCAGCGAACTCCGATCCTACTGGGAAAAATCGTATCCGATCGCGATCCATTTCGATGAGGCTCCCGGGTTGTACGCTGGCAGTCCAGTGAAACAAAACGGCATCAACATCGGAAGAGTCAAAGAAGTTGTACTGGATGATCTGAACGGTGGAGTTCTAGTTGTCGTAGAAATCGATGAGGACCGCCAGATCCGCGTCGACTCGCGGGTCACACTCGTGCAGTCATTACTGGGTGATGCCAAGCTTGAATTTACTGCTGGCAAGGCGAGTGAAATGATTCCGCCAAACTCTCGCTTAAAAGGAACCGCACCGACCAACCCAATGGAAATTGTGCACCGACTTGAGCAGACCGTGAACACATCGCTGGCCTCCTTTACCGACACCAGTCGTGAATGGCACAAGGTCGGACAGAATTTGAACAACTTAATGGAAACCAAGGAAGGTTCGCTGGACGAAGTCATTGAACGAACCGCTCTGGCCCTCGAATCATTCACCAAGACGATGACAACGGCGACCGCAACGTTTGACACTGCAGGAGAAACCCTTGAATCCGCCACGCTGACGCTTAGCAATGCCAACAAGTTTCTGGCTGATCCACAGTTGCAATCTGACTTGAAGAAAACAGCAGCGTCACTGCCAGTCATCGCTGAAGAAGCCAGGCTGACCATTACCACCGCCAAAGAGACGATTGTCAAGCTCAGCGAGAACATGGAAAACATCAATCAAGCAACGGCTCCTCTCGCAGGGCAAAGTGATTTGATCGTCAAAAAACTTTCCGGGAGCTTGATCCAACTGGAAGGTTTGCTGACGGAACTGAATCAGTTCTCTCAAATCCTCAACGACAAAGATGGAACGATTCAACAACTCGCCTCCGATCCAGAGCTCTACAAAAACCTGAATCACTCAGCGGCCTCATTGAGCATCTTGCTGACAAATCTCAATCCAATCCTGAAAGACTTCCGCATCTTCAGCGACAGGATCGCAAGACATCCCGAAATTCTCGGAATACGAGGAGCAGTCCGCGGCAGTTCGGGGCTGAAGGAATCTTCAGAGATTCAGCCAGCCGGGTTCTCAGCTCCGCAGCGCTAATACAAACGGAAGAACAGTTTGCGGTGAAGTTCGGCCTATTCGTCTTCGTCATCACGTATAAATACGAACTCGTTACAGCCAAGCCGTTTTGTTTCCTTCGAATTGATCAACCGAAAGTTTTTCGATTCGTAGAACGAAACGATTTCCTCCACGCTGGCGACTTCAAACGGCAATCCGCCCAGCCAGTCGATCCAGTCTCGGACAATCGACATCCCGCGGTTGCGTCGATACTTCGCGAATTCATTGTGGCCTCGCACGACGCTGACCGCGATGGTTCGCAAAAAAAAGTACGGCACAAACACCGCCAGCATACTCCATCGCCCCAATGTTCCTGAGCAGTAAATCCGCTTGACCCATAACCACAATTCTGAACGAAGCCCCTGGTCATTGTAGATCGCAATCGCTAATCGGCTGCGAGGATGCGTCAATTGAACGACATTTTCCAAAGCGGTCCACATCTTCCCTGTGTGATGCAGCACCCCCCAGGAATAGACGACATCAAATGTCCCGAGCGACTTGAGAAACTCTTTATCCAATGCCGAGCCGGAATCGACTTGCCAATCTGGATCGTCAGCGAAATAGCGAGACCTGAGTTCTCGCGTGCAGGCGACCGATTGTGGATCAAAGTCGAAAGAGTAAACATTCGCTCCTAGTCGACGGGCACAAAGCGAAAACAACCCGGAACCGGATCCGACATCAACGAATGTCTTCCCGTTCAGCGACTCAACTTGAAGCAGTTCCCTCAAGGACGCCTCAGCGATTTCAATACGATCGTCATCGAGCGTACGTAGAAACTCCTGCCAGTTCGCTCCAAAAGCAAACCGCTGCCCCTTCTCGATTTCCTGTTCAGCAGAATTCATAAACTGCGTTCACGATGGGAGTTGGAAAATAAAACTTCTCTGACACGCTAACCATAACGAGTCAAACGTTCACTCGTCGACGTGCAAAATCTGTCAATTTTGGGACGAATCGTGAAGATTTGCATCCCGAACGGGACTGCGGTAACGTGTGCGATCTATAAGTGAGACCGTTGTCGTCTTCCTATTTCAGCCAGCAAACTCTTCAGCCCCATATCGATTCCCATGAGCCGTGCCGCACGTCGTGCTTTGATTTCCGTCAGTGATAAAACAGGTCTCGGACCGTTCGCTCAAGGTCTGGTTGCCGCGGGCTTTGAGATTCTCTCGACTGGAGGAACCGCCAAATTCCTCAAAGATCAGGGAATCAACGTCATTGATGTCTCTTCATACACGGAATTCCCCGAGATCATGGGAGGGCGTGTGAAGACATTACATCCACGAATCCATGGAGCGATTCTCGGACGGCCTGACCTTCCGGATGATGCAACTGCCATCGCGGAACATGGAATCATCCCATTCGAACTGGTCGTGGTGAACCTGTATCCATTCGAGCAAACCATTGCCAAAGAGGGCGTGCAGGTCGAAGAAGCGATTGAACAGATCGACATCGGCGGCCCAAGCATGGTCCGCTCGTCAGCCAAAAACCATGCATACGTCGGCATTTTAACCAGTCCGGACCAATACGAATCAGTCCTGGAGCAGGTTTCTGGAGAAGGTTTGACACTTGAACTTCGGCGGCAACTTGCTGGAGCAGCTTTTGAGTCAACCGCTCGCTATGACCGTGCGATCTCCAACTACTTCTCGAAAATCAACAACGAGCAGTCCGAATACCCTGAGACGTTGGGGCTCGTTTTCGAGAAACAGAACGATCTTCGTTACGGCGAAAACCCCCATCAGTCAGCTGCCTTCTATGTCGAACCGAATCCCCCTGCCGCCTCCATCGCAGGAGCCGAGCAGCTTCACGGGAAAGAGCTTTCTTACAACAACCTGATTGACGTCGAAGCCGCCTTCGCAATTGCTCGCGAATTCAAAGACCCGGCCGCTGTGGTCATCAAACATACGAACCCTTGCGGCTGTGCGATCGGCAGCGAGTTGTCCGAAGCGTTTGTCAATGCTTACGCAGGCGATCCAGTGAGCGCATTCGGATCGATTCTGGGCTTCAATCGAGAACTCGATACTGCCACTGCGAATCTTCTTGCGGAGCCGGGCCGGTTTGTTGAAGCGATTATTGCTCCCGGTTACGAACCAGCTGCTTTGGAAATTCTTCGCACAAAGCCAAAGTGGAAGAACAACGTCCGCCTCTTGCAATGTCCTGCATTCTTCGATGATCAGGGGACGACTTACGAGTACCGAAAAATCTCCGGCGGTTTGCTCGTACAACAGCGCGATGATCAACCTGACTCAGAAGACGACTACAAAGTTGTCACGAACCGAACTCCGAGCGATGACGAACTGCGTGATTTGAACTTCGCCTGGAAAGTTTGCAAACATGTCAAATCAAATGCGATTCTGTTTGCCAAAAACGGGATGGTCGTCGGAGTAGGAGCCGGACAAATGAGTCGCCTCGACTCATCGTTCATTGCGGGACATAAAGCAGGCGAGCGAAGTCAGGGAGCGGTCGTCGCTTCGGATGCGTTCTTCCCATTCCGCGACGGTATTGATGAGGCAGCTAAAGCTGGAGTGACGGCTGCAATTCAGCCGGGAGGTTCACGCAACGATGAACAAGTCATCGAAGCCTGCAACGAGCACGGCATCGCAATGATCTTTACCGGACGCCGACACTTCAAACATTAAATTTCGATGGCGTTTGTGTGCGTTTTCAGTGTTTTTCGTGCCTGTGAAGTTCACTTTCTTGACTTCATGGACAGTTCTCCAAGAGGCAGAACCTGAACACCAAGCAGTAAAGTGGCTCGACGACGTTTCGAATAGTATGATGTCGCTGCACTGATAATTTTCAACAAGGAATCAAGATGTCGCTTGCCGGAAAAACAGTATTGATGACAGGTGGAGGGACCGGAATTGGAGCCGGCTGTGCTGTCGCTTTAGCAGACGCAGGCTGCAAGGTCGCTATCTCCGGTCGACGCGAGGAGAAACTGAAAGAAGTTGCGGACTCCTATTCCGGCGAAAATTCCATCCTTTATAAGACCGCTGATGTTGCTTGCCGCGACAGTGTTAAGGAGCTCTTCGACTGGGCAAACAAAGAGCTTGGTCAAATTGACATTCTTGTTAATTGTGCCGGGATCAATGTCGTAAAACGGACCATGGAAGAGGTCGCTCCTGAGGATTGGGACAAGCTGATGCAGGTCAATGCGACCGGAGCCTTCAACACGATGCACGCAGTTTTACCTCAAATGCGTGAACGGAAAGATGGACTGATCATCAACATTTCGTCCATCGCTGGGGTTCGTGCAAATCTCCTCGGTGGAGTTGGATATGTGGCCTCGAAATTTGCGATGACCGCCTTGGGGACATTCGTCGGGCAAGAAGAAAAAGACCGTGGCATCCGCGTCACAAACGTGTATCCGGGCGAAGTCGAAACGCCAATTCTCGACGCTCGTCCAAACCCGGTTGGAGCCGAACATCGCGCTCGAATCCTTCAGCCGAGCGACGTCGCCTCGCTGGTCGTTTCGATCGCCATGCTTCCACCACGTGCCCACGTGCCCGACATCGTGATTAAGCCAACCACACAGGAATTTTTCTAGAACCTGTTCAAGCTCGTCGGGATCAATACCGTGGTGCTGGCAAACTTGGTCTTTGTGTGGCGGGGCGATTGTTCTGATATTGCGCTGGCGCAATCAGTCCCGGTTGTGGTCTGGATTGAAAAATCTGAGAGTAGTTTTGAGGCTGCGATTGCTGTAGAGCATCACTCTGGCCTGGCTGCAAAGTTCCCTGATAAGGAAGCATAAGTCGCGCACTCGGTTCGTCCACTGGAGCCGGTTGGTTGATCGGCTTTGGGTAGTGGTCGTGTAACCTTGGAGGAGGCGTGCCCGGATAGACTGGCTCATGGTTACCTTGAGACAGGTCAGCCATCTTTTCGTAACGATGCCAGAACTGCTGAGAGTATGGCATCACAGGAGACATACCGAAGCCCTGAGCCGTCGTCGATTGCCCGAAGACCTGATGATAGTTGTAGGGACGGAAGGAATGGTACCCGTGATAGTACGGCATCACCTTAATGTAGCCATGCTTCCATGGTTCCTGGTCGTCGTAGGTAAACAACGGTTCCTGGCTGCCAACTGACGCACCGCCGACAAAGTCGCCCCCTTCAACGAATTGACCATCCGGTACATATTGGCCTTGGTCAACGAATTGGCCCTCATTTACATATTGACCGGAGTCAACATATTGCTGCCCACCGCTGTAATGCTTAGCCCCTGCAGGCACAACTTGCTCTTGAGCAGAGGCACTTGTGCAAACAGCTGCAATGGAAAAAAGTGTCCATACATGACGCTTCATCATTCTCTCCTGCGGTGATGCGAGAACGCGCTACGAATTTGTCGACGAGATCATCTGGCAGCGCTATCCCTATTTAGTTGATCGGCAACAAAACTGCCGGGCTGCTTGAATTTGCCGGTTTTAATGAGAGGTTTTCCGAGGGCGTCGTGTAATCGTTACAGCCCACTCAAACTGAAAAATGTTTCCGCTATCAGCGAATTTTCACTGAAGTCGCCTCTACTTTGGTCTGGGTGAGATTTTAAGGTCACAAGATCAGAGCATTTTCGAGAACGTATTCGCGATGTACCTCGTGGAGTTAGCGTTTTCCCTGAGAGAACCGTTTCGTCACAGTCACAGTTCGCGAGAACATGCTCTCAAGCGTTCTATCACTTCAGCTGAGAGGGGCACTGGCTGGCTTGTCCAGAAAGGGCGAGTCCCAATCTCAATGACCGGTTATAGGCGCATTCATTTATTGCTGAGATCACCGGAGACCGAACCATGAAATACCTGAGCCTTCTTCTTGTCGTGTCGATGGCAACTCTCGCACAGGCCCAAGGTCCTACGTTGCCAGAGCGAGCCATTGTTCCACCGTCGCCAGCTCCACAACTTCCCTCTCCGGAGACTGCACCCGCCCCGGTTCCACCGCAAGAATCTCAAGCTCCGATAGAAAAAAGTGTTCCGGCTCCTGCGCCTGAAGCCAATATCCCTCCAATCCCAACCTCAGCTGCGCCAAATACGGCCTCTCATGAGCAGCCTGTCTCCGAACCAGAAATTCCCGAGGTTCCTGACGCCAAACAGGCAGCGTCACAAGTGAGTCAACCAGCATCGAATCAACCGAGTGTGGTCGCTCCGAAGCAAGCCCCAGCACCTGTTGTGACACACACCTATCAGCAGCCGACTCCCGTGTATTACAATGGTCATGTTTGGGGCGTTCCCCACTACCCTGGAGTCAATCCCGCAGGCGCGGAAGGTGTCTTCGTCGGCCCGTCGACAGCAGGCCGCCTCCATGCTCGTTACCCTTACTACGACTATCGCCGCCCATGGTATCCTCGCGGTCCGCGAAGTCTCAACGTCGACATCGTCTGGTAATGATCACTCTCCTGCAAATCAGTCGATTACTCAGGCTCATTGTTCCAATCGACATCATGTGCGCTGCTGTTCCTGTTTGACCCGCCTCATGCAGGTCCGCTACTCTTAGAGCATCTTTCGAATTGGTTTGCAGGATCTGCCTCGTGGCGAACAGCATTTTTACTAGAGAAATGCGTTATTCACGGGCAAACGGTAGAGCAAACTGCTCTAGAGTAAATCCAGTCTGGGTCTTTGCGTACTGCCTCGTGGGGAGCAGATAATGAAGTCATGGAAGTGAACTTCACAGGCTCGACAAGCATTGAAAAATGCTCTTAGAGACAAACTGAAACATGGATCGTTTTAAGAGTAGTTGTGAATGAGTTCGATTGGAAAGATTCGGCGGCTTCTCAATCTGATGGAGCGATTGCAATCAGGCAGAATTTATAACACGAAAGAACTTGCAGATTTCTGTAATGTGAGTCGTCGCACCATTTTTCGTGATATCAAAACCCTGCAGGATTCCGGGATTCCTGTTTTGTACGATGCCAGCAAAACCGGTTACTGGATTTCTTCCGGAACTTACTTGCCGCCGACCGATTTCACCCTCGCTGAAACTCTTTCCCTAATGCTTTTGGCTCAGGAAATGGGGAGCCCCAAACGAGGTGTCCCCTTTCAGGGTGTCTCTCGAGATGCGGCACTCAAACTGCAATCAAACCTGCCGAATCATTTGCGGCAATATGTTGGTGAGTTGACCGCCAGTGTGAAAATCAACACTGAGCCACAGGCGGAGCTCGACGGAAGCCAGCAACACTACGAACGGACGCTTGAAGCACTCACGTCGAGAAAGAAGATCCGTCTCCGCTACAACAGTTTGTATGACCGAAAAGTGATTCGCACTTTGGTCAGTCCGTACCGGCTCCTGTTTCAACGAAGAGCGTGGTATGTCATCGGACGATCCTCGATGCATCGGGCAGTCCGAACTTTTCATGTCGGCAGAATTCAGGATTCAGAAATCACTGATGACGAATTCACGCCTCCACCTCGATTCACATTACAGCGATATCTCGGGAATGCCTGGAATCTGGTCCGTGAGCGGGGTGCGCGATGTGATGTCGTTGTACGGTTTCAACCGCTGGTTGCTCAGAACGTCGCTGAAGTCTCCTGGCACAAGACTCAACGGCTCGTCTGGAATCCCGATGGGACCATGGACTTCCATGTGAATGTAGACGGCATCCACGAAATTTCCTGGTGGATCATGGGATATGCAGATCAGGCGGAAGTCCTTCAGCCATCGTCGCTGGTCGATTTAATCACGACCCGAGTACAACGCATGGCAAAGATTTACAAAGCATGACGGGGCTTCATCTCCCAGATGAGCCAAGCTCAAAATCCGGCTCATGATCCTGCGAGCCTGGAGACTCTCGCGAGGAAGATTGTTTCATCCTATTCGTCTTTGCCATGCAGATAGCTGTGACAGGCGAGACAATTGGCATTAAGATTTTGATAGGCGTACGCAGCTCCTTCAAGATTCTTTTCCTGTGCCATCTTTTCCATCAGGCTGTTAATTCTCAGAAACTCTAAGCGGAAATGCTGGTAAAGTTCGTTCTCTGTCTCATCTCCCTCGATCTGCTTCGGCGATTGAAGACTGACCTTCTTCATCTCAGCTGCCGCCTTTTCGATGCTGTCATAGTCCTGCAACACCAGGCCGTTCAAGATTTCCTTGGAAAGAACGAGCTTGCGTTGCATCGCTTGACGAACGGAATTCTTCACCGTTTCAGTCGGAATCGGTTTTACATCTTCAGCGCGTGATTCTGCAGTCGTGTGATAGGTCATCCAAAATCCGGCGAAGAGTATTCCGGCTGCGAGAAACTGTTTTGTCTTATCCATGAGTTTTGCCTGTAAAGTCGAACGTCCGACGGTGTCGTCATTCGATTTTTACCATGGCGATGAAATCGTTGACAGACCAATCCGTCAGCCACAAGTTAATACTCCATCGATTCGGCTTTTGCCTTCAAGGCTTTGTAGGTCTTCTCGTTGAGCGTTGGTTGAGGGAATTCGCAAAGAATTTCACCCCATTGATATTTTACATCAGCGATCTTCTTTGCGAGTTCGAACGCCTCTGATTGCTCTTCCGTAAGCAGGGCTAAGAGATTTGTTGTGAACTCTTGGTATGCACCATCTGAGTGATGCCTGCAACCGTAAATAGCTGCATTCTGAATAAGTGACATTGGCTCATCCTCGTTTTCTAACGTGACAAGGATGTTGAGTTTTCGACCCATTCGCAGGTCTTCCGCAACTCCAACATTACTTAGGAAATCAAGTTGGGTTTTCTGCATTCCATCAGGGACTGAATATGTTGGGTGCACGATTCCAAAACTATAATTGAGTCGCACCTTCTCGCCGTCCAGTAATTCCACCAATTCAACCCACGCTGGGTGATTACCGTTGTTGAAAATACGCTTGATCTCTTCAGCAGCATTTTTATTTTCGACCAGTTCCTGCGCATCAACAGCGATCTTTCCATCCGCAAACGCTTTGAAGAGTTGCTGCACAATTCCGGACTGTTGTTTCGAAAGAACGAAGTCCTTGCCATTCCAGACAAAGGGGTAAAACCCTTCCATCAAGGCGGGGTCTTGGGCTGCCAGTTTTTTCCAGTCGCGCCTGACCTCCAGATCTGTGAACTCGCCTTTTGTCACGTCAAGCTGTCCACCGTAGTAGGATGGAGGTGTGACCGGTCCTTTCGTTTTCGTCGATCCCCAGCCGAACATTTTGTCGAACACCATCACGTAGTATGTACCGACTGGAAGCGAGGTTGTTTGTTTAGACAGATTTTGGAATGGGCCAAATTCATCTTTTGAAACATTAACAGTCAAGCCTTGATCAGTGGTCGTCAGGATAACCGCTCCTGTCTCTTTGGGTTTCGTTGGGGCTGTCGAGGGGCCACCAAATTGGCTCATCCCGCTACCACTTCCGTAGCTGTTCTTTACTGACGAATTGATCAACTTCGTCAATTTGAGAGAAGCGTCATTATCCCGCTTGGTCCAGTCGACCAATTGTTTCCAGCCAGGATGTTTCCCGTCGTTGAAAACTTCCGCCAGCGAAGTGACCGGTTCCTCCCGGTCCGCGTTGAGTTTTTTCAGTACATCTGATTCCATGACTGCTGCATTGCCGTTCGCATACGCCTCCAGTAATTCTTGAATCACCTGCGACTGAGCAGCTGAGAAGGAATACTTATCGCCGTTCCACAAAAACCAATAAAACTTACCATCGACGAAGTCATCGTGTTGACGCGCGATCGCTTTCAAATCTCGTTTGGCAACGACGGACTCGAACTGCCCCGGCTTGATTTCGACCGAACCAATCGAGTATTGAATGATGGACCAGGTCCCAGAACGACTGTCATACAGTCCTGGCCGATACCCGGCGGACTTCATGACAGAAGAACGGTTACCAGAAACCCCAGCTCCCCCGTAACCCGATGTTCCACCAAAACCCTCTCCATAAATTTTGTTGACCACTTCATAAACCTGCTTGAAAGACTGGTTGTTTTGCTCATCTTTGAGATTCAGAAACCAACCGGCAAGCTCATCGATGACAACAACTTGATACTTCCCGACAGAAACTTGATGTTCTCCTTGCCCCAAGAGATTGCCACGAAATCCGGTATCGTTGGACTCAAAACTCATAAGAAGAACTCTCAAACCGGGGTCTTGAATTTCTAAAATCAATCCTCCGTACTCGCCCGATGCCGGTCCGAGTTCCATCCCTGCATTCATTTTGACTAAGCGACGCAGTGGAATCTTATGAGTCGCACCTGGTCGAATGTTGATCTCGTAGTTATTCATTTTCTCGAATTCATCCCGGTCCCCATTCAAAGTAATCTGTATTCTGTGAAGCCCCGGCTTGAGTCCTTTGAAGAGAGTGATATCACCGGACTGCTTTGCTGAACGGACCTGCTTTCCATCAATCAGAATTGCTTCCGGTTTCACCGATCCAGAGTGTTCAACCACAAGCGAACCGAGTGGGGAAAACGCCTGTTGCAATTGAGGAGCTGCATACTGAATTCCAACGATGAATATTCCAACAAGCCCCCCAATCAGCAGCCGTCTTCCCAACGACCACTTTGGTTGCTTCTGAGCGATTGGTCTTGTGAGTGGAATCGTCGGTGTCTCACTTCGTTGTTGAGCAGGAGCAATTAGAAATTTCCACACAATGAATATTGGTAGAAGAAACAGAATGGAAGCAATTGTTCCGACAACAATCAATTCTGGAATTCCGATTCCTCCCTCTCTCACAACTGCAAACCCAAGACCTGCAAGGAGGGTCACTCCCAGGCAAAGACTGAGATCTCTCAAAAAACGCCCTCGGAAAAGTTCCCCTCGAAAAGGAAGCAGCAGTAGCGACAGACCGAGAAAGGAGAGCATTCCCTCAATAAAATTGACTGAACTGAAAAGACCATCCGCATTCACCGCAATAAGAATCAAAAGGGATGAGGAAACCAATGCTCCGATGGCAGTTCCAATATCCAACAGGAAACTTGGGATAAAAACCTGGACAGCTTCTCCCTTTCCTTTTTCACGAAAGGATTGAATCACTTCCTGTTGATTCAAAATCCATAGGGATGCAAACCCAATCGGAATCCCAACCAGCCAGACAGGAGGAAGAAGTATGGCGAGGAACCCGGCACAAACACCTTTGTAGTAGGCTTCCCAACCCCATTCATCATTCTTCAAATGGCTCCCAAACCAACCGATGATCGCTGCTCCAAACAACGCTGGCCCGATCCCCATAATAATGAACTGCACCAGTTCGCCTTCGATCATTTTTGGCATCATGGCCCAGATGCAAAACCCGATCAGCAAAAAGATTGGTCCGAGCAAAGCGAGCCGCATCAAACTCGACGAAAGTCGATCCAACAACGGCGGTCCCTCAGAAACGTGTTGGGTAAATTCCTGCGTGGGCGCGATCGGATCTTCTTCACTCGCTTTACGGTCAGCTTCTTCAAAATCATTTTTTTTAATCAGCCAGATTGCAAAGCCAGCAGGACCGAGCAAGACCAGCAATATGATCAGCCAACTCGTACACGTCACTCTTTTCTGTTTTAATAGTTGACCGGCAAAGGCGAGAGCAGCTCCCACAAAAATCGCCCACAGCGGAGAGAAACCGACTCCTGCGATTTGTACTTCGTTACTCAAATTGACAGCGGTCAGCAGAATTCCACCAAGACACAAGATCACTCCAAGAACACTCAAAATGCTTCCGACCACAACACGAGGATTGGGTGAGTGATTCGTTGGGGGTTGCGCACTGGGCGTTGTCACTGGCTTAGTTCGATAGGCACGTTGCTGAACCGGGATCGATCCTTGAACTCCAGCTAAGTGGTCTTCTAAAACTGCGACCACTTCTTCTGCCGTCTGGAATCTTTTAGCGGGATCTTTGTCGAGTAACTTCTCGATAATCACGATCATCCATTCCGGAACCTCTGCGTTGATTTCTTCGATCGGTCGCGGTTGGTCGTCACACACACGGCGAATGGCTGCTGCAATGCTGGTCGCCCGAAACGGTGAGCGTCCGGCACACATTGCATACATCACGCAGCCCAAGCTGAAGAGGTCACTCCGTTGATCGACACGCTGCCCCATCGCCTGTTCGGGAGACATGAATTGCGGGCTACCAGCGACTTCGCCGGTTCGAGTGACTGAGACATCATCAACGGCCCTCGCTAATCCGAAGTCGGTAATTTTGACTCGCTCAACTCCGTTCTCCAGGAGAATGTTTGCCGGTTTGATATCGCGATGAATCAGTCCCTGTTTGTGCGCTGAAGCAAGTCCCTCAGCGATCTGCTTACTGATTCGTAGTACTTCAGTTAATCGCAACGATCCGACTTTGTCGAGTTTTTGTTGCAGCGACTGCCCGACGACACATTCCATGACCAGGTAAGGAATTTTCTCATCTTCATCGACTGCGTGAATTGTGACGACATGGGGATGAGAGACAGCCGCAGCGGCTTGAGCTTCGCGAACGAATCGTCGTTTGGCATTGGGGTTGGCTGCCAGTTCGGGTGCGAGAACTTTTACGGCGACCACACGGTTCAGCTTCGGATCTCGAGCACGAAAGACGATGCCCATTCCGCCACGACCGATCACTTCATAGATTTCGTATGGTCCCAAAGTCCCCAACAACCCGGGATCTTCAGAAGGTTCCAGAAAGTCGAAGCTCAGTGGATCGTGACTCGTCGGCACACCTTGGGGAGGTGTCTCCAGAAAACTTCCAGCGTCGTTGTAAGCACGCAAGAGGGCATCAATTCGCTGTCGACGTTCTGCATTGTCTCCGCAAGATTCCTGCAGAAACGCCTCGCATTCTTCCGGAGTTGACTTTGCCAACGCGGTGAGAAAAATGCCTTCAATTGAGTTCGGATCGACAGATGTTTCCTGAAACGTTTCAGAAGGCTCGTTGGGGGTTGCGTCGGACATATTTTCTCTCCAAGGTCATATCACTTGCGGATATGGATGCCGCTTTCTTCCTCGCGGGAATGTGATTACGGTCCGACAGGTCATGCGTTTTTTTGTCTCGTTGCGCCTCATGAAATTTGTCAAATCATCTGAACTGCACTTCTCGTTGACTCAATTTTGGCTCTAAACACATTATCTGACAAGACGTTACGACTCGTCGTTCATATGTGCATAAAGCCAGGCTTTAGAAAAAGTCCACCACCGCGAAGCTGTCGCTCGGGAAATCCCCAGAGCTGCCGCGGCCTCGGATTCTTCCAGTCCGGCAAAGTATCGCAGCTTGACTAACTTCGCTTTCAATGGTTCCACCTTCTCCAACTCTGTGATTGCCTCGTCGACTTCCAAAAGTTTTTGATCCGTCGCCAAAACAACTGCGTCGGCATCGTCCAGCTGGAGCCGTTGCAGGTCTCCCCCATGTTTCACAGCTGCTTTTCGCCTCGCATTTTCAATGAGAATTCGTCGCATCGCTTCGGCAGCTGCCGCAAAGAAATGCCCACGTGAATCCCACGACTGTTGCTCGCCTCCTTTCACCAGACGTAAATACGCTTCATGTACCAGTGCAGTTGGCTGAAGAGTTTGCCCGGATGCTTCCTGTTTCAACCGAGCTGCCGCAAGCCGACGAAGCTCGTTGTAAACAATCCGGAGTAACGTATCGGTCCCCTGCTGCTCCCCTGAATTGAGAGCCGAAAGAATTTGAGTGACATGCTGAGAAGTGTCTGAGTTCATCCCATCAGCATATCCGCGACCGGGTCCAGTGAAAACCACAATATGATCTCAGTCGTTGAAGGTTGAGACTCATCGAAGAATCTGACCATCCAGACACCGAGTTCACTGAACAAAATCTCTGCGAGAGATCACCGCGAGAGAGAATGCTCTGCGGTCGGGTATTCAATTTGATGTTCGAATGTCCTACTCTATCGTTCCCTCCCCTTCCGGAACCTTATCCAGCGACCGCACTGGCCGCGTCAGGAGTCTTCTGCAGTGAAACATCCAGTTGTGATTTCGAAAGTCGTGTCGATTGCCCTCTTCACTGGTCTCATCTCGTTCGCTTCACTGGGAAGCATCGCTGTGGCTGACGAAGTCGTTGGTCCGATTGTTGGAACAGTCGAACCGACGACCGCGCGAATTCTGTATCGGCCAGGCAAGATCGAGACAAAGTTGCAATTGACCGTTCTGAAAAATGGTCAACCAATAAAGGAAGTGACAACGACCGCTCTTGCAGCGAATGACTTTGTCGCAAAATTTGAAGTCACAGGTCTCAAGCCGGCAACAAACTACAGCTATCAAATTGATGAAATCCGCGGGAACCAGAAAGAACCAGTCGCTGCAGGGAAAAATCACACTTTCACCACAGTCGACCCAGCCCGGAAAGGGAATCGGGTCTCCGCGAGCTTCGCCTCTTGTGTTGATATCGAACCGAATGGCATCTGGAGCGAGATGGAGAAGTTGGGCGTCGACACGGTCTTCCTGATGGGAGACACCCCGTATATCGACACTTCAGATCTGGCGATCGTACGGGAGAAACAACGCCAGCTCTTGCAGGTTTCCGATCTTGAAAAATTGGCTGCTCACACACCTGTTGTCGGCACCTGGGATGATCATGACTTTGGTCTCAATAACGGCAACGGCTTAAACATGATGAACGGTAAGGGGAAGACCCGTCAGGGCTTTGTGGAATACCGTGCTCACTCACAATATGGAAACGGAAGTGAAGGTGTGTATCACAAAGTCGATCTGGGAATGATGGAAGTCTTCTTGCTTGACCCTCGATTTTTCTCACAAACCGAACCGTCTCCGGTTGATCCAAAACAGCCGACTTGCTTCGGAGCGGAACAGTGGAAGTGGTTGTTGAAGAGTCTGAAAGAGTCCAAGGCTCCTTTCAAAGTGCTCTCGATGGGAGCGATCTGGCAGGACAAGAAGAACCGCGAAACCGACGACATGTTCACATACTGGTACGAACGTGATGCCCTATTGGATTTCATCAAGACACAGAAGATCAGTGGAGTCGTACTCCTCGGAGGAGATATTCATGTTGCCCGTCATCTGATTCATCCCCAGCGAGTCGGTTATGATCTGCACGACTTCATCATCTCACCGGGACACACTCGGACAATCACATCACTGAACGTCTATCATCCTTCACTCGAGTGGTCGCTGGTCGAGGGCTGGCAATTTCTGACACTGACTGCAGACGGGACCACTGAGAATGCAAAGCTGATTGCTGAGTTTCGCCAACCTGATGGAGTTTTGAATCGCAAGGTTGAAATCGAACTGAATGCGATGACAGTCGATTCCGGTGAGAAAACATCTCCCGAATTGCGTGCTCACTGGAACTTCGACAACGACTTCAAGAATGAGTCTCCACTGGGGAGTCGCATTGATGCAACTCCTGTCAACGGACCAACGATCACTCAACTGGATGGAGCTCTCGGAGGATCTGTTCACTTTTCCAGAAACAAGCAACAATACTTGACCGTCCCAAGAAGTTTTCTTGACGACAACTCCGCTGCGCACACTGTCTCCATGTGGTTCAAACCGGAAACTCTCCCGGAGCATGGTTCCAGTTCAAGATCATTCTTACTGGAAAGCACCGCAGAGGGGGAACCGAATCAGACCGGAGCCTGGAACCTGTCACTCGGAATGCGAGCGACCGATCAGCCCGACAAGATCAACCTGCAACTTTATACATACACAGTGAAACCCGCTCTGAAACCAGAAGCTGCACCAACCACAGGTTCGCAAGGTCCGTTTAACATGCTGCTTGATCGGGATCAGTTACTTGGTAAATGGAACCACGTTGCGTTCACGTTTGATCAAAAGAGGCTCAGGTTATTCGTGAACGGAAAACAGGTGAGCGAACATGCGCTTCCAGTTCCCGGCCCCGCATGTGAAACTGGCGGCCTCATCATCGGAGGGCATCGCGCGGGAACTGGCCGCAACTTCGACGGCTGGATTGACGATGTCAGAATCTTTCAGGGACAGATCAGCGCAACTCAAATCTCTGAACTCCGCAACGAGAGCAAAGACTAACTGGGCTCGCCAGATTCCTCGGCAAAGTTCTCAAGCGTTGATGGCCTGTTGGATTCGTAGAAATTCGCTGACGTTCTCCATTGTGACGATCCCCACGAGCTGTCCTTGTTCAACTACGGGAACAGTCTGACATTCTTCATCTTTGAGACGAACTAACAGCGACTCCAACATTTCCCCAGTCGTGGTCGGTTGAACATCTCTGATCATTGCGTCAACAACTTGTGTGTCGGGACCGGTTGAGGTGATCGCTTTCAACATTCCAGATTGTGTCAGAACACCGATCACAGTTCCCTGGTTGTCGATAACGGGAAAGTCTTTCTGGGATCCACGTAACGTCAGGTCGACGGCATCATGGACTGAATCCTGTGGTGTCAAAGTCTCGTAATGAGTCAGCATAACAACTTTAGCCGTGATGCCACTGACGGCGGAGCGGAGTGTCACAGAAGCAGCTTCATAGCCTGCTCCAATCCAGACAAACAAAGCAATTAAGACGAGTACAGGATTCGAAATCAGGCCGAGAAATCCGAGAGCGATGGCAATCGTCTGGCCAACTGTGGCAGCGATTCGAGTCGCCTTGGCATAGTCCATTTGTGAAGCCAAAATCGCCCGCAAAACCCGGCCGCCATCCATTGGAAAAGCGGGGATCAGATTAAAGACGACCAGCACGATGTTGACGAACATTAATCGCATCAGGAACGAACCGCTCGTTGCGATCAGATCATCCAGAGTTCCCAAGCTTCCGGTCACAAAAAGGCCCACAAAGAGGATGGCCGCAATCAATACATTCACGAACGGACCCGCGAGGGCGACAATGAATTCTTGCCAGGGATCTTCGGGCATGCGCTCCAGTCGAGCGACACCACCAATCGGGAGTAAAGTGATGTCGCGAGTCTGAATCCCGAACGCTCTGGCAGCAAAGGCATGCCCCAATTCATGAAGGACCACACAACCAAACAGAGCAAGAATAAAACCGACACCTTCTACAACCGCTATGGCGCTCTGTTCCACACGCCAATAGCTCACGCCGATCCAGATGATCAAAATCAGGAACGTCGAATGCATGAAGATGCCAATGCCAGCAACTTCGCCCAGTTTCCATGACCACTTCATTGCGTCCTCACAACAGCTTGAGAGAGTTTCGAACTGCGCCAATCCTCGTAGATTCGCAACAGGATGGGAAGGAAGTGTCCCTGTTCAGCTTGGCCTTTCATCTGCCAATCAGCGAGCGCAACACGAGACAACTCTCCATCCTATGGAGAGTGAATTTCTAATCGCTCGATGAAGCGGGACAGGTGAAGTTTCGGTAAAGCAGTGTGAAACTACGATGAAAGCTCTTTGCGGACCAAGGGACGCTGAGTTATCAGTCGGTAGGCATCACCTTCGTTTTGTGTGGGACGTTCCGGCCGACCTTTGTGCAGATAGGTTAGCTTCATGTGATCGATTCCCATCAGATAGAGAATCGTGGCATGAAGATCGTGAACATGAAGGCGGTCTTCGACAGCGTGGAACCCAAGGTCGTCGGTCGAACCGATTGTCTGTCCGCCAGCAACACCTCCGCCTGCCATAAACATTGTGAAGCCAGTCGGATTATGGTCCCTGCCATTTCCTTTTTCACTCATCGGAGTCCGGCCAAACTCGCCTCCCCAGACGACAAGTGTCTCATCGAGGAGGCCTCGCTGTTTCAGATCTTTCATCAGACCGGCAACAGGCTTATCACTTTGCCCGCACATTCGCGTGTGATTCCCTTCGATGTCACGGTGTGCGTCCCACTTACTCCCGGCCCCATGATACAGTTGAACAAACCGAACTCCCCGTTCAACGAGTCGCCGGGCCAGTAGACAGTTCCTTCCGTATGCTTCGGTTTTCGGATCGTCCAAACCGTAAAGCTGCTGTGTGGCAGCCGTTTCCGATTCAAGATCAATCGCTTCTGGAGCATTCGCTTGCATGCGAAATGCGAGCTCGTAACTTTTGATTCTGGCTTCTAATTCTGTTTGAAATGTACGATCTTTGAAGTGGTCACGATTCAGCGAGTTCAACAGGCCCAACTTGTTTCGTTGCCGTTCAACCGAAATTCCTTCAGGATTGTTGAGATTCGCAATGGGCTCATTGCCGACATCGAGTTTGGTTCCCTGATAACTGGCGGGCATGAATCCTGTTCCCCAGTTTCGAGGACCGTTGGTGACTTGTGCTTTGTTATCAGTCATCACAACGAAGGCAGGTAAGTTCTGATTTTCTGTACCGAGCCCGTAATTCACCCAAGCCCCTAATGAAGGACGTCCAGCTAATGGGGTTCCGGTATTCATCTGACAAACACCGCCCGAGTGATTGATTCCATTCGTCCAGCATGAACGAATCACAGCCATGTCATCGACACACTGCGCAATATTAGGAATCCAGTCGGAGACCCAGGTCCCGGCCTCGCCGTATTGCTTCCATTTCCGTTTAGATGCGAGCAACGGTGAGTTGAGTTCCCCCATGGCTGTGACAACACGTTTGTATCCGGGAGGCAGCGGCTTCCCAGCCAGCTTATTGAGTTGTGGTTTCGGATCGAACAGGTCCATTTGGCTGGGGCCACCTTCCATGAACAGGAAGATCACACTTTTGGCGCGGGGAGCGATATGTGAAATCGTAGCGGAGGCATCACCAAGGGCCGATTGAGGAAGAAGCGAAGCCAAAGCCAAGGCACCAAATCCGGTTCCGGACTCAAGCAACATCTCTCGACGAGAGACTGTGGAAGAACTAGGAATGGCGGGCTGAAAAAACATAAGGACTCGGCGTGTTGCTGAAGTGAGGGAGTCGAAGAGCACATCGCGTCAACGCGATCCATTTGGGGGGCTATTCATTGTACGAAAAAGCCCCAATTTCGTCGATGTTGAACGATTTCGCCAGTAAATCTGCGGTTCGCCACAAATTTGTTGTAACACTGGCCCCTCATCACGAGTCAGGACTCGAACTTAAGTTCGACAAATTTGATAGAGCGCCGCGTCTCTTCGTGAGGGAATCATTTCGACAGAAAGAAATACTACAAACCCTACAATCGCTACATCTAGCTCGTCAGCCCCCTAACTCCCCGGCAGCTTCAGCATAACCCTACATTCATGCTGACTCGCAATCCGATGCAGATGAGACCGGATTCTCTCTTTTCAAGGATGATGAGATATGTGTGGGTTGTCAGGGATCAATTTGAAGTCCGTCCTTCAAGGATTTTGGACATTCGGAATTGCGATCGCAGTGGTCGCTTCGAGTCAATTGACGATGGCCGATGAAGCGTCCTGTCTGTTCGGCGATCCAGATCTTTGCCTGAAGTCCAATTCAATCGGCTCAGGCTGTGATGCCTGCTGCGGAGTCCTTGACGAAGGTTGTTTCTCTACGACTTCTCCATACCTGACAGGTGACTGGGGAGGGACTCGAACCGATCTGGCTGAATCTGGAATCACTTTTCAGGCTGATCTGACGACCTTCAGCTTCGGAGTTGTCGAGGGGGGCTTAGACCGCAAATTTCGGTACAGCGGACATGGCGACTACATCGTAAATATCGATGCTGGCAAACTCGGACTACAGGAAGGTCTGTTTGTGAAGTTGCGGGCAGAACACCGATTTGGCCAGACACTCGATGGATCAACCGGTTCTTTTATGCCGACTACGATCTCCTCATCTCTCCCCGTTCCTGACTCAGACAAAATTTACCTGACAAACGTTCTTTTCACACAGGCGTTTTCTGAAAACTTTGCAGTCTTCTTCGGAAAGATGGATACATTGGACGGAGATGCAAACGCTTTTGCCCATGATCGCGGAACGAAGCAGTTCTCAAATCTAGGCATGGTGGTCAACCCCATCGTCTTGCGAAGCGTTCCTTATTCGACACTCGGTGCCGGATTTGTCTGGATGGAAAACGGCGAGCCAATTTTCACATTTACTCTTATGAACCCTGAAGATACAGCCTCAACAGTCGGCATCAGCGATCTGTTTGCGGAAGGTATTTCGATGGCTGCCGAACTCCGACTTCCGACAAATTTCTTCGGAAAGCCGGGACATCAGCTCTTCGCGGGAACCTGGAGCAGCAGAGACTACACGAGCCTGGGACAAGATCCTCGAATCATTCTCCCGAATGTTCCCATCAACCAGACCTCCGGTTCATGGTCGATGTATTACAACTTCGATCAGTATCTGGTGACAGATCCTTGTGATCCAACACGTGGTTGGGGGGTCTTTGGTCGAGCAGGACTCGGCGATGACGAAGCGAATCCATTAGCCTGGTTCTTGAGTTTCGGAGTTGGAGGATCAAGCCCTCTTCCTGGTCGTAAAAACGATGGATTCGGAGCTGGCTGGTACTACAACGGAATCAGTGATGAGATTGGCCCGATCCTGGATCTCGCCTTAGGAGGCGTCAGCGACGGTCACGGGCTGGAACTCTACTATCGTGCTCAAATCACACCCTGGTTCGACGTGACTCCTGACGTGCAAATTCTTTTCCCGGGGCAATCGGGAGTGGATACAGCCTACGTGATGGGCCTGCGATCGAACATCTCGTTCTAGAGCATCTTTCGAATTGGTTTGCAGGATCTGCCTCGTGGCGAACAGCATTTTTCCTAGAGAAATGCGTTCTTCACGGGCACACGGTAGAGCAAACTGCTCTAATCCATGGCAGGTCTTTTGTACAAACTTGAGTGAATTTCAAACTAATTTGAAGTTCAGCACAAAATGATGCCGATTAATCCGATAAGGCAAAATTGCTTTGATTCGGTATGTTGGAATCGAAGCGGCAGCCTGTCCTTCTTCGATTATCAACGGCATCCGAAATGCGATTTCCAGCGTCGATTCTTGCTTCGATTGTCTGGATTTCGTGTTGTTCGGCACAAATCTCTGCACAGCCTGATGCTGTAGACAATTCTGCTCCACTTCTCGTGCCTCCGCCTGCTGCCGCACCTGTGCCGCAAGCAATCACAACAACTGAGAGTGGAAACCAACCGGAAGTAGTCCCCAGCGTTATCGAGGTTCCTCGAACTGATCTCAATGACTACGAATTCGTGCAATCGGGACGACCACTCTTTTCAAATGGTCAGAAAGAGTACCCCACACTTGAATGGGGAGGCTTTCTGCAACTCGACACGGGCTGGATCATTCAGGACCAGGCAACCGTCGATGCCGTAGGAAAAGTTAATACGGAAACCGGCTTGCGACGTGTTCGATTGCGGGCAAGCGGAAACGTTCGCAAAGAAACGTCTTACGTGATCGACTTGGACTTTGCTGCTTCCGGACATCCCAGTTTTCGAGACGTCGCGGTCATCTTCTCCGGTGCAAAGTTTGTTGACCACGTGGAAGCTGGCTACTTCAAACAACCATTCGGCATGGATGCCGAGTCGAGCGGGCGAGAGCTGTTGTTCATGGAGCGGCAACTTCCCTTCGCATTTGCCCCATTTAGACAAACGGGCCTTCGGAGCTTCGGAACATTTCCCAATGAGAACGGAACTTATGCCTTTTCCGCCTTCAAAACTCCCACAGACTCATATGGAGTTTCAAGTGGTAACAATGGAGGCTGGGCCTTTGCGACACGAGAAACCGTTCTCTTAGTCAACAACGATGACGTTCTAGTTCATCTCGGTGGGGGCTACAGTTTCGGGAACCCCGCGAATAATCGTGTTCGATATGCCGTTCAGCCAGGATTCTTCGTTTCTGATCCAAGCGACAATTCTGCAACGGGTATTCCTGCATTTGTTGACACCGGAAATATTCCGACAGACAACTTTCATCTCTTCAACCTGGAACTCGCTTCTCAGTATGGACCATTCCGCACTCAGGCAGAGTATCGCTGGTCAATTGTGAATCGACCAAATATGGACCCCGTGAATTTTTCCGGGGGATACTTTCAAGCGGGATTGCTGCTGACTGGTGAGTCAGCAGTCTACAATCGCAAACGCGGAATTTTCTCAGGCGTCATCCCTGATGAGGAACTCGGCGACTGCGGAATCGGAGCATTCGAGCTGACTGCAGGTTGGGCCATCATCGACCTGAATGACCTTGATGTCCAGGGAGGTCGTATGCAAACGCTGACGTTCGGACTAAATTGGTATCTCAACAGCTACGCACGAGTCATCTTCAACATGATTCCGGTCAAGCTGGACGCCCCCACTGTCGGACGTGCCGATAGTCTGGTGCTCTCCGGACGTCTACAGCTTGAGTTTTGAACTCCTGTCTTGTGGCAAACAGTCCACAAAAACTCGCAAGAATTCTTCACGGGCAGGAGATACGCTGAAAACAAAATAGAACCAATCCGGAACTTGTGGAATGGTCACTTTTCTTAGAGCAGTTTGCTCTACCGTTTGCCCGTGAAGAACGCATTTTTCTAGTAAAAATGCTGTTCGCCACGAGGCAGAACCTGCAAACCAATTCGAAAGATGCTCTAGTGTTTGAGAGAGTAAATTCGGGCTTCAGGGTTAGTTCTAAAAGTTCACGTTGTACTTTTGTGTCATTTTGACGCGAATCTCGGCAGTCGCATCCTGAATCTCTTTCCAGTTTGAGAAGCGTACTTTGCTTGCTTCCCCCTGTTCTTGTCGGGCAATTTGAGTTTTGATGCTCGCACTGGACCGGTAGTCGTTGTAGTACCCGTTCGAGTAATTTGATGAATAGACTCCCGACTTTCTGACTCCTGTTTCGATATTCGCCTGGCCTTGAGTCACCGATGTGGAGCGTAAAGTTTCCGAGACGGACAGGCCATAATCGACGAGTTCCACATCGACATTCAGAATTGGTAGCTCGTCGATCCGTTTTGCGTACCGTTGCATGTAAGTCGCTGCGAAGTTCTTTCGAGCATCACGATTTGTTTTGAACTCCAGATGCAGATCGTCGAGCAGTGTCGAAACCGAACTAAAATATTTCTGCGATGCTTTCACCACCTTGTCCTGATCATCAGCCTCAGCCGGCTCCACCCCTGCAAGGGCGCTGAAGTTCGAACTTGGAAGTTGCAGCAAACTCATCACCTTACGCAGATCTGTCAGTGAAAGCTCTCCCTCCAGGACCAGATTGTTCTGACTTTGGCTGAGACTCCAGTTCTCCAGATTCTCAAACGCAACTCCAAATTTCTGGAACACCTGGATGATTCCCTCTTTCGCCTTCTTTCCTAACGGGGACGGATCGGAGGCGAACTGAATTTCGAGTCGGCCTTGAATTTTAGTCGTGACGGAAATCGCCAGTTTCGCTCCCGTTAAGCTTTCGACAACCGGTTGCCAACTGGCTTGAGCGGCGGCATCATCTTTCAGAATTTCAAAATTACTGAGCCCTTCACGAAGTTGATGCGGAACAATGGCATTTTTGAGATCGATTGCTAAAACAATTTGCGTCTTGTCGTTGATATCATTTACAGAATCTGCCAGCGCACCTGCTGGATCCAATGATTCGATTTCTGTCGTCGTTGCCCAGCGAGCGACTTTTTGTCGGTTCGCAGGAGCCATGATCCCGAGTAGTTGATTGGAAAACTGAACAAAGTAGGCGTCACTCGGACTCCAGACAGCTGCCATACCTGCGATCGTATCGACCTCTCCACCTTCTGCTCGAGCGATTGCTCGGCTGGAAATTGGCTCCGAAAGATTCATCACCGCGACTTCCCAATCCTGCTTCAACTGATGATTTGAGTTCACCTGCGAACCGACGACAATTTTCGTTGCCTCGGGTGGAAGATAGAAAGGTGAGTTCACGTAAGCTGCTTCATTTTTATCTGCCCACTTCTCCTGCTTGCCGAGCGGACTCGTTCTTAGCGCGTCCGCATCGATTAAAATCAGCGCGTTCGCACTCGCGGGAATTTTCGCCGTTAAGGCAGGGAAATTGTCTTGGGCACTGGCCTGAGAGACGTTGAAGAAGGTCACCATTCCCAACAGCACAAGGGGAAGGTGATGGCAGTTCATACTGGAACAGTTCAATTTCATAGGACCATCACATTACAGGATTAATCATGGAAAGTTTTCAACGACTCTCGAAGCCGCAAAAAACCATGTTCAACTTCACTTCACCCCTCGAAGCATTGGAAAGGTTCAAAGCAGATTACCAATTCTGCAATCAGAAAACATTCTTCTTGCTCCACTACCTGATTTTTTTGAGCGATGAACAAAACGCAAATCACGCCATATTCTTGGTCATTTTCTTTTCACACTCGACCGACGAGCCGAAATTGGTTCAAATCGTGTGTTGAACAACTCCACTGTTCAACACGACTCACCTGTTTTTCCAGCTGGAAAATCCACTGTCAGCGAGTCATTCATACATCAGATGCTTCAATGATCGCAGCATGACCGATGTTCAAGATGTGTGTCATTTATATTTGGACCTGAAGGGCTGAGATGAATTGTCCGACAGACTTCGAATTGTCTGAGTTCCTCAAGGGGCGTCTTGAAGAGGAACTCAGCCTTCAAGTCGAGCAGCATTTCGAAGCTTGCCAAGAATGCACTGCTCGCATCGCATCACTGGATTTGGGGAGTCACACCATCTCCATGGATCGACTTTCCGAAGAAAAATCGGATTTTGACTTTGTCGACGAACCAGAGTGCCTGCAGCTTCAACTGTTTGCAAAAGATCTGACTCAGCGTGCCTGGCCGTATGGAGAGACGTCCACAATTGCTGTCCTCGACGATGGCAATTCGCATAGGCTTCCAGAGAGAATCGGTCATTTCCGTGTGTTGGATCGCATCGGAGCCGGATCGTTTGGTGTCGTCCTGAAATGCTGGGATGAACATCTCGATCGCCCGGTCGCCATCAAAGTCTCTCATCCATCGCGAATGAAATCCGAAAGTGATGCGGAACGCTATCGCCTGGAAGCCAAGTTATTGGCGAAAATGGGACATCCCAATATCGTCCCGGTTCATGCTTCTGGTCTGACTGATGATGGTCAGGTTTATATTATCTCTCGATATATTCAGGGACGGAATTTAGCGGAAATCCTCAAGGGGGAACGGTTTCAAATCGAAACGGCCGTGAGGCTCGTCTCAAAAATCGCAGAAGCAATCCATCACATGCACACGCATGGGATTCTGCACAGAGACATTAAGCCCGGAAACATCCTGATTGATGTCGACGATACTCCCTACGTGACAGATTTCGGACTGGCAATTCACGAAGATGAAGTCGTTCAAAATCGTGAAATCGCGGGGACGCTGGCGTATATGAGCCCTGAGCAACTCAGCGGCGATGGACACCTGATCGTTGCCCGTTCGGACATCTTCAGCCTGGGGGTCGTGCTTTTTGAAATGCTCACAGGCGTCCGTCCGTTTGGAGATCGCTTAGCTGACAACTCAACTGAATGGATGAGAAAGCCCCCGGTCCCCAGCGATTTCGAACCGAATGTCCCGGTAGCATTAGATCGAATTTGTTCGAAAGCTCTTCAAAGACGATCTTCCGAACGTCACTCCTCTGCGCGTGAATTCCAGATTGAACTTGAAAAATTCCTGGAAAACCCTGACGCGCAACCCGAATCAGAAGTCCAGATCAATCGAGTCTACCGAGGGTTGCGGGCTTTTCGAAAAGATGATGCTGAATTCTTCAGTGAATTACTTCCGGGGCAACTGTCGAGTGAAGGCCACCCGCAACAGGTTCAGCATTGGCTGAACCGCATCGATGGTCGAGATCCTGATTGCGAACCTCGAATCGGTGTCATCTACGGTGCAACAGGAAGCGGAAAATCTTCGCTCGTAAATGCTGCCCTCGTCCCCAAGCTTGCCGGAATTGCAACTCCAGTTTTGATTCAGGCGTCCGAAAAGAAAACAGAAATCGATCTCGCCTCTCAACTGAAAAAAGTCTTTCTGGATTTAGAAGCAGTCTCCGATCTGCCAGAGATGACGCGTCGCATCCGAAAGCGTCCTCTGCCACACGCGAACCAAAAAGTCGTTATCGTCATCGATCAGTTTGAGCAATGGCTGCAAGGTCGGCAAATTGATTCCGAGCAAGAACTGGTTCAAGCGTTGCGCCAATGTGACGGGCACTCCATTCAGTGCTTGCTCATTGTCCGTGATGATTACTGGGTCGAACTCTCGCAGTTCATGCGAATTGTCGAGGCCTCTCTCAATGAGGGAGACAACGCCATGGCTGTCCCGGAATTCACAATCGAGCATGCCAAAACGGTGCTCACCAAATTCGGAACGCTGTTAAAGAAAGGAGACCTGGAAGATCCGGAGAGGTCTGCCTTCATTGAACGGGGTGTCGAGCTGATTCAAATGAACGGTCGCGTCGCTCCTGTTTGGCTCTCTCTGTTTGTTGAGATCACAAAAGAGTTACCGTGGAACTCTGAAACAATCGGGTATCTTGATGATTTCAAAGCTTTGGGACGCACCTACCTGAGGCGACGATTTGACCCGGAAGTCTGTCCACGCCGATACCGCTCATTGATTCCCGCCATCAAAAAACTTCTCAATGCTTTACTCCCAGAACAAGGAAATAACTTAAAAGGCCAGGGGCTGAACTACAAAGAGTTACAGGAAGTTTGTGGATACGAGAATAAACCGCAACGTTTTGCACAAGTCATTGAAACGCTCGACAACGAGTTGCGAATCATTTCACCGATCCATCGAGAAGGGTCAGACGATGAAGATCAAATCTGCTACCAACTGACGCACGACTATCTGGTCCCCTCAATCCGAAGTTGGCTGGAAGAAGAAGAACTGCAGACACATACAGGACGCGCGAGACAAAAACTTCGAAACCATGCCTCTCTTTGGAGCCTGAAAAAAGAGGCCCGGCAACTTCCTGGACTCTTTGAAGTCGCATACATCCGCTCTGGAACCTCACCCTCTGAGTGGTCATCGCTAGAGTCAGAAATGATGAAGACGGCTCTCCGGAAAATTGCCACCCGGGCCTTGACCGCTGTCATCCTTCTTGCAGTCCTGGGAACTGTGATGATTCTCGACCTGAGAAAGCAGCGAGATACGGAACTGCTGGTGCAACTCAAGCAGGCAAACATTGAGAATGTTCCGCTGATCGTGAACTCCATTGAAGAGCGATTTCCACGAATGAAGGAGCAGGTCCTCAGTGAATTCCAAGCTTCCAATTCAGGGTCCGCCTCAAAAGCGAGACTTGCTTTGCTTCTTCTCGATGACGAAGAAGAGGCCGCAGCCGAACTGAAAAGACTATTGCCAGAATTTTCATTCGAAGATTTTCGGATTTTCACTGCACTACTGGATGAGCGTGACGTTTCACTCGATTCCTACACGGATCTGTTCCAGTCGCAAACAGTTCCTTCTAAGTTGCGTTTTCAAGCTGCCTGCGCCCTGTTAGCCACGAATCAGGATGCGACTCTGAACAACGATGAAATTCAAGCTGCCATCAGCGAGGCAGTCGTTGATGGCCTTATCGCCAAATCGGGGGTTTCTCTTGAAAACTGGACACACTGGCTGACTCCTTATCAGGAACATCTGACTGAGAAACTGACAAGGATTTTTGATGCTCAAGGTCCTCAATCCGATATCAACAAAGCTGCGTTCATTCTGTCAATTTTCTTGCGAGACGATCCCGAAACCTACTCGGAACTTCTTCTGCGCGCCAATGACGAACAACTTTCAACTCTCATAGACAGAATCATCGACATCCCTGAAGGTCACCTCCAAGCGCTTCATCAGAAGCGGCTGCAGATTGAAAACAACCCGGACTCACTCGACCAGAAATCCAAAATCAACTTGCTTGCCGCTTTCGTCCATCTCGGAGAAACGGACTTTCCATTCCCTTACTTCCATCGCCAATCCGACCCATCACTTCGCAGCCAATTCGTGCACAAGCTGGCTGGAAGCCGTGTCAACCCGGAACGCTTGCTCACGCACCTTAAAAAGTCAGACAACCCGGACCTCAGCGCAGGTCTCCTCCAGGTCTTAGGGTCAATCGAACCGCATCGTTTCACAACGGTGCAACAGAATGAACTCAAACAGGTCTCAACGAAACTTTTCATCGAAGACCCTGACCCTGAAGTCCACTCCTCGTCACAGTGGGTGCTCAAGAAATTCGGAGAGACACCTTCAGTCCCATCAACTTCTGAACGTGACGCCGAAAAAATCTCTCAGGGATGGTATGCGACTGAATCCGGCTTCACGATGATCGTTCCCCCACCAGAATACCGAACGATAACCTTGCAAGATGATTCGGATCAACTTTCCGTAAACTGGACGTTCGGAATCTCCTCGACAGAAGTCACCGTCAAACACTTCGCTGAATTTGAAAAGGATTACAAACTGAGAATCAGACCGAACACGCCACCTGAATCCGCAGCCGGTTACCTTGAGATCAGCGATGCGATGAAGTATTGCAACTGGCTGACAAAAAAGTCGGGAATGAGCGATGACGATTTGTGCTATGAAGCTGTCAAAAGACAGTTACACCCTAAAGTCGATTACCTTCAACGTAAGGGGTACCGGCTTCCGACTGAGAAGGAATGGGAACTGGCCACGCGTTCAGGAAGTCGCACTTACTACCACTTTGGATCGACAGACGATCTGGTGAACGACTACGCATGGCACCTCGAAAATTCGAACAGCCAAGTCCATCCTGTGGGGTTGTTGAAACCAAACCAACTCGGGCTCTTTGACGTGTGCGGTAACATTGGCGAGTGGTGTCACAATCACGATGATGTGGTTCGCAGTTTTAAGGTGAATCGTTCTGTTCGATATGCAGTCCCATTCCGTGGTGGCACTTTCCAGTCGCATATCGCTTCAAATGTGCCGATCGGAGCACTGAAATCAGATAGCCGAATCGTCATGGGGCAAGGTGGAATAATCTCGTACCTTGGATTTCGCATTGCCCGCACCCTCCACCACCCGGATAATCCCGAGTAGTTTCGAGTTGGACGATTCCTTCGTCGTACACCGAGTCTCTCATCTCAAACCAATGAAATTCTTTGAAAAACAAGGTTTCGTTTCGCGCCCTGCTCGCTTTCCGTCGAAACGTGATGTCCCTCTGACGCTCAAGCCGCGAGCAGTTGCACAATGCAAAGTCGATTCGTGAGAGAACCAAATTTTCCTCTTGGCACAAAACGTGACTTGCGTTAGCTTTCCGGTTCATTTCCTCACTCTCCCCTCACTACTATCAATTATTCACGAGCTGGGAAGGATTCCCATGCGTCGCTACTTCATGATTTCACTCTCTCTATGTTGTTTGGCAAGTGGTTGCCAAATGTTAGAGTGGGTGCAGCCGCATCAATTGTGGAAACTCAACCGGCAACCTGCGATTTCGCGGGATGATGCCTATTTCAACGTCCCTGCGCAACCCGTTCCGAATCAGAGTTCAATGATTCCTGCGGAAACAAAAGTGAGGGCTTTTTGATTTTTGAGATCTGCGAAGAACACGCAAGTGTTAATAAAGTCAAGGATGACTGTTTCGACTCTCCGCGGTGAACAGTCGTGCATCCTCCATATTAATTCGCCGCGGAATAGATACGGCTTCTGTCGTCGCGAGCGGCTTATGTTTGAGTATCAACCACGTCGACATCCTTTGCAAACTTTTCAATTCTGGTTCGCTGTTCTGGTCTGCGCCGGAGGCGTTGCAGTCTGGAGGTTTGGGATATTTTCTCAAACTCCACAGACTGTGAATCTTCCCCCAGCGATCTCTGACGAAACAATGCCGCCCCCCCCTCAAAGCGGTTCTATTGTCAGAGTTCCTGAACAGTTTGAGCAAAAATCTTCAGAGAAAAAACATAATGTTGCGATGGCCCCGCAACAGTCTGAAGAGCCTCTTGATGAAACACTTCCCGAAAACCGTGCTGCTCAGCCGATCAGTGAAGTCGGCGGTGAGACGAGCGGGACGATGGACGGAAACAGTGCCTCCACCCGTGATCTGGAAATTCAAACAGCAAGCGGTATCCAACAGCACGGGTATAAAATCGAACAAACAAGCATTCAACAGACAAATCTGGGGAGTCAGCCCCGAGGTGAAGAACACCATTCGACAGGGCTCACTTTCAGAGCACAGCCCGAAGCCTCCACTGAGTTGCCAGTCATATCGCCAGCACTTTCAGCTCAATTCGACTTCACGGAAGTCGATCAACTCATCGAATCCGGAGACGATGTTGCCGCATTGCGGACTCTCTCAACCTGGTATTGGGAATACCCGGAGCGCCGACGACAACTCTGGCATCGTCTAAATCTGTTGTCACGCAGAATTTATTTTCAACCACACCCCCACTACATGGAACCGTATGAAATCCAGTTCGGTGACCGACTCGAAACCATCGCCAGACAACACCAGGTTTCCTGGGAATATCTTTCGAAAATCAATCGAGTTGACGCTCAACGAATCAAAGCTGGAAAGAAACTGAAGGTCATTCAAGGCCCCTTCAGTGCGGTTGTTGACTTGACCAAATTTGAAGTGACCGTCCATGCTCATGGATACTTCGTGGTCCGCATGCCGGTTGGAATTGGCAAAGATGGATCAACCCCGATTGGGAAATTCAAAGTGACCGACAAAGTTGTCGACCCTATTTATTACGGTCCCGACATCGTCATTAAAAACGATGACCCCACGAATCCACTTGGAGAACGTTGGCTGGCCATCAGTGACGAAGCTGGAACTCTTGAAGGTTACGGAATTCATGGAACTATCGACCCAGACTCCATTGGCAAAGCAGACTCGCGCGGATGTATTCGGCTGCACGATCAAGATGTCGCCGACCTTTACGACCTGCTCACCATCGGTTCAGAAGTGATTATTCGCCGCTGAGCTTGCTCGCGAGAAGAAACTCAACTTCCGCATCCATGGCTTCCGCTACGATTCTCCATTCGAACCGTTGAGCCAACTCAACAGCAAAACGTTGATCAGCTTGGAAAGCAGCCAGGGAATCGAGCTTCCTTTGTGCCTGTCGCCTTAAGTTTTCGACGAGACCATTTGTTGTTCCATCATAGAAAAAGCGGGCTTCATCTCTGACGAGTTCGGGATACGACAATCGCTGCGGTAGAATCGGCACGCAACCGGCATTCATTGCCTCTAAAACTGCAATTCCGAAAAACTCATGAATTGCTGTCGAGACCACCACATCTGCCTGCGCGAGCAACTCGAAGTACCGCTCCTTCGATTCTGCAAAGCCCCAATGGACGATATTCGCTTGAAATTCTTCATGCGCCTTACTGAAACATTCCGGCGTGTTGCGATACGATTCTCCGAATACGCTGAGCTGAAAAGCCAGTCCGCTCCCCCGCAGCTGACTCAATGCTTCAAAGAATTGCTCAGGATTTTTATCGTGTTCCCATCTTCCAACCCAGGCAATATGAATTGGTCCGCCGGAGGAAATCCTCGCTTTAACACGCTCAATTCCCGGTGAATGAACCTTTGCAAGCTGCTCCACTTTCTCAAGCTCTTCCTTCCATCGAGCGGCATCACTCTGAGCGAGTTTCGGCACCCGGGAGAGCTGGTTTCGCACATGATTCAAAAGATTTCCCTGATGGTAATTTGAGTTGAACCAAACCTGATCGGCGCTCAGCAGAGAGACAAGATTTGTAAACGCAAAATGTTCATCTCGTTGAGCCTGTTCACCTTCAAGACGTGTTGGATATTCAAATTGATTTTCATGGAAGTAGAGAACTACCGGGCAAGACCGGACCGACTCCGGAAGCTGCCCTTTTAACTCCGCCACATTGAGCATATCGGTCGTGAAGATGACGTCCCACGAGTGTGGTTCCTTTTCAAGAAATTCCCGAATCTGCAATGCAAACGATGTCGCAGCGTGCCGCATTCTCCATTTCCACTGAGTCCCCGGAAGCGTAAACAGTGTGAACTCATGACGGCTCTCTTTTGCCCAGCCATCAACAAACGCCCGATGGCTTCCAGAATGAAACGGATTCAGAGCCAGTATTTTCATGGGGTTCAACGCCACTCTTTGTTTGTACTTTAACGACTCGACATCAAGAGATGTTCGCCCAAGTCTGCGAAAGTTTGTCGGCATTGCTGGAAATATCAAACCGTTCAATGATTTTTCGCCGGGCTTGTCCTGCAAGTCGTTGCTGCAAAATTGAAGAGGTTAGCAACCGTTCCACTTGCTCCGCGATCGCAGCTGGGTCTTCCGCATCAACCAGTAGAGCGGATTCTTCATGCGTGAGAATTTCACACGTCCCTCCGACCTTTGTGGCAACAATTGGAACTTCACAAGCTGCCGCTTCCAACAAAATTCGTCCGAGAGGTTCTTGCCGAGCCGCGTGAACGACCAGGTCAATTTCATTCAAGATCGAGCGAATGTCGCTGCGAAATCCGAGTCGATGTAATCGTTTCCCCATCCCGGCATCTTCGAAAGTCTGCGTGATCTGTTCGTCAAACTGTTGGCTCTCGCGTTTTAGAGAATGCCGTTCCCCTACCAACAAAAAATGCAGATCGGGAAATCTCTTATTAAGCATCGCGGCGGCATCGGCGACATCCCCCTGCGCTTTTCGCAAACATATTTGCCCAATCGTGGCAACGAGCCTCACGTTCTCCGGAAGTCCCAACTCTTGCTTAAGAGCACCTGTCGCAGGGCTTGGCGAAAAGAGTTCCAGATCAATTCCGTTATAGCATGTCTCGACTCGATCGGGACGGAGACCTTGACCGATATGATAGTCGCGGGTCGCATTAGAGACAGCGATCAGCCGAGCATGCTGATTTAAATCACGAATTGCAGATCGACTCAGCGACATGATATCACGGATGTGAGTCGATGTCGGGATCGGCAACTCGTTGGTCACTCCGCCGAGAATTCTCCCCATCGTCAAACTATTCGCATGGAGCAGATCAAGCTGATGCGTATCGATTACTTTTCGGAGCTGTCGGATGAGATCATGCTGTGAAATACGTTCTCCGGATTTTGATCGAAGCTGCAGGTTTTCAATCAGGACGTTTTGTGAAGCAAGTTCCTCAATGAGTGGTCCCTCACTCGGAGCAAGAGCAACGAATTCGCATTTGACGCGATGGAGCTCTTTGATGGCGGCGAGAATCGACTGTTCCCCTCCATTCAAAGTTGCGTATTCAAATAACAGACCGATACGTTTCAATGTTCACTCTTCACTGGCGTCAACTTTACTGGTTTGACTGTTCAAGACTGCTTCACTCGTTCGAACAGATCTGCGATACTTGCCCCCCAAATTCCCCGGAGTGGTCACCGCGATGCGAAACCCGAACTGGGAGTAAATCGCCGGTGACCTCCCTTATCGAAATCATCGAGAGCCTCTTGCAAACCTAAGCGAATTTGCTCGAGTCGTTCCCCGCCACGAACTCGCGTTCCATCAAGTTCCTGAACATAAAAGACATCGATCACCTGATCGAAGTGTGTAGAGATTTTCGCCATATCAATCGAGACGTTCAGATCATGAAGTGCTTTTGTAAGCGTGTACAAAAGGCCCGGCCGATCTGTCGCAAAGACGTCAAAAATTGTTCGCGTATCGGAAGAGTCGTTGTCGATTTGCACCCGCTGTGGAAGTTCTGAGATTGGTGCTTCCGGGGCAGCAGCTCCAAAACGGCTGTTTTTGACAAACAGCTGTTCAACAGAAATGTCTCCGCTGAGAACAGAGCGAAGCGTATTGGCAACGTCTTGAATTCGAGACAACGGAGGTTCGCCAGTATAATCCGGGTCCACAACACGAAAACTATCAATGACAAATCCATCCGCCGTTGTATTGATGTCCGCAGACAGGATACTCAGCCGCTTAGCCGTCATCACTCCGGTCATTTTGTGAAAGCAACCCGACTGATAGTTTGGGTTGCCGGTAATCACCCGATATTCCATCGAACTGATTTCAGAGTTCCAGCTTGCAATGACCTCAACGTTCTCCTTTCCGAGTCGCTGAATGACTTCAAGGTCATCCGCAATTTGCTTCGGTGGAGTGCATGTCAAATAGTAGGCTGAAAAGCCAGTGAGCTGTCGGCTGATCCAGTTAATTGAACAGAAATCTTCATCTCGTTTTTCAAGAATCTCCGCAACGCTCTGTTTCGTCTCCTGAATTCGCTGTTGCTCGTGGAATCCGTATCGCTTCCCACTTAACTTGACGAGACAGCGATCAAAAAACTCAGTGAGCAAATTCGCTTTCCAATTCGTCCAGGTTCCCGGCCCGACGGCTGTGACATCTGCAACAGTCAGCACGTAGAGCATACGTAGAACATCTGGCGATCCGATTTTTTGAGCGAAGCTGACGACTTGATCCAGATCCGTAATATCGCGACGAAACGCAATGTCTGCCATTTCCAGATGCAGCTTGACTAACAGTTGAATTTGCTCGATTTGATGCTTCGGAAGCAACAAACGGTGTCCAACTTCGACGGCGATCTCGGCTCCGATTTCACTGTGATCGCCCCCCATTCCCTTCCCGATATCGTGAAGGAAAACGGCTAAATGCAGGACCTCTTTATGGCGTATCTCGTGGTAGGCTGCCCCGACTGGTCCTTCGTCATTTTCAAAACTTGTGACCGCTTCAACCGATCGCAGCGTATGCTCATCGACAGTGAAATGATGATACTGATTGAACTGCAGGAGATTGCGGATATGCGTTGTCTGCGGGATGACAAGGTCCAGCAATCGAGTTTCAAACATGCTTCGTAAAATTGGACCGAGTGCCGAAGTACATCGGAAAATTTCCAGGAATGCTTTCGAGGCGTTCGCTGATATTTCTGGAGGAGTTTCGGGAAGATTTCTTTTAATTGCTTCAGCGACTTTAGGAGATGGGAGCACTCCATAGAGTGCTGCCGCTCTGTAGAGCTTGAGCATCGATTCGACATTCTTGCAGACTCTTTTCAGATATCGGTCTGCAACTTCAATCCGATCTGTCCCCACATAGAACATCCCTTCAGCACGATGACCAACGACAACATCCCGAGTTCGTTCGGCAATCGAACGTGGACGCTCCATGGCCACGAATCTCCGGGTGATGTTGGCCAGTTCTGAACTATGGTGGAAATACTCCTGCATGAACTCTTCTACAGGACGTTGACGTTCATTGCCCGGAAACCCGCGATCTCTGGCGATTCGAAGTTGCTCATCTTTGGTCAACCGGTCATGTGCTCCTCGACTACTCAAATGCAGATCGATGCGCAACTTCGTCAGGAATTCCCAAGCCAGTTTAAGTTTTCGAGCATCTTCCTTTGTCAGCGCATCTTTCAGCCTCAAAGAGTCGATATCTTTCACGCCGTAGCGGGCATATCCGATCCAGCGGATGAGATGCAAATCTCGCAGGCCGCCCGATGAAGATTTAATATCAGGCTCGAGTTCTTGTGCCGGAGGACCATACTCTGACCAACCGACTTCGCGTGCTTCGAGACAATCTTCGATGAACTTTCGGCGACGGGAAAATAAGACACGCTGTTTGAATTGCGCGATCAGGCGGTTGTAAAGAGACTCACTCCCCCACAACAAACGTGCTTCAACAAGTGGCGTGGCGATTTGGGGGTCTTGTCTTGCGAGGGTCACGCAAGTCGCCACATCTCGCGTGGCATGCCCGAGCTGAATTTTGGAGTCCCAGCAGTTTTGTACGAAAGCTTGAACAAATTCGGAAAACTCTGGTGTCGCTGACCGGTCACTCAGGAAAAGTAAATCGACATCGGAATAGGGAGCCATCTCACCGCGACCGGTTCCTCCGATGGCCACAATGGCTCCCTGCTCAGGGATTTTCTCACAGCATTCTTTAGAAAATTGAGCGGAGGTTTCGTCTGCGAGTGTACAAAGAAATTCATCGAACCCATCGCTAATGACAGATGCAATCTGAATTCCGGGGACACCGTTATCGTTGAGCGTTTTTGCTTTCTCCCGAATGGCAGCGATTCGAGCTTTACGCGCCGCGATGACGACTTTCAAATCTTTCAACGGTTCAAACATAGAAGTGAATGCAATTGTGTTGCATATGAAGTCAGTGCGGGTCACGAAATTCAGGATCTGACTTGGATATTCTCGCGAGAAGATCGTGGTTCTACCAGAGTGATACTTGAAACAGTTTACGAATTCGAGAAGATACCCCTCCCACCACAGATTCCCAAAATTTCAGACCTTCCCAAAATAACGATATAAGAATGCCTCTGAGTCACCCAGATTTTATTGAAGTCCGCAACAGCCCCAAAAAAGGACGTGGAGTTTTCGCCAAACAGTTCATTTCCAAAGGGGCCGTGATTGAGAAAGTCCCGATCCTCATTGTGACCTGGGACGAAATCGCCGATTCTGAATTGGCTGACTATGCGTTTGTCTATACGACAACAAAATCTGCCATCGCGCTCGGCTACGGTTCCATCTACAACCACAGTTACAATCCGAATGCACGGTACGACGATGTTGGTCGCAAAACGAAAATTTTCTCTGCGATTCGCGATATCGAGCAAGGCGAAGAGATCACCGTCAACTACAACGGAGACCCGGACAACAACGCAGAAGTCGACTTTCCAGTGATCGACTAGAGCAGTTTGCTCTACCGTGTGCCCGTGAAGAACGCATTTCTCTAGAGCTGGTCCTGAAACTTGAAATTGCTCTCTCAAACGTTGAGAAAAGCGACGATTCCAGAGGTTTTCGGACTGGTTCTAGTAAAAATGCTGTTCGCCACGAGGCAGATCCTGCAAACCAATTCGAAAGATGCTCTAATCAGCGAGCCGAACAACCTGAAACATCGAATGAAGTTGTTTCAGGACATCTTGTTCAGAAGGCGTTTTTCGATCGATTCAATATGATGGGAAAGCACCGGGTCGCCTTTTCGTTGAGTTGCAATTTTTTTGCAAGCATGAATCACAGTGCTGTGATTGCCCCGTCCGAAGTACTCGCCGACCGTTTGATACTTCAAATCTGTCAGCTCTCGCGTCAGGTACATTGCCACTTGTCGGGCCTGGGAAATCGTCTTCGATCTGCGTGGGCTTTTCAGATCGACAACCCGAACTCCATACACCCTTGCAGTCGCTGAAGCGATCTCTGGCAACGAGTATTTCCTTGAGATATGCAGTGCCTCTATAAGTTCAGGGGCACTCATTAACTGTCCGGCCTTGGTCTTCTGCAAAGTCTTGATTTGCTGAAGAATCCCAGCCAACTCTCTTGGTGATGCCTGATAAGACTTGGCAATTTCGTGGACGTCCTGATCCGTCAGTCGAAGTGATTCCGTAGTAAGGAAATGATTCAATAACTTCCGACGACTGGCAACTTCTGGGAGTGAAATATCGGCACACAGGCCTCCTCGAATGCGACTCGCCAAGCGTGACGAAAGCCCGCGAATGCCAGAGGGCATGAGGGTTGAGGTCAGCAGGACTGCCCCTCCCTGAGACATCACCTCATCAATCGCAGCGACCAATTGCTGTTGTGATTCATTTCGGCCGGTCAGTGACTGAACATCTTCACAAATGAAGAGCGAAACTTCATGTCGATAACGCCGCTGAAATTGATGAATCGCACTTTCGCTGGAAGCCTGAGCCAACTGAGCAGCAAATTCGGAAGCTGTCACAGAAATGATTTTTGCGTCGCTGCGAGAGGCCTCCCAGCTGCGAATAAGTTCGCGAGCCAGCCTTGATTTTCCAGTCCCCGGAGGGCCGATCAAGGTCACACATTGAACAGTCCGATGACGCGTCACCGGTGCCAGACGTTGAATCGCGGCAACAGCGAATCTGTTCTCTGGCAGAACCAGAAACGAATGCTGATCATGTTGACGAAGTGGAGTCACCACGAGATCGTCCTGATATTGTCAACTGCCACTCGCAGCTTTCTCTCGTGAGGATGAATACGACATTGTTCTCCGAGTTGAAACCTTTTCGAAAACAATTGAAACAGGCCGCCTTCTCTCTGGCTAAAGTACCGCTTGAGAATTTCAAATCCGTTCTTCAAAACGCGAACATGATTTGGAAATTCCTGTTCAAATTTCTTCGAACTATTTCTTCTCTCCCGGTTCCGAATTCATCAGATGGGAGTACCTCGCCAGGGCCATCAATGGGAAATAGTGTCGATAGAGATGATAACGTAAGTAGAAGACGCGTGGGAACCCGGTCCCGGTGTACCACTCTTCCTCCCAAGTTCCGTCAGAGGTTTGTGTTTGCAGCAAATACTGAATGCCGTTGTAAACTTCAGGAGACTTCGTTGCCCCACCCGCCATGAGTCCCATCAAAGCCCAAGCGGTTTGGGACGGCGTTGTCGGGCCTGTCCCGCGTAGGTTGGGTTCGTCGTAAGTTCTTGCTGTTTCGCCCCAGCCTCCATCTGCTTGCTGGAAACGTTTGAGCCACTCAACGCCCCCCTGAATGCGATGATCGCTCGTGGGAATTCCAAACTCTGTCAGTCCGACCAGAACCTGCCAGGTTCCATAAAGATAATTGACTCCCCAGCGACCGTACCAGGAGTGGTCCGATTCCTGTTCGTCCCAAATAAAGTCGATCGCTTTCATGAACATTTCCTCGGAAGTGTTCAGTCCCAGACGTGCATACATTTCCAGCGTACGAGCAGTGATGTCGGCAGTGGGAGGATCGATCATTGCGTTATGATCTGCAAATGGAACCCGCGTTAAGATTTCCCGGTCATTGTCGGCGTCAAACGCTGCCCAGCCTCCGTTGCGGCACTGCATGGCAGCTACCCATTTCACCGCACGGCGAATGGCAGCCAGCATCGGTTCGGCACGGTCCATCTTCGAGAGGAACTGCTGTACTGACTCACCTTTCCCGGTGACCATCATTTGTAATTCAGTCGATGAAAAATCTTCCCCTGGTTGCGACTTGATCATTTTTGATGACCAGCTTTTGTCGAGTTCGTTACCTTGTCCAGGCAGGCAACGAGCGAGAGCCATCGTCACCATGATTGTATCGTCGATATCTGGATAGAATTCATTATTGAATTCAAAATACCAGCCAGCGGGCTCAACGTCGGGATGAGAAATCGACCAGTCACCCGGGTCACGGACTTCTTTGGAGAGTAACCAGTCAACTGCTTTTTGAATCTTCGGATGATCGGCAGGGACTTCTGCTTCACGCAATGCGTTCACTGCGATGGAAGTGTCCCACACCGGAGACCGACACGGTTCCAGTCGAATCGTGTCATTTTCTTCAATCGTCAACTTCTCCAGTTCTTTCAGAGCTGCCTGAATCTCTTTCGAATCTTCTTCATACCCTAAACATCGCAGCCCAATGATGCTCCAGATAATCGGAGGAAAAATCGCGCCGAGGCCATCGCTCTTTTCAAATCGTTCCAGTATCCAATTATGAGCCGTTTGAATCGCGCGTTTGCGAAACGGATTGAGATGGAAACGCTCGACTGTTTTCCAGACTCGATCAATTCCCCGAAAGACAGCTGCCCAGGGAATCCAGGTCTTTGATTTCAGATCATCAAGCTGATCAGAAGGGGGCATCGACACTGGCATCTTTTCTGGAGACTGACAGAAAATTTCATCGATGCGGTGTTCGACTGAGAGTTGAGTTTTTGGTTGAAAGGCCCACAACAAGCTGAGTGGAACGACAATCGTTCGTGACCAGGAGGACATCTCGTAGAGATTGATTGGACTCCAGTTCGGCAGGAGCGTCAATTCGGGTGGAACAGCCGGACATTGCCGATAAGAGATGATCCCCAGCAAAGCCATGTAATAACGAGTGAAACTATTAACTCGTTCAGCTCCACCAGCAGCCAGAATGGCGAGTTTCGCGCGCTGCATCGGCTCTGATTCCGGATCGTATCCGGCAATCTTCAATACCCAATACGCCTTGACGGAACTACTGATCTCCAGAGGCCCGCCGGGATACAACGCCCAGCCCCCAGTGGAGAGTTGCTGCTGAAAGATGTAACGCGCACACTTTTCGACAATCGGAGAATTCGCTCGTCCCAGCCAAATCAGTAGCAGGACATACTCTGATTCCAGAATCGTGTCCCCTTCCAGTTCTCCCAGCCAGTATCCATCGGAAGATTGTTGCTCAAGGAGCCAATCGCGAGACGCATTGATGGCGCTTTGTAAGCCAGCAGGAAGATCGCGAGTCTCTGACTCAAACAGTCGTTCGAGTCGATCCGTTGTGGGAAGACCGGCCCAGTCTTGATCACCTGAATTCATTTCAGGACCTTTTCACTTTCACTATGAGGAGGGGGGGATCCATATCCCGGTGTTGACCAATTTGCCGCGCTAAGAAGCCCTGACAAGACTGCTGAAATCGGCGTGATGCACTCGATTCCTGACCACTTGCTCAGGTTTTGTTAGAGCTGACAAGAGCGTTTCTAATTTTCTGAACACTCGACTTTTCGAATGAGTTAAACGGTGTTGAGCAGTGTCCCACATTGTTGACTAGTACGCTACTCAGCTGAGTGCACTGTCGAGCACATCTTTCGAGCAGAGTCTGGCATGTCCAAATTTCCTTTTTCTGGGAGCGGACTGACAGACTATTTGGATAGTAGGAAAAGATTGAAAAATGAGGCAAGATCAATCGTCATCAGGCTTTTTGAAGATTGCTTTCAATTCGATCTCAAGGGTGGGCTGCTTTTTCAGATTAGTGGAAAACTGGAGAGTTTTGGCCCAATCCCCCCGTTCCAGACCTTCGATTTCGACTTCAACACGAAAGCGAGACGCTGCCCCCTCTGGAATCATCACCGAGACATTCTCAGGCAGTTGAGACTGCTCGAGCCTGAGCTGAAATTTTGCCTCTTCCGAGTGCGTCAGGAAGATTGTTCGTCTTCGTTTTTCTCCCAGAGGGATGCGACCAAACTGAATCTGTTTTGGAAACAGAATCGGAGCACGAGCTCGGCGAACGAGTTGCATTTGAGCAGGCTCAATGGCTGTGCTGTCTTCAAGATTATCAAATTCGACCTCGTACGTTTCCCTTTTCCCGGTTGCGGAGAGATCTCCTGCCACTTGAACAGAAAGCAAAGAAGTCCAAACGCTTTTCCAGATCCCCGTTTCAAGTTCAATTGGTCCGACCAACCGAACCGTTTTCAGCACTGAGACCCCTTCTGGAAGATGTTGAATCGTCGGCTCGGCAGTGGCACCATCTTCGCTGCGATAGATCCGTTCAATGGTCAGTTCCCTGGTCAAATCTTGTGTCACTCCCAGATCGGTCTCACAAACAAGGACAAGCGGGAAGACTTTCAAATCTCGATAAACCTGCAACTCACACCGTACGTTTTGCTCGACCTTCCCATCGGTTTCCGACTGAAACTCAAACCGGGTCTGATAGTCTTGAAGTGATTCCGTCAACGGAGGTCCTGCATCAATATTCAGCGAAACGGTCTCGTTCACTGCAATCTCCAGAGACTCCCCCTTGAGCAACTTACGTCCTTCAAAAGTGACTCCATAGCAAGAGCAACCAGTCCCCACTAATTTCAGCGTCTGAATCTTTCCAGTCGAGTTCTCAACGACGATCGGACACTTGATAACGTCCGCCATCTTCTCGGCAGCTTGGATCTCACTGAGCAATAGAGTCTGTGCCCGAACCCTCTCCGGAAGAATTAAATAAGCTGAAGGATTCGACTTTTTACAACCGTTCAAAATCAACAGGCCGAGAACGACGCCATAGACCGCCGACTTGCAAGAAATCATCGTCTGCCAGCGACGCCGTGATCGCGAGCCAGACTCAACAGAGATTTTCATAACCATCGAAAGAAAAACATTGTTGGCAAAACTATCAATCTTAATGCCTGAGAGATGTCGCGAGAAGTCGACATCAGCCATCGTCTCAACAGGTTGTTGCGACTCGCCAACCCGGTTGTCACTCAGTTCCAACTCGGTTGATTGTGAGAACTGCCGATGTTGACTACTTTGTGCGGGAAACGCGTGACCTCTGTGAATAGATGTGAACACAGCCTTTCATCTCTCGAATGAATAGCCTCATCCAGACTGGTTCGCCCTCACGAAGAACGACATCAACTAACAATATCCCGTCTCAGGGGCCCTGTTTTTAGTCGTTCGCGAATTGAAGCGTCCGGCGAAAACGTACGAAACTCAGAAATCGAACAGACAATGACTACACCAACGACTCCGGAGCAACTCCGACAGTGGGACAACGACTACGTCTGGCATCCATTCACGCCGATGCAAGCTTATCGTGAAGAAGATGCTCCCATCATTGAACGAGGGGAAGGCTTTTCACTCTTCGATGTCAACGGAACTGAATACCTTGATGGAATCTCTTCGCTCTGGTGCAATGTTCATGGTCATCAAGTCCCCGAAATAGACGCCGCCATCAAGGAGCAACTCGGAAAGATCGGTCACTCAACTCTACTTGGGCTGTCCTCCACACCGAGTATCGAACTGGCGAAGAAACTCGTTGAACTGACACCAGAGAATCTCACCAAAGTTTTTTATACCGACAGCGGAGCAACTGCAGTCGAAGCAGCACTGAAGATTGCGTATCAGTACCATCAACAGAAGAAATCGGGGCCGGAAGATCGGCGATTGTTTGGGACCGTGCGAGGTGCGTACCACGGAGACACCATCGGCTCGGTCAGCGTCGGCAGCATGGAACTATTTCATTCCATCTATGGAAAGCTGCTATTCGAAACAGTCACAGTCCCGTCACCGGCGGTATTGCATCGTCCAGACGGAACCTCAGCCACCGACTTAATTCAACACTGTTTCGATGAAGCCGAACGCATCATTACCGAGCATGGAGACCAACTTGCTGCGTTTATCGTTGAACCTCTCGTTCAGGGAGCTGCCGGCATTCTTGTTCACCCGCAGGGCTACCTGAAGCACCTCCGCGAACTCACATCCCGCTATGGCATCCCGCTCATTGCTGACGAAGTTGCCGTGGGATTTGGCCGAACAGGAACTCTGTTTGCATGCGATCAAGAAGAGGTTCAACCGGACATCATGTGTGTCGCCAAAGGTCTCACCGGTGGCTATCTTCCGGTCGCTGCAACCTTGGCGAGCGACGAAATTTTCGAAGCGTTTCTGGCTGAACCGGCAGCCGGAAAAACGTTCTTCCATGGTCACACGTTCACAGGCAATCCGCTCGGTTGTGCAGCCGCGCTCGCCTCTATTGACCTGTTCGAACAGAATTCGACCCTTGAGAATGTTCAACAGAATGCAGCTCTCATTGCAGAGAAACTCAAGCCCCTGGCTGACCATCCGAATGTCGGAGAGGTTCGACAAAAGGGGATCATGGTCGGAATTGAACTGGTCGCCCGTCGCGATCCTGTCGAAGCGTACCCCACCGCACAAAGGACCGGTCACCTGGTGACATTAGCTGCCCGGAAACGGGGCGCAATTCTTCGTCCACTCGGAGATGTTGTGGTCCTGATGCCCGCACCGGCGATGCCGCGCGAACTGGTAGAGAGACTGTGTGACATTGCCATCGATGCCATCGTCGAAGTGACAGAATCAGTCCGTTTGAATTGAGATTTTTCTCGGCTCAGCACGTGGAACTTTTGGTAACGTCACTTCGAGGACACCATTCGTCAGCTTGGCAGAAATACGATCATGGTCGACATCGTCACTCAAAATGAACGAGCGAAGAAAATCACCATGGTTGTATTCCTGGTGCATCAGGACGGCATTCCCGGGGAGATCCTCGACCACACGACCAAACAGGGTTAATCGATTGTCTTGAACCTGCAGTTCCAGATTCTCTGATGAGACACCTGGCAAGTCTGCGCGTAGCACCAAGCCATCTTCCGTTTCGAAGATGTCGATCGGAGGTGTCCGGACCCATCGCTTCTGTAAAGGATCAGCGATTTCTTGCTGATCTTCAGGAGTAGGGAGTTCATTCATCGTTCGTTCCCTCCTTCTCACTCTGTACTTCCATGGACCGGGACTCGGTAGACTGTTCTTCTTCCGACTTGCCCCCAATGACATGAATCTGTTTTCTCTCTACCGATGGTGCTTTCGGGAGATAAAGCTTGAGAAGTCCGTCTGTAAGTTCCGCGCGAATGTTGTCATCATCGATTCGCTCTGGAACGGTAATGGTTCGCTCCCATGTCCCAGAGAGACGCTCGCTACGACGGAAACGATCTTCTGAGATTTCCCCTAACGTATCCCGCGTCCCCTTCATCGTGACCAGTCCATTGGCAACACTCAAATCCAGGTCTTTGGCCTCGGTACCGGGAAGCTCAGCTGTAATCAGGTATTCCTCACCGATCTCGTAGAGATTGATCGAGGGAAACGGTCGACCGAACCGTGGATTCTCGAAAACAATATCAATGCCCCTCACCCAGCGATCCACTTCACGTTCAAGATCGCGGAATGCTTCCAGAGCACTTCCCCATCTGAATATAGGCATTGTACTGGTTCCAACGGTGTGAATGGTTGTCGGGGGGAAATATCGACCAGCGGGTCGTGTTTCAGGAATTGCAAATGCTGCGCCAGCAAATAAATCGAAGTTCACCAAACGAACGTAAGCTATTCCCTAATAAGAAGATAGTACACTCGTCGCCGATTGCAAGGAGAGGGTCGCATTCTTCGAATCCCTGTCTTTCTGGCAGCGTAACGTCCTCGGTTTATCAGATCGGGCATGAATTTTCGTCAAATCCAAAGGATTCGATTTGACTCTCAATTTTCTGGACATACCTTCAAGTAGGCTCTGCCGAGCTTTGTGATTCACGTTGAAAACTGTGAAGTCGCCCTGTTGTTGTTACGTAACGACAGCCCCAGCAGACAAACAGAGAAAGACTGATCAGAAAACTCAACCGAGCCGGGTGCGTCATACACTGTTAGCAATTTGGCACTCTCGTTGGTGTGCGATTGAGCCGATTTCGAAAGTCATTTTGTTATAGCCGAACCCAACGATGTTTCTGAGTTCTGCGTCAAACTGCTGCCGGCGTTAAATGTAGAAACATAATACAAGATCAAACATCAACTTGGATTGATTCCGTGAAAACTCACCCCCTGGCTAAGCTGAAGTCCTTTTTGGAGGATGAAAGCGGCACAACTTCAGTTGAATATGCCGTGATGCTGGCATTGATCATCGGAATTTGCATCGTCTCCGTTCGTGCGCTTGGAAATAGCCAATCGGGAATGTGGGGCAACACGACAGATAAACTCGAAGAAGTTGGGTTTATAGAGTAGAGCATTTTTAATGCTTCAAAACTCAATACTCACCGGGCTATCAAAATTGCTTCCAAGACCTCAAAGGCTGCTCGCCACGAGGCAAAACGTGAAATCCGGTACGGATCTCTTGCTCGACAGCCAATCGGTCAATTTTCGTCTGAATCGATAATCTGCTGCTGAATCGATTCTTCAATGATGAATTCTTTGCTTTCCTCAGGAATGGCCACAGGATGTTCCAGACTGGGCGGAGGGGCATTTAGAAATTTATCCGGTGCAACCTTCTTCGGTGCCATCTGCTCTGACGTTTCCGGGATGACTTTTTCGGTGCGCTGAACTGGCATTCCATGATCAGACGTGTGTGGCTGAAATCGAAAGCCGACATCCCCAACCCAAAGCTCATCCCCAACTTCTAATGGCAGTTCTGGGTCCGCTTTTTGCTCGTTGACCCGCACACCGTTCATGCTCCCCAGATCTCTCACAAGGTAGCTTTCGTTGATTTGAGCCAGGCAGCAGTGCTTCCGAGAGACTTTTCGGCTCTGAGCCAGAACGATGTCGCATTCGTGGCTACGACCAAAAAATACCACAGCTTTGTTGATGATGATTGGTGACCCATCATCAAGCGATACAAGAATCATTGGCACGGCTTCGCCTCAACAACGTGTGAGCGTCTGTCACATCGAATTCGAATCTCATCATCTCATTGGAGACAGAATCGACCTGGCCCGAGATCTGTGATGAATAAGCAAACTCTTCCACATGAATCATAGCGACCAATTCCTGCCTGAGTCACTCAATTCTTGTGAATTTCAATGCATTCAATGAGACATCCCCATCAATCAAATTGGTATGCAACTCGTTAATCGTCATATTCGACGTAAATCTCCCCATTACGAATCTCAACAGGGAAGGTTCTGATCGGCTCAGTTGCAGGCATTCGGGTCGGCGCGCCGGTTTTGACGTCGAATTTCGCACCATGACGCGGGCACGTCAGCTCACAGCCATCGAACTCCCCTTCAGTCATCGGCTGACCATCATGAGTGCAAATATCTTCCACGCAGTAGAAATCGTCACCTGCCCGCAAAACGAGGGCAGAAACTTCATCTCCCAGAATGACCGAAAGTCGCCCCACATCCGGTATTTCGGAAACCAGTCCCACTTTTTCGAAATGATCACTCATCTTTTATCCAACCGGTATTCAGTAAAATTCCGTATTATCGAGTCCAACTCGCACGGTCTCTCATTAGAACCAGTCCGAAAACTTCTGGAATAGCCGCTTTCCTCAATGTTTGAGAGTGCAATTTCAAGTTTCAGGATCAGTTCTAAAAAGTCACAACGAGAGGAGTTCCATGCAGTGATGGAATTGTTGCTTGGCTCAGGCAAGAGAGCAAGGGGCGGACGTGACCAATACAGAATACAGCCGGTGATCTCGAAAACTCTTTCGCCAAGTTGAATCGAAGTCTGCGTCACATCTTCAGCGAACCTTGCAAGAGAAGAAGCGGTTATCATCGAAGGCAACATCCTCCCAAGTTGGTGAAAGTCGTTTCGATTCAGTTGAAGTCCTCCCCTTGGTGGTCCGCTTCATCCACAACGATTGTGTTCCTCCACGCACCAACACACACTGGGACTCAGATTCTCAAACCGAAGGCTAGCCCCGCCTCATATTTATCCCGCTCAGAGCTGACTGTCTCTGGAAATCGTGTCCGAACTCGCCCCTCTGCCTGAGTGTCTCGTTATTTGCTCTCTTTCTGTCTTGCCAGTTTTTGCTATCTTTTATGGAACACGGCGTGTAAAACCGCACCCAAAATAAAAGATGTCCATTGCCCCCGGCCGGTTCCGGCTCAATGGATAGAGAGTTCAGAACGGAAAGAATTGAAACCTGAGAGACAAATTCAGTTCCCCAAATTCAGACTCATCGAGAAACATACGCGTATTTTAAACTGCCAGCCTCGCATCTCGACCGTGGCAACTTTGCTCGCGGAACGAATCCCAAATTGAGACGACACATGTCTGAGAAGACTTCACAGAAAATTTTCCTGAACGATCGACTGGTGGACAGAGACCAGGCAGTTGTAAGCGTTTACGATCATGGATTGCTGTACGGAGACGGAATTTTCGAAGGAATTCGCATCTACTCATCCAGAGTCTTTCGAAATCAGGACCATATCGACCGACTCTACGAAGGTGCTCTCGCGATCCGATTGGAGATCCCAATCTCCCCTGAGGAAATGACAGCTGCCGTCGAAAAGACCGTGGCTGCCAACAACATTGTCGATGGGTATGTCCGCCTCGTCGTGACCCGCGGTGCTGGATCGCTGGGCCTTGATATCCGTCGTACCAGCAACCCTCAAGTGATTATCATCGCCGATACGATCAGCCTGTATCCCGAAGAGCTGTATGAAACAGGCATGAAAATCATCACAGCGAGCACCATTCGCAATCACCCGAGTGCGCTCAGCCCGCGTGTAAAATCGTTGAACTATCTCAACAACATCCTCGCAAAAATTGAGGGAACCGACGCCGGGACTCTTGAAGCTCTGATGATGAACCACAAAGGGGAAGTCGCAGAGTGTACGGGAGACAACATCTTCATCGTGAAAAATGGAGTGCTGAAGACTCCTCCACGAGACGCTGGGATTCTCGAAGGAATCACTCGCAAAGTTGTCATCGAACTCGCCACTGAAGCGGGAATTGATGTCCGCGAAGAAGCGATGGTTCGCCATGATATCTACACCGCCGACGAATGCTTTCTGACAGGCTCCGCCGCGGAAGTCATCCCGGTCGTCGATCTCGATGGAAGAAAAATCGGAACCGGCACACCCGGTGAAATCACGAAGAAACTCCGCAAGAGATTTCAGGAATACGTCCGCGAAGCCTAGAGCATCTTTCGAATTGGTTTGCAGGTTCTGCCTCGTGGCGAACAGCATTTTTCCTAGAGAAATGCGTTCTTCACGGGCACACGGTAGAGCAAACTGCTCTAGAACCAGTCCGAAAACCTCTGGAATCGTCGCTTTCCTCAACGTTTGAGAGAGCAATTTCAAGTTTCAGGACCAGCTCTAAAGTATTTCCAGCATCAGTCTTTACGTTCGACCTCGTGGCGAGCAATCGATGAAGTCATGAAAGTGAACTTCACGGGCGCGGCACGCATTGAATACCACTGTTCGCAACGGCAACGTGATTGCGAACAACATCGACTCAACAGGAGAGGACGATTGTCAGACTCACAAGGCTTTCAATGCAATGTGTGCAACGAATTTCACCCGGAACTTCCACTTGCGATGGGGCCACAAGCTCCGGCTGAATACTTCCGAATTCCAACAGAAGAGATCGAGGAACGGGTTGCCCTCTCCCCCGATCTTTGTGTGATTGACCAAGAGAAGTTTTTTGTTTGCGGCAATTTGGAGATTCCAATCCAAGGTTCCGACGAAGTCTTCTCCTGGAACCTTTGGGTCTCTTTACCGAAACAAGATTTCGCGCGCATTCTCGACTCATGGGAAGATGAAAACCGACAAAACGAACCACCCTTTGCCGGTGCGATTGCCAACACGCTACCGACTTATCCCGAAACTCAGAACCTCAAAGCCTTCATCCATTCTCGCTCTGTCGGTCTGAAACCGCTCATTGTCCTTGAGTCGGCAGATCACCCATTGTCTCGTGAACAGCGGGAAGGAACGACAATGCAACAGGTTCAGCTCATCGCTGAGCAAGTGCTGCATCCTGCAAACGACGAATGACTTGATCAGGTGAGAATTTCGTCAGGTGAGAATTTCATCAATGACGTGACCATGAACATCGGTCAACCGGCGGTCCAATCCGTTATGTTGAAACGTCAGTTGCTCATGATCCATCCCCAGAAGATGCAGAATCGTTGCGTTCAAATCATGGACGGACGAAACATTTTCGACGGCCTTGAATCCGAGTTCGTCGGTCTCTCCGTAGCTGACCCCCGGTTTGATTCCCGCTCCGCCAAGCCAGGCTGTGAATCCTAGCGGATTGTGATCGCGTCCCTGAGCCCCCTTCTGGAACATCGGCATCCTGCCAAATTCGGTGCACCAGACAACAAGTGTGTCCTCGAGCAAACCTCGTTGTTTGAGATCTTTGAACAGCGCCGCAGATGGTTGGTCCATAATCTCACCATGAACATCGTACTGTTCTTTCAGCTTTGAATGACCATCCCAATTCAATCGCCCGGCACTTGCATACGCACCATTAAAGAGCTGAACAAAGCGAACGCCGTTCTCAAGCAGGCGTCTCGCAAGAATGCAATTCTTCGCATAACCTGCTTTGATTTCATTCGGAGAGTCCGCCCCGTAGGCCTTGAGGGTTTCTGGTGTTTCGGAAGTCAGGTCGCTGATCTTCGGTACGGACAATTGCATCCGGGCTGCCAGTTCGTAGCTGGCAATTCGGGCAGCGAGATTACCATCGCCGGGGTGTCGTTCGAGATGGTCTTCATTGAGAAACTTCAACAGATCACGAGCAGCGAGATCTTTAGCTCCGGCAAATGATTTGGGGGCTTTCAAATTCTGAATTGGATTCGAAGCGCTAAATGGAGTTCCCTGAAAGACCGCTGGCAGAAACCCCGGTCCCCAGTTATTGACACTCGCTTGCGGGACTCCTCGTGGATCAGGAATCGCAACAAATGCTGGCAAATCCTGACTTTCCGAGCCGAGCCCGTAGGTCACCCAGGCGCCGATACTTGGAAATCCGTCGAGAACAAATCCCGTCGAGAGAAAATTCTCAGCGGGACCGTGAGTATTTGATTTGCTGGTCAATGTATGAATGAAGGAAATATCGTCGACTAACTCACCCATGTGCGGAACCATATCGGAGACCATTTTTCCGGTCTCACCGTATGGTTTGAAATCGTACTGCGGACGCGCCAGATTGCCTGCTGGTCCCTGAAAAGTGACAGCTGGCCCCCCTTCGAGAGGCGTGCCGTCTCGCTTGGTGAGTTCTGGCTTGTAATCAAATGTTTCGAGTTGGCTGCAACCTCCTGCACAAAAAATGACGACAACATTTTTGGCCTTCGCATTGAAATGCGGCTGACGCGGTGCGTGTGGGCTCGCTGGATCAATTCGCGGTGCCGGACCTGCCAACAAGCGATCCTGTCGCAGCAAACTCGCCAGCGCAATCGATCCCAGCGACGTTCCCGTCTGGCTTAAAAAACCACGGCGCGACAACAACTGCCGTCCGGCAGTGCTCAGCGAATTCAGGGTGTTCATCGCTCTCTCTATTTCGTATGAGCCTGCCTGACACGTCAAGTTTCAGACTTAAAGTGTCAGACTCAGCAATTTCAAAATTCAACTTTCTGCTGATTCGTCTCTCTTCATCCAGCCGAGACAATGCGACGCAACCACAATAAAATGGGAATCAGAGCTTACAGCGTACATTTCATGCTCGACGGAACATTACGGCAGCATGACGAATTCATTACTATTGAATAAGACTCGCAACAATGTTGAAAGTCCGTGTTGTTCGACAACGGGTATCACGGCTGAAAGCTCCTTGGGACTCGGTTCTCGTTGAAGCGTTTTCTCATAGGCCGTTCGTACCTGTAATTCAATCGATGGCAGTTCATTCAGTTTCATTGCCAGCGATTCCGATTGACTGGCAATGAAGGGACTGTTCATCAAGTTCAGTGCTTGAATAGCAGTTGTCGATCGACTTCTTTCAGGGGTCGGCTGACCGGCGTCGGGACAATCAAAAGCCCCGAAGACCGGAACTCGCTCCATCCGGATCTTGTGAGCATAGATCATTCGCCGAAGTCCTTCTTCCTTGAATTCTAACACAGGTGGGAAACCGTTCAGTCCGCCGCGGGTTTTGAAGAAATCAAATCCAGGGCCCCCCATCTTGAGATTCAAATTTCCTGTCGCTTGCAACAACCCGTCGCGAATCGCTTCTGCTTCAAGTCGGCGCGAAGGATATCGCCAGAGCAATCGACAATCAGCATCGATGCTATGAGCATGAGGGACCATCTGGTTGGATTGTTGCCAGGTCCTTGAAGACAGAATCAGTCGGTGGATGTGTTTGATCGACCAATTATGCGTGACAAATTCCTGCGCCAGCCAGTCGAGGAGTTCAGGATGCGAAGGTGGTGAACCGTTGAGGCCGAAATCGCTGGGAGTGGAAACAAGGCCCGTTCCAAAATGGAACTGCCAGAGACGATTGACCATGACACGAGCCGTCAATGGATTCTCAGCACTTGCGACCCACTGCGCTAATTCATAGCGTCGTTGGGAGTCGGGTGAATCACCAGGAAGTTGGTGTTCCTCATTCTTCCTGAAGATTGCGGGTGTGGCAGGATCGATTTTCTCTTGCGGTTGCTCCGGGTCGCCCCGCAGCAATAGATGTGTTTCATCCGGATTTCGGAAAACGCCAGCATAAACTTGCCTCGGCGTAGTGAGCGTCCGATATCGTTGCTCCAACGTCTTCAGTTCGTTCGCGAAACCACGTAACTCATTCCCCTTCCCTTCCGGTGCGATCCTCAAGCGAGTTGTCGCTTCATCGAATGTTGTACCAAACGGAAGGCGATCTGCTGACGACGCAACGGTTTTCCACTCCTCTGCTCCAGTTCGGACTTCGATTTTGTACTGAACAGGCAGTCGATCTTTCAGTTTCCCCGTGCGATCTCGCCCCCAGACGATACGATCCATGTCAATGAATTCTGGGAAGTTGAGTTGAACCCAGCCCGCCCCTTTTTCATTCGAAATCCAGCTTTTGTCATTCCCCAGCTGGCCATCATTAATGTGTTTCAGCTGATGGCGACCTGTGGTGGAGAGATTGCCAGACGCTGTTGCCGTTACCCCCAGCGACGCCAAAGCGACATTCGGACTTGCCGGGTCAGAAGTGTAAACCTCCAACTCATCGATGCACGGTTCATAACGATTGTTGTTAGTTGTTTCTGAGGTTGTAAAGCGAACAGCATTCGCTTTCACTGGAGAGAAACGTTCCAGATTCTGCTCAAAACTGACAGGCTGACGAAGGTGCGGGAACCGGTTAGTGAGTTCAGCTGGACCGTTTGCTTTTTGCAGGACAATCGCATCTGCAGTAATGCCCGTCCCTGTTTCGCCGCCACGAAGGATCAGCTTGCTGCTTTCGTTGATTCGATAACGTCCGGCATTCCGAAGTCCACTCCAGAGCGGCTTCTTCTCTGTCTCCCCTTCAGCTTGCCCTTCGAAGTAATACTGATCGACAACGGCAATTTCTGTTTGATCCTCAACTGTTTCAAGATCTCCGTCCAAATCCAGTACGTAACGTGCATCATGGGTATGCACTCCGCTTCCATGGACTCCCCACGAAATCCAGATTTCGTACTCACCTGCAAGTTGCATGTTGTACGTGAAGACATCTTCACCGGGATGATTGTCCCACCATGTGTATCGCCCTCCACTTAAGTTGGGCATCCGGCCTGCGGTCCCGGGATCGTCTTTGTATCCACGTTTCGCCCCCGGGGGATTTTGTCCATGACCGTTCTTCTTTTGCAAAAGCGTCACACGGTCCAGGTCTTCATCGTCGATCACGACAACCTCTGCACTCCTGGCTAGAGGTTCAAACTTCATGATTTGATTTTTCAGGTCAGTGATTTTCGGTTCGAGCGTTGCAGCCTCTGCGACATTACGCTTGTACTCTTCGTCATGAATTTCCCGGTCGCCGTAATAGACACCCGCAAAGAAAGCCTGCATCGAATAGTAATCCGCAGCTGTGAGCGGATCGAACTTATGATCGTGACACCGAGCACACCCCAAAGTGAGGCCTAGAAATGTTGCACTCGTCCCGACCACCATTTCATCGAGAGAATCCTGACGTGCCAACCGTTTTGACGGTTCATCTTTCCCAATCTGGCCGGGCAACAATACAGCAGCAGCGACTAGAAATCCGGTCGCTGCATCTTCACCATAAGCCTCGCCTGCGAGTTGTTCTCGCACAAATTGATCATATGGTTTGTCTTGATTGAACGCATCAACCACATAATCTCGATAGGGCCAGGCATTCGCTCGCGGAGTGTTGACTTCGAATCCATGCGTATCCGCATAGCGAACAATATCTAACCAATGTTGCCCCCAACGCTCGCCATATCGTGGACTCTTCAGAACTGCATCGATGTGCTGGTCGAAGTGCTTCGCTGATGGCTCTTTCACGAATTCATTAACTTGCTCCCAAGTTGGCGGCAAACCATGCATGTCGAAATAGAGACGCCGAATCAGTGTGCGGGGATCGGCTTGTGGAGAGAAGCTGAGCCCCGCCGCTTTCAACTTACGGTTGATGAAAACATCAATTGGATTCGAACTGGCAGCGAGTTCCATCGCGAATGGAGACCCCTCTGCGGGAAGTTTCAGAGGCTGAAACGACCAATGTTTTTTCGGATCACCCTGTTCAATCTCGGCTGCGGGGAAAGCTGCTCCATTGTCGATCCAAGTCCGAATGAGGCCAATCTGCTTCTGAGTAAGCGGTTCACCTTCAGGGGGCATCCGTTCAAATTCATCGTGTGAGGAAATTCGTTCGACCAACAGACTGGCTGCTGAATCACCGGGAACAACGGCTTTCCCACTCTCTCCACCTTCTAGAATGAGCGATCCTGAATCGAGTCGCAAACCCGCTTCCTGCTTCAACGCCCCATGACACGCCCAGCATTTCGTTTTCAGTAATGGTTTGATTTCAAGCTCATAATTATCCTCCGCGTTCAGAACCGACAGATTGCACAGAACGGCAACTGACAGCAACTGAATCAAACTGAAACGGCAGCCTGGGAGAGAAGGCATAATTTTCCACAAATCTCGAATAGAAGCAGAATGAGGCAAGCTATATCGTGAAGGAGCAGCACATGTGTGTCAATCTGGTTCCAGATCCAAACGAGATGTCATCACGATTCGGTATCACAACGCTATCTCAACACTTACCCCGGTGACTCCACCGGGGGGTCTACTCATGAACGATTCCCTAAAACAACTTGCACAGTACTGCTGCTTTTTTTCTGAACACTTTTCAGTACGACAAATTTTCTCCAACGACCTTCGCGACAAATTCGTAGTTCGATTACCATTCTGAGCATGACGCTCATCACCAAGGGATCGATTCCTACATGATTCGTGGAACTCTTACGCTTCTCAACAGGTCCATTCGTGGCGATGCGCTGAAGTCGCAGGCGCACTGGGTCCGTATTGCGAGCGTGATTCTCCTGCTGGTCTTTCTGTTTTTTGCTCATTTTCGCTCCAGCATCATTGGAGCACCCGGCCTCGAATTTTTCCGATCGATGGCCTATCTCGGCATCGCTCTCATTTCGCTGGCTGGAGTGGGACACTTTTCGAACTCGATCACTGAAGAAAAGGAAGAAGGAACTCTCAACCTCTTGTTGCTCGCGGATATCTCTCCGCTTTCGATTCTCTTAGGGAAGTCAACAAATCGAATTCTCTCGGTATTCCTGATCTTTGCTGCCCAGTTCCCGTTTGCGTTACTCTCCATCACACTCGGTGGAATTACTGTGACACAAATCTTCACGACGTACCTCACACTCTCGGCGTTTCTGTTCTTGATCGCCAATCTCGCCCTGTTCGCCTCGGTTGTTTCGCGTCGCTCGGGAGAAGCTTCTGGTTTGATGGTTCTCTTCACATTATTTCTTCTGGGCCTCGTTCCAGCCGCTTATCGCGCATGCAAAGAACTGATTCAACTTGGCTATCTTGAAGCGAACGGGCGTATCAGTTCTGGAATCGAGTCACTGAAACTCCTGCACGACAAGACCTCGGTCATTGACCAGATCTCCCTGATCTTTGAACCAAATTCCAACTATGCCATCTTCAGTTGGCAGGTTCTGTATTCATTCCTGCTGGGGACGTTATTTTTCCTGATGGCTTGGGCCTGGTTCCGCCGCATCGTCTGGTTGCCGGAGACGGTCGAACCAAGTCGCGTAACGACTTCAAAACCGACCCGCCGTTGGACCCCTTATGTCGCTCGTCCCTGGCCATTGGCTCTGGCCTGGAAAGATTTTTATTTTATCGGAGGAGGCCCTTTTCTCGTGGCCACAAAAATGGTCCTGTTCCCATTATGGATCATATTGTGCCGGGAGTACTCTCCTGAAATCCATCGCTATACGTTCGCGAGCGGAGAACAATTCGCCAGAGACGCATTGTTGATCGTCTTCGCGATTGAAACACTGCTGTACTCAGCTCAGTTTCTCCAGTCAGAGCGTCAGCTCGGAACTTTGCCGACACTGCTGATGCTGCCACTCTCTGTCGGTCAGATCACTTACCAGAAGATGTTCGGCTGCCTGATTGCGACTGTGCCGACAGTGATCGCGATTCTTATCGCAGAGTACTTTCTAAATCAGAAATCATCCAGAGAATTGATTATCCATTCCCGAGGTTTGTTCGCCTGCTTGTGTGTGCTCATCGTCCTCTGCCAATTAACAGTCCTTTGTTCACTCATCTCGAAGTGGGGAGCCCTTCCGCTGGCGATCGGCATCATGCTCATCACAGGAACGATTTTGGCACCATTCGTTGCGGGCGCCATGACCTTAATCTCTCGAGCCAATCAAGGTGTACTGGCGGAACTGAGTCCGCTGATCTATTCCACAGCGATTGTGTCCGGTGCGATTCAATTTGAAATTGCCCGGCGAACACGAACGATCGCCGGCGCGTAGCTGATGAGACCTGCGAGGCCATCAATCAGAAAAATTTCTCGGCGTTTATCTTGGCTGCTGAGATACGAACAAAGACTGCCGCTCCGAGGTAAACTTCGGTACGGCAGAATTTATCCTGTACGCGTTTTGTGGACCAAAACAACTCCGACGAGCCGAATTGACAGCGACTTCTTCGCAGAGACCTTATCGCTCTGGCGGTGGGGGAAGCTCGTAGTACTTAGGATCGTCCGTCACTTGGATTTCACTTGAGTTTTGTGCCTGCTTCCGATTTGGAGGAGGAGGCAGTATTTCGACGTATCCCAGTTCACCATCAGGCTTCTGCGGAGCAGGTTTCCTGGTCTGCGTGTTCTCGAATGGCAGAACTTCCTGTTGAGACCTGTCAGCAATATTGTTTTCCGAAGCACTGTTGTCTGGAAAAGTCTTTTCTGGGGCACTCTTCCCGGGAGCACTGTTCTGGGGAATTGTTTGTGACGAGTCGAAACTCAAGACTGACAGCTCTAATAACTCTTTCGCAGACATCTGCTGAAAGCCTTTCGGTGGCAAGTGGACCGCCATCAACTCTGCATTTGTCCGCAAAGTCACAAACTCTTCCACTGATCCGATTTTGTATTCACCGTCAAACGTTCCGGCACTCCAGTCTTTCCGTTTACGAATCGGCTCGACCGCATGTTTCAATTTTTCGTTGAGCAACACAAGTGGTCGTTGACCGATACTGCTGCGAACATGAATCACACGATGCGGCTGAAATCCCTTCAAAATTTGGATGAGATTTTGGGTTTCAATTTCGCTGGCTGGGTGGGGACCAGTCAGTCGATTCGGGGTCGCAGTGAACCATGTTGAAGGCATATTTCGATTCAGGTCGACGCCATGGTGATTCGTGTGAATATGCTCCGCTAAACCATCTGGATTCGGAGTGCGCAGAAACACAAACGAATAGTCTGGGGAGTTCGCATACACACCAGACAAACTCGCAACGGAGTCCAGTAACTCGATACTTTCCGGCTCGTTTCCGTAGATGCTGCCTAAAATCAAAATTCGATACGAACCTTGTCCAGCGTGCGACATTTGAATCGGTCGCCCCGTCCCGCTTTTCATCGATGACTTCCATACTTCTTGAACTGAAGTCGAAGTTGTCGCTTGCGGAAGTACCTCTTGAACGGCGGGCTCGGCAACAGGCTGAGTGACCGGCTTTTTCGTACTTAGGGATTCGGTCTGCTTAGCAGTTCCGGGGAACGGCTGCGGACGTCCCAACTCGATACGACTCGGCCTCGATGGACTGTGTTCAATATCGAGCGTCTTGAAGCCACTCGGCAATAGTTGAGCGGATTCAGTCTCGGCTGGGAGCGGAGACTGTTTTTCTGTAACAGACTGCATTGCGCCAGACTGGCTTAGAGCAGGCTGCTGAAGACTTTCCTGTGGGATACTGAGCTCTTGTTGGGCAAGCCCGGGAGTTTGAGCTGACGGGGCCTTAAAGGTGGCGCAGCTCGAACTCAAAACCAGAGTTGACAACAAGCAGCCGAAGGGGAATCGACTCATATTATCGTACTCAAGATTGAAGATATTGGCGTTTGTTCGCAATCCTTAGCTGAATTCGACGCCAAGCTGATAACGCAGCTCATTGAACTGCTCGGTATGTTCCTCCGTGGACGAATGAATATGTTCAGCTTCCGTAATGAAGCGGATTGTGTCGCTTTGATAGAGACCGTGTGACTCCAGCACTTCGATGAACGGGTCAAGGTCGTGCCCATACATCATCAAAAGCTTGTGCTCATCGAATTGCACTTCCATTGGAACTTGTGCATTCAAGACTGCGATTCCTGTGCAGCCATCGTTGGTCAGCACATCTTCGTAGTCATAGAGCATGCTTTTGAGAATTGGCAATTCAATACTCTCGCGATACAAATCATCATGCTTCCCGAGTGAACTGTCGTGGCTGGTTTCCAGAACGACATCAACTTCATCACCCAGCGGCACAAGAAGATCCATAAACAGATCGAACAACTTCTCGCGAGTTTGTGATGCCATAATGACTGGAACATCAATTTCCGTCTCTGCATCGCGATAAACATCTTTACGCCAGCCAGCCCCCGGAATGACTTTCAAATCGAATGCAGGACGAACTGCATCCGTAAGGAGGTAACTTCCGTATCGAGCTATTTTCAGATGCTCTTCAAGCTGCGTAGACGAAGCTGAGTGACGAGCAGATTGTGTTGAAGAATCTTCTCTGATTGATTTCGCGTTGTTAGGTTTCAAAAAACCCATTCTTTACTCCAATGTCTTTTTAAGACCGGTCACTTCACGTTGTGTAAAATGAATTCATCACATCGATTGATGAAGCCCGTCTGATTTGTGTTACGCAACTCTAGCACTGGAAATCGAGCGTGCGTTTGGCATCTGAAGAGGAGTACCTGTTTTGATCCTTTCCACAAATGATTTCTCAGAAAAGTCCAGTCAGGAAAGAGAACGAACTCAGAAAAGGGGGACCGGTTATTCCGATCATGCACACAAGAACCGATGCGAAAAATCACCATCTTTGCTGAATCGTCATCACAATCGATTCAATCGGTTGCGAGTGAGTTTCCCGCTCCACTGCGCCGGTTTCGTCAGCGAATGCGTCTGAGTGAGAAAAATGCGTCAGCGTTGACGAAGACTCATGTTTTCGCACTAGACGATTTTCGAACAGATTTGCAGGTTCTGCCTCGTGGGGAGCAGGCGATGAGAAGCCATGAAGGTATGAAAGCGACCTTCACGGGCACGTCAACCTGAGAAATGCTCTCAGCAAGGAGAGTGGCGACGTGTAACAGCAAGTGATGTTGTCAAATGCGTTGAATGAAAACAGGCTGTGGTCTGCCAATTGAGCGCGGAAGGAATTCTTCCCCTTGTGCTTTCAAGAGGAATGAACCGTACTTTACCGCTCACTGACTCGGTTTACCCGATGACAACCTCTTTGCCCCGTGGAGCGACAGTGATTTCACGGCGGATAGAGTGACGACCAGGCAACGCAACCAACTCGATCGCCCAGATCACCGAAATTAATTTCCCGGAAAAGCTGTACGGCCCCCAGGGGAGTGCGAATGTGACGTCTCTTTGATCGTTAGCTGCAGGTGAATCGAAGCGGATAGTTTTGACAACTTTCAGATCTCGATCCCCTTTCCCCGAGGTGTTCCAGACAAGCCGAACCTCGACCGTCTCTGGAACCGATTCCAGATCCCAAGAGGCGATGAATCCGATCTCAGCACCAGGATCGAACTCCGTCATATTGTGAGCAAAAATTAGTTCGAGATTTTTCATTCGTGCGGAACCACTCTAATCGGAAATTTGGCGTTGATATCCGGCCACATCGGAATGTCTCCATGGAAGTGGATTTGCCAGATAACCTTGTTGTTTCCACCGTTGAAGCTGTGCATCATCTCCGTAGGAATGATGACTTCCACTTCACCTTCTGCCAATTCATCTAAGGCAGTCGTTTCGAAGAGAACTTCATTGCAGAATGTTTCAGTATCTGTGTAGGTATTCGTGCCTCGACGGTATCTCGCTTCTTCCAGTCCGGTCAGTGAAATTTTCAATTTCTGAAGCGAGCCAGTTCCGTTCGGAAACCGCCATTGCAACTTCGCCGCCCCGCCGAGTGGAATTAATTGTCGGCTCAGGACCAGAACCGGCTTGGGATTCATCCCCGCCATAAAATTGTAAATCGCAGCGATAAAGACTCCGATTCCAATTAAGACAAACGGAATCAGAATCAGATCTTCGAACCCTAAGTCCAGCTTTGCCCAATTTTCCAACCTAGAAAAGATGAAGATGGAAACAATCCCGTTCCAGACCAGAGCAAAGAACAACAGAAAGAAGGCAAGCCCGAACGGTGAAGACTCCTGTGCCAGCGTGACTGAGCCCGGCTCTTCGAAAAGGTCCTCTTCGTCGTAACTTGAGTCAGACCATTCCGAGTGGCTCGCGAGGCGATTTGAAGAAAATGGCTGCGAGGGAGGACGCCCGGACATGGCCTCACTAAGACTGGCCTCCCCAAGCGCCTGCTTCTGCATGTGTGTCAGTTTGTTCTTGATTCGAGTCCTTCCAAAGAAGACAACCCAATACCCAACCAATCCAATCAACATAAAAGGAATCGGAAAGAGTCCCCACCACATCTTCGCCGAGAGCCCTCGGTGAAGAACCGATTTTGTGGGGTCGTCGGGATCGACAAAGCAAACGTGCTCAGAGCCCTCTTTATATTTGGCGACGATCCGTTCTTTGGATGTCCTTCCGCTGGTGGACATGTCAAAAAAATCGTATTGATCACCTTGGTGCAAATTACCGTCGAAGGTGAATTGGTATTCGATTTCCACACGATAGGTTTCCCGCCCTTCGACATCACTTTTGATAATCGTGCATGGAGTTTCTACCCAGGAACTCGCTTCCCAGACCTGAAGACCAGGATGAACTGCAGTCAGCCAGAAAAATAAACTGCCAATGCCAAAAAACATTGTCGAGAAGACCAAACCAAACAGAACGCCGAAGCAGCCGACCAGGCTTCCAAGCCTCGAAGACTGTGCGACAGAGAGTGCCTCCTGTCGTTCCGCCATGCTGACTTACCTTCCCTTGTTGCTGAAAACCAAATAATTGCGACCGCTCTATGACGGAGTCTGAACAATCTGTAAGAATCTGGCGATGCCAAAATCTGGAGAGTTTCAAAAAAAATATCGAGAAACAATAGCTTGCAGCATGAATTTCACTCAGGAAATCCGCAAACGCTTTCTCTCCCCAACTGCTCCACGTCTCTGTGGTCTTCCAAACTACTCTGAGGCAGTGATTGACCTGACTGAAGTCTCTCAGCAGCAAAGCAGGTTGCGCAATACCGGTTGCATGACAATTGCGAAATCTCGACAATATGAATTGACCTGTAGTCACACACTCTACAACGAAGTCACGCCATGCCTCACATTCCACGTCGAACGTTTTTGAAATCGTCCACTTTGACATTGGCGTCTCCTTTCATTCTTTCAACTGGACTGAAAGGTCAAAACCGAGTGGCAGCGAATGACCGCATTAATGTTGGAATCATCGGCTTGGGCTCGCGTGGATTCAATTTGCTCAATGCATTCCTGGCTGATCCAAGAGTGCAGATTACTGCCATTTGCGATGTTCATGACCTGCACTATCGCGACCGCGAATGGGGTCAAGGAACTGTCTTCGGTCGAATCCCTGCACGCACGAAAATTGAACGTCACTACGGCGAGCAGTACAAGTCCGGGAGTTATTCAGGACTGCTCATTACGTCTGACTACGAAAACCTCTGTCAACGAGATGGGATCGATGCCGTCGTTGTCGCCACTCCGGACCACTGGCATGCACAGTGCACACTCGCAGCGATTCAGGCGGGGAAAGATGTCTACTGCGAAAAACCGGTCACACATTACTTCGGAGAAGGTCAGCAGGTTTACAAAGAGGTCAAAAAGCAAAACGCGGTTTTCCAGACCGGTTCTCAACAACGCTCGGAACCATTATTTCAGCATGCTGTGAACCTGGTACGGAATGGTGTGTTGGGGAAGATCAAAGAGATCGAAGTCGGAATTCCTCCCGGCTACGACGCACCGCAAGGAAGCACCGAGGTTCTCGCCCCACCTGTCGGGCTCGACTACAACCAATGGTGCGGACCATCTGAAATGTTGCCATACATGCAGGCTCGACACCACCGCTGGTGGCGTGGACATCGAGCATTCGGTGGTGGCGTGCTGATGGATTGGATCGGTCATCACAACGACATTGCACACTGGTCACTCGACCTCGACAACGATGGCCCAACAGTCGTCGAAGCGGTCGACTGGACCTTCCCGGAGACGGATGTCTACAACACTCCGCATCAGTACACGATTCGTTGCGAGTACGAAAACGGAGTGACATCGACTATCGCCAGCCAGAATAAACTCGGAACCAAGTGGATTGGCGAGAACGGGTGGCTGCACGTGAGCAGAGGTAAGCTGTCAGCCTCTGAGAAACAGTGGATGGACCTAAAGTACAATCCCGGAAAATTTCGTGTTCAAGAGGTTCCCAGCCATGTCGGCAATTTCCTTGATTGCATGAAAAGCCGCCAGCAATGCTTGGCACCGGCGGAGACAGCTCACCGTTCCATCACACCGGGCCATCTAGGGTATGTGTCGCATCAGCTCCAAAGACCGCTCAGATGGAACGCAAAAGAAGAGGTGGTCATCGATGACCAGAAAGCAAACGAACTGCTAATGGCCACAAGCTACCGAAAGAACTGGAGCTAGCGCAGTTCGCCCGGCTGGGTCCCCGTGCAGAAGACGTTTTGCCAGTGAAATTGCTGTTCAGGAAGCGGCAGAACACGAAAATTGATTCTCAAAATCCTTCTGTATAAAAACAAAGCAGCTCAGGAGCATTGCCCCGAGCTGCTTGATTGCATGGGTCTGGCTGCGATTATTTGACCGCGATTATTTGACCGTGAGTTTGGTCTTCTGAGCCATCGCACTTTTTGGAAGATCGAGCCAGGCCACTCCATTTTTCATCTCAACCGTAATTCCTTCACGATCAATTTCATCCGAAATCCGGAAAGTTCTTTCGTAGCAGCGATCAGCGCCACTTCCACTCACAACACGAAATCCTTCAGGGAGATCGTACCGAGCAACACCTTTCATAGACAAAGTCTCTTTCTCCAGTGTGACATCGAGATCATCTTTGTGAACACCGGGGAGATCGACTTTCAATAAGTAGCGATCTTCTTGCTCCATGATATCAACGCGCGGTCTCAACCTCAGCGTTGGAGTGGTGGAGACTTTTTCGCATTCGAGAGTGTTCGTTTCGCAAGTGTTTGGACTTTTATTTGTATCAAGTGTTGAAGACATGTTATTTCTCCTTAGAGCATCTTTCGAATTGATATTCAGGTTCTGCCTCGTGGCGATCAACATTTCCATTAAAAAAATGCGTTCTGCACGGGCACACGGTAGAGCAAACTGCTCTAGTCATATTCAGAGTTGTTTCATTCAAACCGGAGAGCGCAATCTGAAATTGATTGCGCCAAGAAGCCTTCCTGAAACTGCGAGCAAAATTATTGCACGGTCAGCTTTCGAGGAAGTTCTTCTGCCGGCTTTTGGATTTTCAGCCGCAGCACGCCATGCTCGTAATTGACGTCCGTCTGTTCCGGATCGATTCGGAATGGAAGTTCAAAACGGTAAGCCTCTGAACCACTTAGCCTCTCGCGAATTTTCCAATTGATATTCGAATCATCGACCTCGCTGTGGCGCTCTGCACGAACCATTAAGTTTGTTCCGTTCACTTCAACGTCAAGATCCTCTCGCTCGAAACCGGGGATGTCGATTTCAAAAACGACAGTCCCGTCATCACTGGCGATGCGATGGATTGAAGTTGGTTTGGAGTCCAGATGATTTTTCATCAAGGCCTCCCATTCACGAGCAGAATTCAAAAATTGATGAAACCGATTGGCAGTCAACATTGTTCCCTCCTACTCAGATAAATCTGTCAAAATTGGTTAAGGCCAGCCTTATTAATATTAGCCAGCGGACAACAACAAACATTGCAAACAACATGCCAAACACAAACGAAAGACAACTAAACTCTATAAAACAAACACTTTACGTTAAATAAAACACTTAACTCGCGACGACACACAACAACGAAAGTGCCATTATGGCATCAACCTCAGGTGACAGAGTCACGCCAATTAGGCAGCAACCCGACAAGGACGCATCAACTTCCACTCCCCCATAGATGTCGTTCAGACTGCCACGCGTTCGGCCTAAAAAGACAATTGAGCTGCGTCCGAGTTTCGGAAGCGGGGTTGAGCGGATTCCAATAACGATTTATATCTATACTGAGATGAAGCCATCTGGCTTCGTTGCTTGAGTCGCAACCAAATGAAGATACGGGAGCACTGATGCGACAGCTGTTTGCGAGTTTGTTCTTTTCCCTGCTGATTCAAAATTTCGCTGCTGCCCAAGTCCAACCGCCGGTCTTGCCGCAACTCGATGCGCCACCGCGAAGCTCGAAACCGGTCCGTCCAAAACTGGAGTCCCCATCGAGTCTCTACAATGAAGAGGGACTAACTCCTGACGAAGCTGTCAATGTCGCAGTCTACGAACGTTGCAACCGAAGCGTCGTCAACATTTCCACCCTTGGCGTTCGCGCTGATCGTTTTTTTCTGAGGACGACCGAAGAGGGAAACGGTTCCGGATCTGTACTCGACAAGGAGGGACACATCCTGACGAATTACCATGTCATCGACCGCGCTCAACAGGTCGCAGTGACACTGTATAACGAGGAGACATACCCAGCGAAGTTAGTGGGAGCCGATCCAGTCAATGACATCGCTGTGATCAAAATCGATGCTAAGCCAGACGAACTCTTTCCGATCGAATTCGGAGACTCCGATAAGCTTCGCGTCGGAATGCGAGTCTTTGCACTTGGGAACCCGTTTGGTCTCGAACGTACGATGAGCGACGGGATGATTTCAAGTTTGAACCGCACACTTGAGATTCAACAGAACTGGATCATCAAGTCGATCATTCAGATCGATGCGTCAATCAACCCGGGAAATTCAGGTGGCCCGCTGATCAACACACATGCAAAATTGATCGGGATGAACACCGCGATTGCCAGTCGCGTCGAACAGAGTGCCGGGATCGGTTTCGCCATTCCGATCAATCTCATTCGCCGCGTTGTCCCAGAACTTATCGAGCACGGCCGGGTGATCCGTGGAGAGATCGGAATCTCACATGTCACGGTCACTGAGCACGGACTGCGAGTGTCGCAATTGACTCCGAATGGCCCAGCTGAAAAAGCTGGAGTCCGCGGTCCACGGAGAATTCGACGCGGGCCAGCAGTCATCATCGATCGATCAGCGGCAGATACAATTGTTGCTCTCGAAAACAAACCGATTGCCTCGGCTGCCGAGTTCCTCGGAATTATCGAAAGCAAAAAACCTGGCGAAGTCGTCACGTTGACGATCCTTCGCAACAATCAGCTGATCGAAATCTCGATCACACTAGGCGGAAGCGTCAACGAAAAAGGTGTCGGCATCTAGAGCATCTTTCGAATTGGTTTGCAGGAACTGCCTCGAGACCTGCGGGCAAGTCAGCCAACGAACAGCAGAACGCCACGTTTCACCGTCTCTCACGCTCAAACGTGGCGTTGTTCAATGATATTCTCTTAGAACCGCTAACGACACCTCTGAAATCGTTTTGATTCACTGGGATTCCAAGCCCACAGGGAGGATTTGTTAGAACTAGTCAAAACCTGTTTTACAGGATCGCTCTGATTCCAGTATCTTGATGGCTGGGATTCGAAGGGCTAAGCCTTTCCAATACTTGTTGTAATCTGAAGACCAAGATTGGATTTGTTCTTAGACTTTGATCCCTCTCCCAGTCGCATTCTGCTCCCCATGCAAGCGAGACCACCATGATACTGACGCCGAGACCTTTTCCGCTGATTTCTCTACTTGCTCTCTTCTTGCTTCAATCCATCGCTTCTGCTGCTGATCGACCGAACATTGTTTTCATTTATACAGACGATCAAGCTCCCACAGCGGTCGGATTCAGTGGAAACACCGAACTGAAAACGCCCAATATTGATCGCATTGCCAATGAAGGCATTATCATCGAAAACGCCTTCACAGTGACTCCGGTGTGCAGCCCAGCCCGCGCTGCGTTAGCGACCAGTCGCTATGCCTGCGAGCTAGAAATTCTGGACTGGATCAATCCCAAGAAAGAACCCGAACTTGGCTTGAATCCGAACACCATCACCTGGATGGAACTACTACAAAAAGCAGGCTACCGAACTTCGCTATCCGGGAAATGGCATCTTGGAACTGCTGATCGATATCATCCGACTCTGCAGGGTTTTGACGATTTCATGGGGATTCGTTCCGGGGGATGCCCACCGAAAGATCCTGTTCTGGAAGTGAACGGACACAACACGAAGATGTCCGGATTTACCGTTGACCTGGTCACCGAGAACGCCCTGAAGTTTATTCAAGAGAATAAAGAGAAACCGTTTCTGGCATCGATTCATTATCGAGAACCGCATGCAGCATGGCTTCCAACCCGTGACGAAGATTGGGAACCGTATCAGGATCTCGACCCATCGCTACCTCAGCCGGTTCATCCTGACCTGAACGTAGAACTCGTCAAAAAACGAATTCGTGAATACTACGCGAGCGTGGCGAGCGTCGATCGAAACGTCGGGCGCATTCTTGATTTGCTTGACGAACTGAAACTGACAGACAACACCGTCGTTGTCTTCACCAGCGATCACGGGTATCACTATGGACATCATGCGTTGTGGTACAAAGGGAATGCGCAGTGGATGCTCAACACTCTTCCCGAGAAAACATGGCCGCACATTGCACCAAAGCAGCGTCCAAACATGTATGATCAGGCACTCAAAGTTCCCGCAGCGATTCGCTGGCCTGCCGGAATCAAAGGAGGACGAACGGTATCGCAAACGATGTCGAATCTCGATTGGTATCCCACCCTGCTTGCCATGGTCAACGTCGAGATCCCGGACGATCTTGAGATTCGCGGAAGAGACTTCACTCCGATGCTAAAAGGTCTCCGCATTGCCTGGGACAATTCTCTCTACAGCGAATACAGCATGAGGCACGGTGCGAAAACCGACATGCGTTGCTGGCGAACTCCTCAGTGGAAGCTGATGATCGACTTCGCCAATCCCGGTCGCGGAGAGCTTTATGATCTCAAGAACGATCCTGATGAACTCACGAACCTGTTCGACTCAGAAGATCCGCAGCATGTGGCTATTCGTGATTCATTCAAGTCAAAAATCTTGAAGAAAATCAAGCAGATCAACGATCCCTTGCAACTCGAAATTGAATCGCTCAATTAAGGGAGCAGCCTACGGAACAAGTGTTGGTTCGACCGGCTGGTTGTCTGGAGAATTGCCTGCCGCGTCCTTAGGTTTGGGTGCTGGTTTCTCTACAGGCAATTTTCCGAGAGGACCAACGACAGGAGGAGGAGTGTCGACAATTTTATCTCGGTTGAAGGAAGCTTCTCGCCATGAGCCGAGCTTGATCTGCTTCTTAAGCTCTTCACCATTCCGATTGATCGTAAACGTGACCTCATCGCCAATATTGTAATCCTGCAGAGTAAGAACCAGGTGTGGAAAACTTCGAATCGGTTTCTCATCAACAGCGAAAACATAGTCTCCGGCGACCAATCCCCCTTTGTCTGCAGGGCCATCCTCAGCGACCTCGCCCACCTGGCACGGGCTGGGGAATGGATTCGAGGTCACTCCCAGGCAAGCTCCTCGTTCCTGAATGGTGAGCCCTCGGAGCTCTCTTGCTAAAAGGTACAAATCGTTGATTTCAACATTGTTCCCTTTGATCGAATAGATGGCGAGATCTCGATGATTCGAAAGTCTGGTAAAATGCCACAAATCCTCGGTTGTCCCGGACCAGTTTTCATGAATGAAAATCGAATGCAGAACAGCTGCAGGGCCGAGTTCGACGCCAATCTCAGGGAGAATCGCGGCTTTCTGAGCAAAAATTTCCCGTCCATTCGAAATTGCAAATGGGGAGAAGTAGCTGAACTGAACGCCGAGTTTCTCCAACGCAATTCGGGCTCTCGATTCACGTAACCTCGCGTTTCCCTGTAACACAAGCCCAGCGGGGACGGACGCCGCACCACCTGATCTGGCAAGGTGCTGCAGTATCTCTTCAGCATGTTCGCCAACTTCTCCGTCATCCTTCAGAAAGACATGCTCCAGTGATTCCACGAGACGCTGTGCGGTTTCCGGGTCGGCAGCTAGAGCTGCCTGTTCCAAAGCCTCCAGATTGTCAGCTGCAGAGAGGGCCAGTTCTCGACGTGCTTCTGTCCTCTCCACAAATGAGGAACTTCCCAGCTTCGTGATCAGTTCACCAATGACCGCCGAGTCCGCAGCCATGAGCCCTGGAGAGACCGAGACAACACTCACAAACAGCAAGATCAATGATCTCCTGCGGAGTCTTAGTTGATATTTTTGGTGAATCATTCGATCCATCATGAGGGCATATCGTCAGAAGCGAAATCGGGGGAACGTCACGTTCTAAGGAGAGTATAAGGTAACATGGGAAGTAAAAACATGTAAAGCTGAACTCAACCACAGTCCAGACGCAGCCGCTCATTGACGGTCACTGAAATGCCCCTTCCCCCACAATCGACAAGGATTGAATCGGGACTTCGCAGGAACCGGGCGGCCTTTAAGCAGCTTTCGGGTTCGTACTGCTTATGGCTCCGAAGGAATTCCGAACATATCGAAGTCAAAATTTGAGGAGAACTGCGTCGCTGCCTCTTTCAGTTTGGACACGACGAAGTATTTGTGATTGGCTACTGCTTGCTCGCTGATGTTCAGCAAGTCAGCAACCTCTTTGTTGGGGAAGCCACGAACAAAAAGTAACTCGATGCATTTCAGGCGTTCAAATTCGCCATTCTGCATCCACTGCTGAATCAATCCTTCCAGGCAATCCGCAAGAACTTCTTCTTCCCCTGTCTTACGTTCAACACTGCGGGCAATACTTGATGCGACACGTTCGCGCCCGACAGGGTCGTACTCTCCCTGAGAACTGAGGCCAGCATTGAGTGGCAGCGTAGGTCGACGACCATTTTTCCGGAGGACATCAGTCAGCTTGTGCGCTGCGATGGCAAACAGGAAAGACTGTATCTTTTTCGTCTCATCAAAGTTGGGAAGAGCCGTCAGGAACCCCAGAAACGTATCTTGTACAACATCTTCAGCCGTCGCCCGATTGCCGACGCGGCTTTGCACAAACGCCTGTAAACGCCCTTCGTATCGCTGAATACACTCTTGCCAGGCTTTCTCTTCGCCGGCACGAATTCGTTTAATGAGCTCTCGATCAGCAACAGAACTGGTCATGAAATTCTCGACTGAGCAGAGATGAGGTACTTCCGTGTTTTCAATGGTAACTCGATAAAAAAACTACCACAAAGCATGCAACAACGGAGAAATGAAAATACGGCGGAAGGAATTTGGAGAGACTCCTCGCTCTCCACACTTCAAAAGTGAACTCAATACTTGGCCTGTTTCGCTTTTTCCTTCACTTCCACTTTAACGTGTGAAACAAGTTTTCGGATCACATCGTCTGGAGAAATTCCATCACTGTCCGCCTGAAAGGTCGTCAAAATTCGGTGTCGCATGACCGGAACAGCCACTGATTTGACATCATCGGTCGTCACGTGGAAGCGGCCTTCCAGAATTGCACGTGCTTTGGCACCTAGAATGAGATATTGCCCCGCACGGGGACCAGCGCCCCAAGAAAGATATTTCTTGATGAATCCGGGAGCATCTTTTTCATTCGGACGCGTCGCGCGAACCAAGTCGCGAGCATAGACGAAGACATGTTCTGCCACGGGAACTTTTCTAACGACTTCCTGAAGCGCCAGAATTTGCTGACCAGTCAGCGCCGGTTTAAGCTCGGGAGTGTGGCTGCCGGTTGTCTGTTTCAGAATTCGTAATTCTTCGGCAGCTGTCGGATAGTCGACCATCACGTTGAACATGAAACGGTCAAGCTGTGCTTCGGGAAGAGGATACGTCCCTTCCTGCTCAATAGGATTCTGTGTTGCCAACACAAAAAACGGACTCGGCAAGCGATAGGTATTCGAACCGACCGTGACATGCCGTTCCTGCATCGCTTCCAATAATGCCGCCTGTGTTTTCGGCGGAGTCCGGTTGATTTCGTCTGCGAGCAAGATGTGCGTAAAGAGCGGTCCCTGCATAAATTGAAAACTGCGATGACCGGTTTCCGGATCGTCCTGCAGGACATCGGTTCCGGTAATGTCGGACGGCATCAAATCTGGCGTAAATTGAATTCTACGAAAGGTCAGTTGAAGAATACTGGCAACGGTGCTGACCAAGAGAGTCTTTGCCAATCCTGGAACACCAACTAACAGACAATGTCCTCGACTGAACAAGGCGACCAACAATTGATCAACCACATCTTCCTGACCGATGATGACCTTGCCAATTTCCTCGCGCATGCGTGAATACGCAGATGCCAGGCCGCGAATCGCCTGTGCTTCCATTTCACTGGCGTCTATTTTGGCGTTTCCGTCGGTCAGGGGAGCGTCATTCGCGTTTTGATTCATTCAGAACTCAGCTTACGAAAGGGTGGCGAGACAAAACTTGGACCGGTCCGGAGAACTGTGTCATTAAGATCGTTCTCAAAAATGTAGAAGCCTGCTTTGGGACAGTTCCACGCTGTGAAAAATCTTCGACACAAATTCGCTCTTACAAAACCAGCGCTCGTGATCGTCGTTCAAATCTCGGACAACACTTTCGGCGATCTTGCGAGAGCCTCCGAATTCCAGTGTATCGGATCACCCGCAGCAAACAACGGATTCGTCAGGACCGAATCCGTTTCCATCATGATGCAAAACGATCCCGCCTCTTTGTTAGCGGGTTCGAGGGATGATTGAGATGATCAAACCAAACGAGTCTTAAGAGGAAATTCACGCCTCTTCAACAAGGTTGAAAGCTTTATTCAAGACTTCGAAACCTGTTCTGCCTTGATCAGCGGCGACGACGGCACTCATCCGAATTTCACTGGTGTTGATCATTTGGATGTTAATATTTGCATCGGCGAGGGCTTTGAACATTCTTTCACCCACGCCGGTATGAGTTCGCAATCCGATTCCAACAACGGTCAGCTTGCCGATCTCTGGTTCGTAACTCACTGTTGCGTCAGCCCACTTGGAAGCGAGTTCTTCAACAAGCTTCAAGCAATTCTCCAAGTCGGTCCGCTGCACTGTGAACGAAACTTCAGCATGACCGGTGTCGCTCACATTCTGGACAATCATGTCGACCATGATATTTTTGTTGGCGACGGTCGTGAAAATTTCGGAGCACGTTCCAGGAACATCCGGGATATGATGCAAAGTAACGCGAGATTGACTTTCATCGAGCTGAACTTCGCTGACGACGATGTCTTCCATCTTGGCAAGCTTGCTGACAATTCGCGAAAGCAACTGGTCTTCGCTTTGATCACACTCAGGTGATTTCGTTTTCTGTTGAATGCCAATTTCCGGCGTTTGTGGCCCGGCGGTTTCCATACAAAATCCTTCATGGACTGCCAGCAATGCCTCGTCGCATCGATCACGTTCCACCAGAACAGAAATTTTAATTTCACTCGTGGTGATCATTTGCAGATTGATCCCCTTCTTCAGAAGGATATGGAACATCTGAGCGGCGACACCTGAATGGTTTCGCATTCCAGCACCGACGACCGAAAGCTTCGCGACGTTTGTCCCGCTGCGAATCGTCCCTGCACCAAGAATTTTGATGGCTTCGTTAGCTGCGGTCAGTGTGTCTGCCAACTCCCCTTCCTGAACAGTGAATGAGACGGTCGCTTTGCCGTCGACTGCGACGTTCTGCACGACCATGTCGACAGGAATTTTCCGTTTCGCCATACAGGCAAAGATGCAGCTCGTCACACCCGGCTGGTCGGGCAGATCGGCAAGAGTCACACGGGCCTCGTTGCGTGCGAGTGCCAGCCCGGCCACCATTCGTTGCTCACCCGTATTTGCAATCAGCGTCCCTTCACCTTCGTCGAATGAAGGACGAACACGAAGTGGAACACAAAACTTTTTGGCGAATTCAATCGAGCGAGAGTGCATGACCCCGGCTCCAAGAGACGCCAATTCAAGCATCTCATCGTAAGCCAAGAGCGAAACTTTTCGAGCCTCGCTCACCACACGCGGATCCGTCGTGAAGACCCCTTCAACGTCGGTGTAGATCTGGCATTCGTCAGCTTGCAATGCAGCAGCCAATGCGGTTGCAGTTGTGTCGCTGCCACCACGACCGAGAGTCGTGATATTCATCTCGGGATCAATCCCTTGAAACCCACAGGCGATGACGATCTCACCGGCATCAAGATGTTTGCGGATTCGATCTGTCGAAATTGACTCGATCCGAGCTCGAGAAAATGTCGAGTCGGTAATGATACCGATTTGCCCACCGGTCAGGCTGACCGCCTTCTCTCCAAGAGAATGGACTGCCATTGCCATCAGAGAAACCGATTCCTGCTCTCCCGTTGAGAGAAGCATATCCATCTCCCGAGCTGCGGGATGTTCAGACATCTCAGCAGCGAGCCGAACAAGCTCGTCAGTCTTCTTTCCACGAGCAGAAACGACCATCACCACTTGATGTCCAGCCTGCTTTGCAGCTACGGCTCTCTTCGCGGCAGCTCGAATCTTATCGGCGTTGGCAACACTGGTTCCGCCAAACTTCTGTACAATAATCGACACGTCTTCATCCCCGGGGTTTCGAAATTATCGCATGGATCATGGGAAGGATAGGGATTGAGCGACAAGGGTTCGAGTGATCAAGGGTCACAGGAGTGATCTTCTTGAACCTGGCACATCAAGCTTACTGAAATGCGTACTGACAGGACGTTCTAACAAAGCAGATGACTCTACCAGACGCACGTGTCGTCAGATCCCCGGGCAGAGCGAGTTTCACCTGCGAAATTGCTGGGTGTCACGAGCCTGAACCGATCACAGATTTGAGAAATGCGATATGATCGACTTTTACACTTTGTAGAATTCTCGATACCAATCGACGAATCGCGAAATTCCCTCTTCAATCGAAGTTGATGGGTGGAATCCAGTCGCTTTTTCGAGAGCCTCGATATCTGCGTAGGTCGCGGGAACGTCGCCTGGCTGCATCTCCAGCATGTTCTTTTGAGCGGTTTTGCCGAGATATTTCTCCAGAGCTTCAATCATCGTCATTAATTCAACAGGTTGACTGTTTCCGATGTTGTACAGCCGAAATGGAGCTTTGGAACTGCTGGGATCGGGAGTATCACCATTCCAATCCGGGTTCGGAGTCGCAGTGCAGTCGATTGTCCGAACGATCCCCTCAACAATATCGTCGACGTAAGTGAAATCGCGTTTCATCTGCCCGTTGTTGAATACATCAATCGGACGCCCTTCCAGAATCGCTTTTGTGAACAGAAACAACGCCATATCAGGACGTCCCCACGGACCGTAGACCGTAAAGAATCGCAGGCCTGTTGTCGGAAGCGAGTAGAGATGGCTGTACGAGTGAGCCATCAACTCATTGGCCTTCTTTGATGCCGCGTACAAACTGACCGGATGGTCGACGTTGTCGCTCACCGAAAACGGCATCTGCGTATTGGCTCCGTAAACCGAACTGCTGGAGGCATACACCAGATGCTTCACCTGATTGTGTCGGCAACCTTCCAGAACGTTGAGAAATCCATCGATATTGCTTGCCATGTAAGCATGAGGATTTGTCAGGGAATAACGAACCCCCGCCTGAGCAGCGAGATTGACCACAGCATCGAACTGTTCCCTTTCGAACAGAGCAGCAATTGCAGCTTGATCTGTCAGATCGAGTTTTTCGAAAGTGAAATTCTCATGTGAAGAGACAACATCGAGGCGTGCCTGCTTCAGTTCCACACTGTAGTAGTCGTTGAGGATATCGAGGCCAACAACCTCATCCCCACGAGCTAAAAGGGCTTTAGACAGATGAAATCCAATAAATCCAGCAGCGCCCGTAACAAGAATTTTCATCAGTGTTTGTACCCATTCGCTTCTGATTGCTCTCAAGAGGGCAACCACGATTCAAAAAGACAGCCTCGAAAAAAGTGACTGCGACAGTTAATCTACAGTTCGACAACAATCAAGGTCTCTATAGCGGATTTCATGATGACTTCACAACCAGTTTTGATCAATGGACAGTGGCGAGCCTCGACCGGAACGGAAACTTTTCAGGCGATCAATCCAGCGACCAAGGAAACCCTGAGCGAAGTTTATCCGGTCAGCCCCTGGTCTGAAGTGGAAGAAGCAATTGATGCCGCTGCCGCTGCATTCAAAACGGTTCGTTCCTATCCAGTGGGGCGATTCGCTGATTTTCTGGAAGCGTACGCTGCAAAGATTGAACTGAGGATCGACGAAATCGTTGAAGCTGCTCACCTCGAAACCGGCTATCCTGTTTCTCCACGCCTGAAAGATGGCGAAATGGTGAGAACGCTTGACCAACTCCGCCAGGCTGCCGATGCTGCCCGCAACCAAACCTGGTCACTCCCGACGATTGATACCAAAACGAACATCCGGTCCATGCTCGGTCCGATCGGGCCTGTGGCGGTCTTCGGACCGAACAACTTCCCACTCGCCTTCAATTCCATTTCCGGAGGAGACTTTGCAGCAGCGGTGGCTGCTGGAAATCCGGTCATCGCCAAAGGACATCCCTCGCATCCTCGAACGACTCAACTTTTCGCCGAAATCGCTCAGGCATCTTGCGAACGATCTGGCCTGCCGGCCGGGTTCATTCAGTTGATCTATCGCACATCCCACGAAGATGGAGCCAAGCTCGTCGCTCATCCAAAACTGGGAGCGTCTGGTTACACCGGATCGAGACATGCAGGACTTGTATTGAAAGAAGCTGCCGATCGAGGGGGGAATCCGATCTATCTCGAACTTTCGAGTATCAACCCGGTTTTCATTTTGCCGGGAGCTCTCGAAGAACGCTTCAGCGAAGTTGTCGATGAGTTTACTGGCAGTTGCCTGATGGGAACGGGTCAGTTTTGCACCAACCCCGGCCTTGTTGTTGTCAAAGCAGGTGATTCTGCAGAAGAATTCATCAATGCGGTCGCAGCAAAGTTTAAAGCAACCCCCGCTGGCACACTGCTCGGAGAAGGAGTTGCGAGAAGCTTGCGGGCCGGAATTGTTGCCATCCAACAGACCGGAGCGCAGATCGTCACTGGAAATGAACCGGCGGATGCCAACCGGTGCTCCTACGCAAACACACTCTTGCGAGCAACTGGTAAATCTTTCATCGAAAATCCTGCTGGCCATCAGCAAGAAGCGTTCGGCAATGCTTCGCTGATTGTGGTCGCTGACTCGGATGAAGAAATGCTCGCCATTGCTGAACTGCTGGAAGGGAATCTGACCGGCTGTATCTATTCAGACACTGAAGGAAAAGATGACGCGCTCTACGATTCCATCGCCGAAGAGCTTCGCCGACATGTCGGCCGTTTGATTAACGATAAAATGCCGACCGGTGTCGCTGTCAGCCCGGCGATGAACCATGGAGGACCTTATCCAGCGACCGGACATCCCGGATTCACCGCTGTCGGAATTCCTGCGTCGATTCGTCGATTCGCATCTCTGGAGTGCTACGACAACGTCCGTTCTCACCGCTTACCAGAAGTGCTGCGAGACGAGAACCCGCACGAGTCACTGCACCGCGATATTGATGGAACCATGACGACCGATGACGTGAAGTAGGCAATTGTGGTTCACCACTCATCTCAAGTGCGGGGTGAAATTAATTGTGCAGCACTGTTCAAACAGGCTGATCGCATTTTTCGAATTGACGCTCACGCTCCGCCTCGTGGCGAGTAGTGATTTCACTGGTGAAACGTGTTCTTCACGGGCACAGGTACAGCAAACTGCTCTAAACTCGTCTAAAGAAGCTTTGCGACTTGCAGATAAACTCCCCAGACGCCGGCAATTAGAAGCCCGAGGAATGAAACGATCAGCATCATATCCCAAGCCTTGCTCGGCATGAGCCGTGGATCAGATGCCGTGTAGCGAAGATAAAGTGCCCCGAACCCGATCATCGGAAGCATGGTCGCCTGCATCATCCCTGAGATGAGAACTGCCTGAACCGGATTGATCCCCGTCCAGTGCAACGCCACACAAGTGACGGGAATGATGACGCAGAATGTCGACAATGCCCGGTTGTGGGCTTTCTGGTCATTGCGATCTATGAACCCGAAGATCTTCAGGGCATCGGTATACATTCGAGCATGACCACCGGTCGCAACCAGAAACGTTGAGTACAACACAGCGATGGCCCCACTGAGAAACATCCACTTTGCGTACTCTCCGAAAATTGGGATGTAAGCCGAAGAGAGTGTACTCACCATCCGCATGCCGTCCGGGTTGCGGCCTTCTCGATACAAGACAGCGACACCCATAATGAAAAATGCCATTGTCGCGAGTGTGTAAATCACCATCGAAAGAAACGCATCGTAGTGCATCACACGCATCCAACCACGTGCTCGCTTCTCCCATGCATCATCATCGGTCCGCTTTCCGGTGTAGCGGGCGTACCCCTTTTCGATGCACCAGTACGGATAGGTAATCAGTTCCGTGGCCCCGACACCAATAATCCCAAAGGTCGCCAAAGCAATCCCGAGTGATTCCCATTTATTTCCCTGATTAGGCAAGCTGAAAGAAAAACCTTTCATCAATTCCGCCCCAGAGAGGCTCCAGTCAGGAGTCATTTGTAACGCGACCACGTTTCCAATCGTCAGAAACGTAAACGAGATCACCAGTACGGTCGAGATCGATTGAATCACTCCGTAGCGACCGTTATAGAGCAACGCGACTGTGATGAGACCGACGAGTGTCGCCCAGATTCGGTCATCGAGAGTCCAAGGGTCTTCAATTTTCTCACCAGCTCGAACGACCGCGATGGCTGCCGTTCCCCGTTCGCCGATCTCGCTGAGAGCCATCCCGATGCGGTCATGACCTTGTTGAATTCGCTCCTGTTCCTCAACAGGTAGCTCATTGAATTTCAGACGACCATTTTCAAAATCGTCGTTCCAGTCGTTATAGAATTTAATTTCTCCGGCATCAGGAAGCGCTATCGCTTCGACAAAATCGCCGGTGATCGGCATTGCGATGGCCATCGACTGCCCGACTCCTCCAACGATTCCACCGAGTTGCAAGATCCCCGCCATCATCATGAAGAACCAGAACCAGATAATCCAATTGGCTTTTCCAATCTTCCCCGGGACGCGATTCAGCGCGTTCAAGGTCGTTTCACCATTGATGATCGAGTAGCGACCCAATTCAATTTGCACAAAAACTTTAATCAGGCAGCCGATGATAATCAGCCACAAGAGAGCAATTCCCGCTGTTGCCCCGGTTTTTGTCGTGGCGATCAATTCGCCTGACCCAACAATGCTCCCCGCAACCACCAACCCGGGCCCCAGTTTCAGAAGCGTTGCCCCCAAAGATTTCGGAGGTGTTTCTGTGCCGACAGAAATTTCCTGATCAAATTCAGGTGGGACAGTATCGAGAGGTTCGTTGGATTCGTCTGTGGACATAGCACGTTGGTGAGCACGAAGGAGAGAAAACAGCGAAACTTATAACGGGATGTTGATCCGTCGGCAATGAGGAGAATGAAACTTGAGGGTATCATCGCCCGATCCTCAGCCTGTTTGTTCCCTTTGCTGTGAAGATTTCCTAATGAAATATGCTTCAAATGAACCTGAGAAAAGGCTTCGCAGACCTTGCCGGGTCCGAGGCCGCAGCGAATAGCGAGAAGGCATCTTCATGAATTTCGTCGGCCACCTTCGTGAAGCTGCCCTGAGTTCTGAATTTTTTCTCTGCGTTCCACACTATTTCCGACGTATCAAGAGTGGTCTTCCCGTTTTGAGTTGACCGACTTGAATTAAGTGCCCTCAAACGATCGATATGCGTGAGTACGACAGATGCCGTATCTTGACCGGTCTCCGCTTCTGAAATGCCTGCGGGGAATGGTCTGTCTGCTCATTCTGGTTGTTACTGCCAAAATCGTCACGATTTATGTCGATTACTTCCCGCCAAATTTTTCCGCCGATTTCCTGATCGGGCGAAAGCCAGAGTTTTATGGAAGTTATCAGTGGGCGTTCTACACCCACATTCTGACAGGCCCAATCACTTTAATTTTCGGAATGCTTCTGTTGAGTGATCGGTTCCGCATACGGTTTCGCCGCTGGCACTCGAGGATCGGAAAAGTTCAAGTCACTTTGATACTCCTTCTTCTGGTTCCCAGTGGATTCTGGATGGCCTTCTATGCCCAATCTGATCTCACTGTGAAACTTGGATTTGCGACGCTTTCAATAGTCACAGGACTCAGCGCAGCTCTCGGATGGTGGTTCGCTGTGCACAGGAATTTCCCTTTGCACCGACTCTGGATGCAGCGCTGTTATGTCCTGCTCTGCTCCGCGGTTGTCACACGGGTCGTTGGTGGAGCGTTGCTAACCAGTGGCGTGGAAAGTGAGTGGACCAATGCCCTGCCCGCCTGGATCAACTGGATTATTCCGTTGGCGATCTTTGAGATCATCAGTCGCAGCGCGATGAGCCAATCAGCACTTCCCCGACCGAACGAACCTCCCCCGGTTGCTGAGGCGTTTCGCTACGTGAAATCCAATGAATCAGGAGTCTGAACACTCAGGCGTCTCTCAGTAGAAGCGCCGATGCCACTCAGTGTCGACTACTGCAGGAAAGTCTCAGTACGACACGAATAGTAAAAATTAATTTTAGAACTGCTCCACAGCATTCGTAGAAATGATGGCGACGTCCCGACTCGTCTTATCCAGTGTTTTTCCTAGCGAAAGATGTTCTTCGCGACCATCAGAAACACGAATGCCTTCTGTGGAATCTGTCATTCCCAAACGCCGATCAATTGATAGACTACTGGTTCATCCAACCTGATTTAACAGGTGGCCGTCTACCGGCGAGCGTGCCAGAGAGCATGCGGATTGACTGTTGCGATGTGTCACTCAAGTCTGACAAGACACTTCGCTCCATTCATGAAAAAACGAAACACAACTTAATCTCTCACGGCTGAAGAATGTCTGTTTTACTGCAATTAATTAAAGGGGAAAAAAGTTACGGTGACCAGTTGTTACTGGACGATGCTGACGTGACCCTGTACGAGAATGTGAAGGTTGGCTTCGTCGGCAGAAATGGTGCAGGCAAGTCGACACTTCTACGTGTTTTGCTAGGAACTGAAGAGCTCGACAGCGGTGAACTCGTTCAAAGTCCGAACTTGAACGTCGGCTACTTGAGGCAACACGATCCATTCCTGCCTGGGGAATCGGCTCTGGATTTCCTGATGCGGGATTCCAACCAGCCTGACTGGAAATGTGGAGCGGTCGCGGGTCAATTTGAACTGAAAGGGGCATACCTGGAAGGGCCGATCTCGGCACTCTCGGGAGGTTGGCAAACTCGCGTAAAACTCGCCTCTCTGCTGCTCCACGAGCCAAACCTTCTGTTGCTCGACGAACCGACGAACTTCCTCGACCTGCGTACGCAAATTCTTCTGGAACACTTCTTACGGAACTTCAATCAAGCCTGCCTGATTGTCTCACACGATCGATCCTTTCTGGAACAAACCTGCACACACACTCTGGAACTCTCACGCGGTAAGCTGACGATGTACCCCGGTCCCATTGAGGATTTTCTGGAGTATCGTGAGGAGCGTCGTGAACACGATGAGCGGATCAATGCCGCAGTGGAAGCGAAGCAGAAACAACTCAAACGCTTCATCGACAAAAACCGAGCCAACGCCAGTACTGCGAGTCAGGCAAAATCGAAAAGTAAACAGCTCGAACGGCTGCAAACGATTGAAATCGAAGCAGATGAAGCGATCGCAAACATTCGTTGCCCCCGCGTTGAACCTCGACAGGGACCAGCAGTCCGATGTGAGCATTTCGCGATTGGCTACCCGGACCATATCGTCGCCCGTGATATCAACCTTGAAATCGAACATGGTGAGCGAGCCGCCATTGTGGGAGATAACGGTCAGGGAAAAACAACCCTGCTCCGCTCGCTGGTCGATTCGCTGGAACCAATTGAGGGGACGGTCAAATGGGGCTTCGGTTGCGAAATCGGAGTCTACGCTCAGCACGTTTACAGCACTCTCCCTCCAGACCAAACAGTCCTCGACTATCTCGATTACCAAGCCAAACCTGGAACGACAACGCAGGAGCTTCTGGCTGCAGCTGGGTCGATGCTCTTTCGCGGCGGGCACACTAAAAAGAAAATCTCCGTACTCTCTGGAGGAGAACGGGCTCGACTCTGTATGGCGGGTATTTTGCTCGGAACCTACAACGTCCTGATTCTCGATGAACCGGGGAACCATCTCGATGTCGAAACGATTGAGTCGTTAACCGAAGCACTGAAAAAGTACGAGGGAACGGTCATCTTCACCAGCCACGATCGGCACTTCATGCAATCGTTGGCAACCTCAGTGATCGAGGTCCGTGACGGACATGTCCGCAACTACGGTGGCGACTACGGAGCGTACCTCTACTCCGTCAATAAAGAGATCGAAGAAGGAGAACGAGAGCGAAACGCGAAAAGCAAAACAGCTCCGACGACGCTGACTGCTCAACCAGAAAAGAAATCGCAAAGCGATTGGAAAGAAGAGCGGCGTTTGCAAAAAGAGATCTCCAAACTGGAGAAATCAATTGCCCGTCTGGATGACAAAAAGAAGGAACTCAGCGACAAACTCGCCAACACTCCCGACCCCGGGGAAGCAATGAAAGTCCACACAGAATTGACCTCAGTTCAGGCGGAACTCGCTGAGGCTGAAGACCGCTGGTGTGAACTTCAGGAGATGTAGAACTGACCCTGCAACCTGAATTTGCCCTCAAATATTGAAAACAGCGACCATTCCACAAGTTTCCGAACTGGTTGCAAGCCTGCTGATCGCCTCAACAGCTTGGGGTGGGGCAAGAGCATGTTTCACGTAGATCTTCAGTGCCCCCTGAAGCCTCCGATGAGTCACCGGGGAGGCTCAATGACTGCCAAAGATGCAGCGAGATGACTGCAGATAAACCTTAAACATGCCCTATGAGATGGCTGTGCTTTAACCTGCGTCTCTGGAGTACCCGCTTCGCCGGTGAAGTTGCCGATCGCCACGAGGCAGAACCGGGTCACAAACACGAAAGATGCAATCGACGACTGTAAGTCCTGGTAGATTCGCACTTTCGGTCGCTCAATCTCCAATCCTCTCCAGGCCATCTCACACCAGTCGTCTTTGAATCTTTTTGCGAAGTCTGAAAATCTCAATTGCTTGAACTTTGCATTCTGAGCGGCAGTTTCTGCTGGAAAACTTCCCTTCTGTTGCCTCCAGGCTCGTGAGTCCAGGGGCTTTGCGCAAAACAGGTCGACTCAACCTCTGCCGAAACAATCGCTCCGAACGGTTTCACCGCACCTTTCAGTCGAACCGTCACAGTTTCACTCAACCGCACGATACGAATACGCCGAAGATTCAGAAGAATGCACAGACTCCGCGCTGTGTCCGTCGGAAGTGTCAAGACGGAATGAGATCGGAGAGTTGTGTGAGGGGGTGCAATCATCGCCATGATTTGGCAGTGGTGTCACATACTTAGATTGACTGAAGAACCCACTTGCGAGTGGCTGTTGGAGAGACTCATGAATTGGACTCGAAGGGTCGGCCTGCTCTGCCTTGGTCTGGTATCGCTTGGATTGGCGAAAGTCAGTTCCAGTCAGGATCCGGTTGTGATCAACAACGCCGATGGGCTTGTCTACCTAGACGACGTCAGCGGCTCTGCCTTCTTATCTCGAGATGGTGGGAACTACATCCTGTTCAACAAAGTTGTGGGGGATGGAGTCGGTCACGCTGAAGGCTTCTCGCGAATTGGTGTTCGTACTCGATTGTGGGAAAATTTCGACCAACATCTCTTCGGTGAAGTTCACTCAATGATCACCGATCATGGTCGCCTCGGTTATAACGTCGGGGGTGGATATCGTCGCCAGGTTGGTGGTGGAATTCTCGGTGTTCATGGCTGGTACGATGATTTTGATTCGACCAATGAAAACCGATACCGACAGATCACCACTGGATTTGAATATCTGCACCCCATCTTTGACATCCGTTCCAATGGATACATCCCGATCGACGAACGTGAAAACTTCGTACGCGTGGTTGACCCCGGTACTGATGTTTCCTTCCTTGAAAACCACCTGGTCACTGCCGGAGTCGGAGCCTTTGAACGGGCTTACTACGGTTGGGACCTTGAAGGGGGTGGACCAGTTCCACTCGCAGAGAACTGGCTACGAACCTACCTGGGCGTGTACCAGCTTCTCTTTGATGATGACACAACAACAGGGGTTCGTTCACGGACTGAAGCACGCTTCATGGAAGGCGTGAACCTCAACTTTATCGTCAGCAACGATGACAAATTCGGAACCAACTTGAACCTGGGTGTTGAAGTTCGCTTCCGCGGAACCATGCCAACTCGCTTTCAGTCAGGCTTCACAGCTGATCGACGCTACGATCAGGTTCGACGAACCTGGCCGATTCAAACCAGCGTTGAACTGGAACAGATCCCAGTTGCTCTCAACAAGCCTGGAACAATGGATCCAATTCACATCATCCACATCGACAACACCAACCCAGGTGGCGTGGGAACATTTGAAGATCCAAGAGGCGACTTGCCAGGAACTGATCCTGATGCCGACCTGTTCCTCGTCCGATTTGGTGCGGGTGACACACTCGGAAACATCACTCTACTGGATAACCAACAACTCTTGGGTGAAGGTTTCGCACAGTTTGTGGATACCGATCGCCTTGGTGTCATTCAGCTTCCCGACACATTCGATCAAACAAGTGGTCTCTCACCGACCTTGCGAGCAGCTGATGCAGGAATGCCCATTGTCACACTGGCAAGCGGGAACGTCGTCAGTTCATTCAACCTCGCCGGGACTGATGGCATCGTCGGAACCGACATTGACAGCTTCCTGATTGAGCGAATTCACTCAGACGAAATGACAAACGGAATCAACATCACTAACGCAAGTGGTGTCGGATTCCTGACGAACATCGATTTCGATCTCGCTGATGGCGGAACCGGAATTCGTGTCACAAACACCACTGGCGATCCGCTCGATCTCGCGATGGATACGGTCATGGTCAACCAGGGAGCAAATGGGGTTGTTGTCGAGGCGAACGGCGCCAACATCACTTTTGACATCGACAATGTCACCGTGGCAAACACCACGACACAGGCGCTTGGACTCCATGCAGACAGTGCCGACCTGACAGGAACGGCAGACAACGTAACCACAGATGGCAACGCTGGAAACGGCGTCATGCAAAATTTGGTCAACGCCACAGGAACAACAACGTTCACAACACTGAACTCAAGTGGAAACGGTGTCGATGGTCTACAGGCCATCGCATCTGCCGGTTCCAATTACAACTTGAATGTCATCGACAGCACTCTCGAAATGAATGGTGACGACAACATTCAAACCGATGCACTGGGTGCGATGACTGTTCTCAATGTTTTCGTCGACCCGACCAGCATCATTAACGCAACCGACAATGGATATGAGTTCCTCGCTTCGAATGGAGGAACACTCAATGCGACATTCATCGATGTCGACATCACCGGAAGCATGAACAATGCCATTGCCGGTGTCGTTGAAAGTGGATCAAACGCGACGCTCGACTTCGGAACATTAGTCAATGCAGGCTTCGATGCGACCGGGGCTGTCAATGATGGCTTGAACCTGAAAGTCACTGATCAATCAAGCTTGACCGGTACATTCACAAATGGAAACTTCAGCGATAGTGGAAGCAACGCGATTCAGGTTGATGCCTCAAAGAAATCGACTGTAGACCTGACGTTCACAAATGTCACTGCTGACAATATGGCCGCTGAGGGCAACGTTGTCTGGCGAGCCTCGACCGGTGCTGATGTCACCACGAAATGGGACGGTGGGTCAATTTCTAACGGAGCAGCCACCGGTGTCACTATCGAAGCAACGGGAGTTGATTCTGTTGTCGATGCCTCGATTGCCAACACAACGATTGACGACAACGCCGGAGCCGGTATTGACGCTTCAATGCCATTCGGAATGAACAACGCAGCACTATTCCTCGACCTGAACACCGTCTCCACCAGTCGGAACGGGACAAAAGGTGTCCAGTTTGATGCTTCAGGTCCCGGAGTTCCGGCAATCCTGACAGCCGACAACCTGACCTCGGTCATGAACGGTGAAGAAGGATTGAATGTCGTTGGAACAGGGGGTGCCCTTGTCGGTGCCGACCTGATCAACTCAGACTTCTCATCGAACGGAACCTCTGGAATGTTCAGCGGAGTCAAAGCTTCATCGGAAGACTTGAACACCGAAGTTGTTCTTCTGGTTGACGCTACCGACTCGAACTCGAACTCCTTACACGGTTTTGAATTCTCTGCGAATGACAACGGCTCACTTTTTGCAAGCTTTGGATCTGGTGGAATTGGACCAGTCACTGCGTCAATGAACGACGGGAGTGGGGTTGATGTTTCTGGAACAGACATTGATGAAATCGTCCTCCTCGGGGAAGGCGAGAACGTGTTCCAGGACAATGGCCAAGTCTTGGGCACGGATGGAATCCACGTAGACATCAACAGAGCTAGCTTTGCAGTGATCTCGACTTCTGGTGAAGTCACTGGAAGTGGACGCGATGGAGTACGAATCCAGATGCAGGACGTTGTCACCGGAGGAATCGAAGTCCTTGGAGATGGGACAACGGCTCTCACCGGAAACGCCGGTCACGGAGTAAACATTCAGCTTCTGGATACAAACCTGACTGGTCTGAACATCGATGGCGTGGATCTCAGTGACAATGGAGCAGGGTTTAACGGCCTGAATATCGTCGCAGACAACTCCGACGTGGTTGATGCAAATATTCTGAATGTTACTTCATTGAACAACGAAAACGGAGTGGTCATCGAATTAACCAACGGCAGCGACTGGAACATCACCGCCTCGGAGAACACTCTCGGAGCAAACAATGTCTACGGAATGCACATCAGTTCAGACAGTTCTGACACCACCAATGTCATTAACCTGAACAACAATGACCTTGTCAGTAATCTAGACACGAACCTTCAGATCGACTTGTCCGGAACTGCAGACTTTGAACTTCATGTGGATGAGAACATCATCGATGGAGACGGTCGCATTGCAGGCTTCACCAAGGGGCTGGAAATCTTCGGAGATGCTTCTGGACCTGGAAAACGCATTCCACCAGACACAATGGGTGCGGTCGGAATCAATCATATTGTTGAAGTCACAAACAATGAATACGCACTGTTCAACAAAACGACAGGAGCACTCTTGCTCAGCCTGACTCCAGACCAGTTCTGGACGCTCGCGGGTGCTCCACCGAATTCACAATTTGACCCACGTATCATTTACGATCCGGCGTCAAATCGATGGTTTGTGACTGCGATTGATGGTGGAAACCCAAACACGATTTATGTTGCAGTTTCGAATACCGAAGATCCTACCGACGGATTCCAGTCTGTCAGCTTTGTGGGTGACACCCTTGGAAACATTCGCTTCAACGACTACGACACACTCGCAGTCGATGCAGACGGACTCTACATCACAACGAACAACTTCATTGGCGGCTTTGCAGATGTTTCGATTTATTCGATCCCGAAAGCTGACTTGATCGCCGCTGTTCCCGATGCATCCAATATTACACGCTTTGAAAACCTGGACGCCAGCGACTTCGGATTTACTCTTCAGCCGGTTGTGGACTTCGGAGCTTCAAACGGAAAAGCTTCGTTCCTCGCGACAAACGGAGGAGCTGGAAACAGACTTTACCTGACAGAATTGTCTGATACAGGAACCAACAATGCACAGCTTCTAGGGACAACTGAGATCTTTGTTGACAACTACCAATCTCCACAAGGGGGCAACCAACCGTTTGATGCAGCTCCCCTCAACTACAACAATTCACGTATTACCGGGAATGTAGTCAAAGTTAATGGAACGATTTGGGGTGTTCACGGAACTCTCACTGACAGCGGAACAGATGGCGTTCGCTGGTATCAAATTGATGAAGCAACGCAAACCGTGTTGCAATCTGGAACGCTCGAAGACCCAAGTCTCGATATGATCTACCCATCTATTGCAATCAATGAAGATGGGCAGGCTGTGATCGGAATGACGCTCACCGGACCGGGACAATTTGCCAGCACAGCAGCTGTCTTTGGAGAGACTCAGAACGGCCAGATGACCTTCAACGCTCCTGTGGTCCTACAGAACGGAGTGAATATTTACGAAGTCTTTGATGGCTCTGGTAGAAATCGCTGGGGCGACTACAGTGCAACTGTTGTTGATCCAATTAACGATAAGACTTTCTGGACCTTCCAGGAAATGGTCAGCGGACTCGACGAGTCGACTGTGACCATCACACAGATCAACTACTCTTCTGATACCATCGCGGGAGATACGCTTGTCGACGGAATCAGTCTGAACGTCAGTGGTGATGCAATTGTTCGTGACAGTACTTTCACCTTCAACAGCATCTCTGGAAACATGACCAACGCAATTACGATTAACGCTTCCGATAATGCAGAGATCAATGAGTTGGATGTGTTGAACAATATGATCTTCGACAATGGCATGAATACCCCTGTCATTAACAACACAAGTGGCGGAACTGTGATCATCAACCAATAAGCAAGAACACGTTAGTGTTTCTTGTGTCCATGAAGAGTGGTTTTCATGTGATGAATCACTCATCTCCATGAGACAGTTCACCCCAGTCAAACCAGCCCCGTACATTGAATCAATGTACGGGGCTTTTTTTTCTAAATCAGCTGCAGAATAGAGCATCCTCAGCACCTGCAGTGCTGCTGAATGAGGAGCTCATTTTACACTTGACTCACTGTACCTATTTCCGAGGTAGAAATTTCCCCGCAGCCCGGATTCCCCAGACGTGTCGGCTGATGACATTTTTCCCATCAGGATCGAGGACACGATCTTCAAATTGAAAGACACCAAATGGGACCTCGTCGCTGAACCAGACATCGCGTTGATAGCGGTGGATCACGCCTGCACTGTTCGCGACATCGGTATGTGTGTATCCAACATGCGACTTGAACGCATCTGTCCGCACTTTCGTTTTGACATGACGAATTCTGGAGCTGGCATATGGTCGTCGCTTCGGGACTCCTCGGAAGAATGTTTGATCATCTTCTGAGATTTGCGAGCCATCGCGATTGTGAATAAACGTGACGGGCGGCAACCCAGCTTCTAGAGATTTGCGAGAGAACAGATACTCTTTCTCCTCATCATTGCGGGTCACAGTAATAAGTCGATTGCCCCCTTCGGCCGGGCCTGAATCCTGGAGCCGAATAATCAGTGTCTCTCCGTTGTAAGCTTCGGTCTGAAGCTCAACCCAATAGTCATCCTGTTTCTCTCCTTCCGGGATCTCACCGATCCAGGAATAGACTTTGCGATCAAACTTTGGCCGGGGGACGGAGTAGTCAATCCACCCCCGGGCTTCCATCACGTTGTATAACCAGGGTTGAGTCCAAGGGCTGTTCGCTGGATACCAGGCAGAAGAGAGAGAGACCGCCAAGAACACTAACGCCGGAACTTTCAAAAACCAGCTCTCTCCGCACCGGTTCAGGAACGGAATCATCGCCAATAGCCAAAACGGGGTCAGCCACAGCGTCCACCGCAAGGCAACGCTCACCCCGCCGTAGTTGTAGTTGTCGGTCTTCGTCATATAAAACGCGATGACAATAAACGTGAGCGCCAGTCCTAATAGGTGAAACGGACGCAGTTTCGACTTCCACCACAGGAAGCAGGTCAACCAACTTCCGAGGGTGAGCAAATAGATCGGCGAAAGTGAAAAGATACCGTGGTGCCCAACGAGGCAGTGCATCAAGTAGACAGGGAAAGAGTCCTTCCCCTGATCAATGCCTTGAGGGTCAAGCCAGTAACTAGGCTTTCCTTCGAAGACAAATAGATACTTCTCAGTCCCATAGAACATGTAGAACGGTTTCCACCCGCCGGTCGCATGGTAATTCGTCAGGAAAAATCCACCGATCGGAACCAGTGCCAGTGGCACAAAGCAGAGCAGCGTTTTCTTCGGATTGTTCTTCAACAAAATAAAGAACAGCCCCAAGCCGTACGCAGCTGCGGGGAGCTCATTACAAACACCAAAAGCTGCAAACAAACCGCACAAACCAAACCGCCACCAACTCTCTTTCTCCTGAGCAACAATCGTTATCGCTAAATACAACGAATAGATAATGAACGTCGTTCCGATGGTGTGGTTATTAAAGACAGCCAGGAATGGAACCAGCAGCGTTCCCCAACAGGTGGCTGTCATCAAGAAAAGTTGCCAGAAGAGATTGTCGCAATAGGTGCGTATCAACTTGAACATCAGCCACATCGCAATGGTCATTGGAATGATGTTGATGATGAACAGGATAATGCGAGCGACAGCTTCGGTATTGTCGAGCAAGTTCATCCCGGTGACCGCTTTCACGGCACGATAAATTTCCGCGACCAACCTCGGAAGCAGCGGAGGCTTCGTGGAATAGAAGTGGTCGTTGTGCCGCACGATATCGATGGTTCCCCATCCCGGCTGGGCCTGAATTTTGTCAATCTGATACGTGTTCTCTTCCACAAGAGAATAGACAGCACACCAGCGAGAGCGGTCGTTAGCACTTTTGAGTGCCCCTGAGCCGAGCAGTTTCGCAGTGATCAGCACAACAAAGCTGAATAGCAAAAAGAATGCAAACCAGCCAATCATTCGCGATGGCTGGTTTGAGGTCGATTCCGAATCGAGAGTAGACATGCTCATTACAATAAGTCACGAAGGTAAAAATGATGCTTTCCGAGTTTCCCGCCGTAGTTGCCGGCGGTGATCCTCAACACGCCCTCACAGGACGACGCAGAATGTAACCCCGCCCGCATCGCGTTTTGAACCGCCTCGGGGGAAAGGCCATCAATAACGATTTCGTAAACGGCATTACAGCCGTCAGGGAGTTCACTTTCCGCAAGTGGACGAAGAGTAGGACAATATGCTTCGTTCGTGCTTGCCCTCAACTTCTTGTACTGCGAACCGACCTTACTCCCCGACCTGACGATTCCACCGGGAAAAGGGAGAATGGAATCCGGGCACTTGCTGATTGCTTCAACCGCAACTTCCGTTGCGTGCAAGGTGTTCGCTTGTGAGTCTCCGCATAAAATCAGGTTTCCGCCGCCAACTCCAGTGACGGTTCCGAAGCGGTCTTCACAAAGAAACTCGCCATCCATGGTTGGGATGCGCCAAAATCGCTGTGAACCGAGCTGCTTTGAAAATTGAAAACCATCACCAAAGAAGCGAATCGCACCACCGACTTGAATTTGTTTCTCTTTGGGACAATCCTGAATTCCGTTATAGCATGCGGTTGTAGGTGTGGTGAGCACACACTGGCCGATGCGACCTTGAACCGCACTCGCAAGCGAATCCCGGTCGAACCCAAAAGCGAGCACCGAAACACCTGGACGTCCGTCCGGAGTTTCGTCCGGGCTGAGCTGCCGCTCCACAGCAACTTCCGCATCACACGCAATGACGCTTGTCGCATATCCCGACATCTCCGCAGCTGCGATCCCCGCCCAACGTGGCGACACAGCTGTGATAATGGCGCGCGTCCCCTTCATCGGAAACGCTTCGGCAAACGTATCGACAACTTCGACGCCATTGAGCTCAAGGAATTCCGCCAAGAGATATTCTTCCTCATTGATCCGAACAGACTTGCAGAGTGCCACAGGAGTTTAGAGAGCGCCGAGAGAAACCGAAAGATTGCCAGCACGTTGAAAGCAAATCGATATCAACAAGAAACTGGTGTGCTTTCGACAACCTTGGCCCCCAAATGGCCCTCTTCCTGAGGGAAGCAGGCTCTCCAAGCGAACACAGCCCCGGCATTTCTCGGATGCCCCACAAAAAGTTCTTCGTCGCTCGTTCTTTAACTTCTGTTATAGAATTCGCTACAGTCATGGCTCTGTAGCATCTTTCGAGAACTCTTCCTCAGAACACGACCGAGTGAGACATGATGACTTTCATACGCACTTCGTTACTCCTGATTCTCCTGCTTATTGTCCCCGCAGCCGTTTCAGGTGAAGATCAGTTGGAACCGATTCAGTACAACAACCCCGACCTGATCGTCGATCTAGGAGTCGGCCTGTGGGCCTGGCCGTTGCCGATGGACTACGATGGCGATGGCGACCTCGATCTCGTCGTCAGTTGTCCCGATTACCCTTATTCCGGTACTTACTTCTTCGAAAATCCGGGGACCGGAACCGGGCCGGCGAACAGCACGCCGATCTTCAAACCGGCAGTCCGCATCGCTGATAAAATGTCGAATGTCCAGATCAGCTACTTCAATGACACACCCATCGTTTCTTCACCGGGACGGATCTATCTCGACTTCCCGAAGAATCAATATTCAAAATCAGTCAACCTGGGTGTCCCGAGTAAGCTCGACTTAGAGTTCAAAAGGACACGTGCCAATCAATGGAAACTCGTCGACTGGGAAAACGATGGTGATCTGGACCTGATTGTCGGAATCGGAGTTTGGGACGATTACGGCTGGGACGATGCCTGGGATGAAGAAGGTGGCTGGAAGAACGGTCCGCTGCATGGATATGTCTACCTCGTAGAAAACCTCGCGACATCATCCTCTGAGACTCCAGTCTGGAAGTCCGTTCCCGAGAAAGAATCATGGCCGGAATCACTCGGTCCAAAACCCAAATGGGCCAAGCCTGTTCAGATTCAGGCAGGTGGCAAACCTGTCGATGTTTACGGCATGCCCAGCCCGAACTTTGCAGACTTCGATGGCGACGGAGACCTCGACTTGATCTGTGGAGAATTCATGGATGGATTTACATGGTTCGAGAATACCGGCACACGCGAAAAACCTGAGCTGAGTGAGGGTGTGGTCCTGGGTGCAAAACAAAAAGATGCGAAGAAGATTGAGACCCAGCATCGTATCCACATGGACTTGCAAATGATTACACCCGTCGCTGTCGACTGGGATGGCGATGGAGACATCGACCTCATCTCTGGTGATGAAGATGGTCGTGTTGCATTCATCGAGCGGTTCTCTGATTTCGAGAAACTTCCATCCGAAGAGCGAAAAGACCACTTACGAAGAACTCTTCTCACACCATTTTTTGGTCGCCCTCAATACTTCCAGCAAATCGCACACGACGTCAAGTTCGGAGCCCTGATCACGCCTGTCGGGTTTGACTGGGACGGCGATGGCGATGAAGACATTATTTGCGGAAACACAGCCGGACATATCGGCTACTTTGAAAATCTGGGCGGAGGAGAGACGCCAAAGTTTGCTCCGATCAAACTGATCCAGGAAGCGAAGTTTCAAAGTGGCGGAACCCCGATCACTGAGGACTTGAGATATCAAGCTGGACCGAAAGGGTCGATTCAAGGACCATGCGAAGCGAAATGGGGCTACTCGACGATTAGTATCGCTGACTGGAACAATGATCAACGTCTGGACATCATCGGAAATGGAATCTGGGGAAAAGTCAGAGTCCATCTACAAGGCGATCACCACACGTTCTTCACTCATGATGTGAAAGCTCAGTGGAACGGTGACGCACCAAAACCTCAATGGACCTGGTGGACACCCAAGAATGGACAGATCGCTACACAATGGCGAACGACTCCCACTGCAGTCGACTGGAATGACGATGGTCTGACCGATTTAGTCATGCTCGATCACGAAGGATATCTCGCCTTTTACGAACGAGCAAAAAAAGGGGATGAACTGTTCCTGAAAGCCCCGGAACGGATTTTCAAGATGGAAGGAAATTGTGAATTCGATGCGCGTCATCGTGCTGTTGGTGAAAAGAAAGATGGACTGCTGCGACTGAATGCCAGTCACGCCGGAGGAAGTGGACGCCGGAAACTGCACTTTGTCGACTGGGACGGAGACGGCCGCAAAGACCTGCTCGTCAACAGCGAGAATGTCAACTTCCTTAAGAACGTCCGCACCGACGAAGATGGGACTGTCTGGTTCAAGGACATGGGCAAAATGGATTCCCGCCGCCTCGCGGGACATACCACATCCCCCACCACCGTCGACTGGGACAAAAACGGCATCCCCGACCTCCTCGTCGGAGCCGAAGATGGTCGCCTGTACTACAAGAAGAACCCCCGCGCAAAATAGAGCCAGCCCGGAAACTAGCGAAATCGTCTCTGCTCTCAGCGAATCAGAGAGCAAATTCAGGTTTCAGGTTCAATTCTGCAATATCGTTCCGCCGGGCCGGTTCAACCGGCTCGGCGGAACATAGAGCAGTTTGTTCTACCGTGTGCCCGTGAAGAACACGTTTCATCAATAAAATTGCTTCTCGCCACGAGGCAGAATCTGTACACCAGCTCGAAAGATGCTCTGGATGAGGGACAATGGAACTTCTTGATGCGATGCCTACAGTCTCTGGTTGATGTTACTTCTACCGAGGCAGATTCGAGATGACCACAGAGCAAGTTGATCCCACCGGTCGCCCAGCGAAGGCTGTGATACTTTTGCACGGTCTCTTAAATCCCAGCGCTGCGATGTGGGTCCTGCAGAGGCGGTTTCGCAATAAAGGGTATCTCACTTTGAATTTTGGATATCGCAGCTTCTTTCAATCGATCGACCAAATCGCAGAGAAAACGATTCTTCGCTGCCAACAATTTCACGATGCGTTGCCAGATGACTGCGAACTGTCGATTGTCGGTCACAGCCTGGGAGCGATCCTGACGCGGTATTTGGTTCAGCAGCGAAAATTCCCCAAATTGCGGCGTGTCGTCCTGCTCACGCCGCCGAATCAGGGCTCGCATGTCGCCAGTCGAATGGGGAAAGTTTGCAGACGTTTTCTACCCGTTGTCGAAGAACTTGCCGATTCTCCAGACAGCTTCGTGAACCGAATGTCTCAGCAGATGCCCGTCGAGACAGGCGTCATTGCTTCGGCTCCGGATTATCTCATCGATGTGAAATGCACGCACATCTCAAGTGAAACAGACTTCACCACCATGCCCGGCCCACATGGGATCGTCATTTTTCGCAAAGCGGTGTTCGAACAGTCGCTGCATTTTCTCGAACAGGGACGATTCAGCCGACTGACAGAGTCGTAACTCATCTGAACGCACCTGGACGCATCAATAAACGCTCACGCAACCACTGAGATCGGCAGTTTTTGCGCAGTTTCGGCTGAAGCTGCCGGACGTTGAAAGTGTTACAGGCCAGAGGAATCGTCGTCACTCTAATGCGTTGAAGGACACGGCAAACCATTGTCTTCATTCAACTTATGTGCTCTGAAAGAAGTGAACTGAAGCAGGAGTTTCTGGGAGCAGGGACGAATCCTCTGCAAATCTTGAGTGGAAAGGGGTTCTCTTTAAAAGATTTTCGACATAAAACTAATTCCCCTACGGCAGCATTCGCCTGTCACGATATCCCCACTGATTCCCTTTCCGTCATTTTGATTTGCTCCACTCAAAACGATTTTGAGCTGGGTCGGCAAATCAAACCTTCCTCCTTCCAAACCAGGAATTCTTCGATGTCAAAAGACATTCGAAACATCATCCTTGCATGCAGCCTCTTCAGTCTGGTTGGCTGCCATAGTTACGCACCAGCCTGGCAAATGCGTCAGGCTCAGCTGCGGACTTATGAGATGTATCATGCACGCCAAAGACTTTCCGGTGAGCTTGCGCAAACCCAGGAGATGGCGAATCAACTGGCCTTGGAGAAACAGCAGGCTGAGCAAAGTCTGGCTGTCGCCAACCAGCGATTGCAAAATCTCGCTCAGGAACGGACTAAGCTGAATGATCAAGTGAAGCACTTGCTCACGACGCTGCCTGCTCCGAACAATCCACTGAGCGGATCAGCAAACAGACGCTTCGAAGATTTGGCACGCCGGTATCCTGAATTTGAATTCGATCCTGCGACTGGTGTCAGCAAGTTCAACGGCGATTTGCTCTTTGCAACAGGCAGCGACCAGATCCAACCGGGTGGACACCGCATCCTCAAGGAGTTCGCTCAAATCATGAACTCCGGCGACGCCCAGCAGTTTAACATTCTCGTTGTTGGTCATACTGACGATCAGCCGGTCGTGAAATCTGCGACGAAGGCTCGACATGAAACCAACTGGGATCTGTCTGCTCACCGTGCAACAGCTGTTGTGAAATCACTTTCGAAAACAGGACTGGCAGAACCAAGGATGGGGCTTGCTGGCTACAGCAAATTCCAGCCGAAACTTCCCAACACCAACGATGGTGCTCGTCAACAGAATCGCCGGGTGGAAATCTTCATCCTCGCTCCTGACGCTGCCATCGCCGGAAGAGATGCATCAACACCAAGATAGTTGATCACCGAATAGCCGGACACTTGAAGTGTCCGGCGTAAGCATGGCGAACTCACTTCAGAAGTTCTTCCAGCAATTCCGGAAACCACCCACTTTGCCAGTGATGTTTTCTCTGTGGGCCATCGATGTAAATTGCCGGGATCTCCAGACTCTTAAGCAATGAGTCCATCTCTTCGTGATGCTCGCGGAAATTGCCGTATCCAGCATGGATCAGCCGGTTGTCAGCCACGTTAGATTCGCTCGCCTGCTTCAGTATTGCTGACAAGTGATACTCTTCGAAGTTTTCTTCGCTTCCGAAAATCGGCATCGAGCCGTACTTTCCGGGAGCCTTCATCATCAGCGGAGCATCCCAAGCGGCGGCCTTGGCGAACTTATCCGGGTGACGCAACAGCAAGCTCCATGCTCCCCAGCCCGATTTGCTAAAACCGATCAACAATCGGCCATCTCGGTCATGGCGACCTTCTGGAACATTCCAGCGAATGAAGGGCAAAACCGATCCGAGAATGTACTGTTCCTGTTGAAGCTTTGGGTTGTCGGGGTGATCGGCATACCAGGGGAGATCGCTGAACGTGGCTGTTACGAAAATGATCTGATGCTTTTCGTGTAGCCCCTGCTGGTAAACTTCGGCAAGCGGGCTTCCCCATTGACTCCCTTCGCCCGCTTCAACCGGGAGAAGAAAAACGATTCTCAGTGGCTTCTCTTTTTGAGCCCCCAACGGTTTCAAGACATACAGATTCGTTGGAGCTGATTGATGTTCCGACTCCAGTTGATACGTTTCGAGACCATTCTCTCGAAAGATGGCTTGCCCTTTGGGCGGGGCTGCGTGCTTTTCAATGAACTCCACAATCGGTGTGGAATCTTCCAATCCATGCGGGTGATGGTTCACCCCTTTCTTGCGGATCATCTGGATTGAACCGCCCAGTTTTCGATACCTGTCTGCAATCAACCCACTGTTTTCTTCCCACGGAACAACATCATCGGCATCCCCAAAAACGTGCAGCAGCGGAACCCCCGCTAGCGCGAGCGGGCTGAGCTGATCAACCGGGTTTCCTTTGTATGCGAGTGCTTCTTCTTCATCCTTGAAGTTCCATAACTCCAGAACCAGCTTCCAATTTTGCTCACTTCCTTTTCCGGTTCCATTGCCTCCCGGCCAACTTTTGAAATCACAGACCGGGGCATCACCGTAAATACAGGCAACCTTTGTTGGATTGGCAATGGCCCAGTTGTAGCAGTACAACCCACCCCGGCTCAGGCCGACCAAAGCGACTTTGGGAGCAAGCTGATACTTGCCGGTCATCACTTCGTAGCACTTGTCCCAATGCTTCACCGCAGACGGAGACCCCAACATGTTTGGGATCGACAGATAGACGAGATGAAATCCACGATTGAGCAGTTCAATATCCGGAGCCGGTTTATGCCCGAAGAACTCTCCATGCCAAACCCACGGTCGCCCCGGAGCGACTTTCTTTGGCACGACCACCGTCGCCGTTTTTCCCTCAACATCAACCTGGTACTTCGCAAAACCGTGCCAGTCCCCAGCTTGACCGGGGAACTGAACTGCCTCCTGAGAAACGCCTGTATTGGCGAAGCACATCAGAAAGAGAATTAAACTGGCGTGACAGATTTTCATTCTATTCTTTCTATCGCAGTGGCCTGTTGCCTCCGCAAGTTTGCGTTCCTATGCATTGCTGAATGCGACGATTTCAGAATGACTCAATCCTTTGTCCATCATCCTTTGCTGCCAGCTTTTGCAGAGTCCCCATTTCTCCGGGGGTTTCAAACTCCCGACTGTCGATATCCAGCGAGATTGCCCGCACTGCTCCATCGCACAATGTGAACTGAACAAACCCGTCGTGGCGGCTGGAAAAACCGTACTGACTTTTGTTGAGTGGAGTAGCAAAACTGGCATCGCTGACAATGTCGCTTTCGTGATAATTCGAACGCGGTCCAGGCCAAATCGCAGCACCACCCTGGATGTCTTTCTCTCCAACCATCAACGTATTCGAAGTTCCATCTAGGATCTCTCGAATTCGCGTTCCACGGTTCAGTCGGAACATGCCATACAGCTTTTCGTTCTCTATTGAAAGGACAGCTGTGGAGTTTCCGGGCCAGAAGGCTGTGTTCGTCTGACTTGCAGACCAACGAGGAATTGGAATTGCGCCATAATTCCCGACGTAATTGGATGTGCCCCACTCTCCGCGAATGGGATTTTCACTCGGAGTCGAATCCATTGGGCAACGGTAGTACTCAATTGGTTTTTTCAGGAGCGTTTGATCGCGAGTTGAATAGACAGGTTCCGTCAAATCGAGACGATTGTACAACGGCGCTTCGTCGATAAACGGGAGAATCATGGACTGCCAACCGGTCGAAGGATGCCCTTCCCCTTCCATTCGTTTACTGATCCATCCCGGCGGGAACATTTGATACACATCGTGGTAATTGTGAATGGCAAGCCCTATCAACTTGAGGTTGTTCTTGCATTTGACGGATCGAGAATCTTCACGCGCTCGCTGGACAGCTGGCAAGGCAGTGGCGAGGAGCAGGAAGACAACTCCGAGAACAATGATTGTTTCCACACGAGTGAACGCTTGATATTTTCTATTGATCATTTGATTTGCCCTGAATGTTTGAGTTATTAGAAAGAAGATTGCTTCGCTTACCACTCAGGGAGAGTGTCGGGAAGTGACTGAATACGCCATTCGCTTTCAACGTTGTTTCGCGCAAAGACAATCGTCTGACCGCTGTTCCCTTTCTTCATACTGGCAGGCAGTTTCACGGCGAGGTCATTCATCGTTGCTCTCTCTTTCGCTGCCAGGTCGATAAACCTCCAGTTTCCCTCCACTAAATCAAACTTGAAAATTCTGGATTGGTCACCCTGCACCAAAGAAGGAAGCGTGATCACTGCAGTGGCCCCTTGAACATCTGCTTTCGCCTCTGCGGACTCTTTCAAATCCCGAATCATGGCTGCCTTCATCGCCGGTTGACCGATTCGTGTCAGCAGCCTGCTCTGCGTTTGATCAACAGATAGCAACTCAACTTCAGAAATTGGATAGACGTTTTCTACGAACTCCTGAAGCTTGCCCTCTTCAAGCAGAGCGGCAGCCTGTTCGAGCATCTTCGACAAATCATCTCCAAGTCCCTCGTATGCGACTCCTTCTACGACTTCGGATCCGCTCAGAGCAAACTTCTTCAGATTCATTCCAGAGTCAGGCAATTCTTTCAACTTATAGGTGACAATCGCCACCGTTTGAGAAGGGTTGAGTTCGACCGATCCGTTCAATGCAGACTGAAGATGTATTCGGTATTCATTAAAGATTTTCTCGGTCAGTACCTGATCAACAACTTTTCTTCCTTCACGTTTGACGACATCTTCATACCTGCTCTGCAATTGATCCGGCAGGTAGCTGTGAACAAACATTTGAGCTGATTTCTTATCGATAGTCTCGATGGCTGCCTGAATGGTGGTCTTCAGCTTTTCTTCAACTGTCGACTTCTCTGTCGGCTTCTCTGTCGACTCCGACGTCTTTGTGCCGGTTTGTTCTGACGACGTTGTCGACGCTTCAGGAACTGCCTCTACGCCGGGTGAGTCAGGAAGAGAATTATCCAGAAGTTGCTCTGGCTTATCCCCAGAGTTCAGCACAAAGACTCCCACCAGCAGGCCCAAGACCAGCGAGAGTACGCTGAAGCACACCACAATTCCCCAGGACGCTGAGCCCCTTCTGCTCGATCGGGAGTTTCCCTGATGTTTGTCACTCTTCGCAGCTGTTTTCATAGCAATGCCCCTTTGTTGCGTCCCGTTTTTAATGTTGCTCTGAGTATGACAATTCAATTTCGCCCGGTAAACTGTTCAACCATGTATCCGTGCCGCAGCGAAACTCGTTGTCGAGCCTGGAACATGACCGCTTAGCCCCCCCAGTGAGCCACCAGTGATTCAGAAGGGGCTACTAACATCACATTCAGAATTTCATCATGTCAACGAATCCAGTTCGCGTTTGTTCCTTTGAGTCTCGACGTCAGATCGAAATGACGAAGTTGATTGAGAAATTCGGTGGCATCCCCACCGTCGCTCCATCAATGAAAGAGGTGTCACTCAACGAACAGCCATCTGTCCATGAATTCGCTGACAAGCTGCTGGCGGGCGAAATTGACGTCACCATTTTTCTCACAGGCGTCGGAACCGACTCGCTCTTTGAAGCACTGAAAGACCGACTCACGGAAGAGGAACTCGCTGAGAGAATTCGTCAAACGTTTGTGGCAGCTCGTGGACCGAAGCCGGCGACCGCCCTTGCGAAGAAGAAAATCAAACCGGAGTTAAAAGCTCCTGAGCCGAACACATGGGAAGACCTCGTCAGCGAGTTCGAAAAACTTGCATTCGACTTTTCCAACAAGCTTGTCGCCATCCAAGAGTACGGCGCCCCCTCGAAAGAGTTGTATGACTGGTTGCAGGCGAAAGGGGCGAAGACGCTGCCTGTTTCGATATATCGCTGGGAACTCCCCGATGACATCGGACCGCTCCAGTCGGCGATTCGAGGAATCATTGATGGAGAGTTCGACCTGATTCTCTGGACGACTGCTCAACAGTTTGTGCATGCAACTCAGGTGGCTGAGGAGATGAACCTCAAAGAAGAGTGGCTGGCGGCCTGTGGTGAATGCGTCAACGCCAGTATCGGCCCGACCGCGACGGCGCGGATTCAAGAATACGGAGTCACCCCAGCTATGGAACCATCACACCCGAAGATGGCACATCTGGTCCGGGAAGCGATCGACTTCGTGAGAAAGTAGGCTCGTCCAGCTGAAGACTTCAAGCGCCGTGCTGACCAAGCTTCTTTCACAAGTTCGGTCTTTGCTCTGCGGCTGCTGGATGGCCTCAACTTGACTGACGCTGCGTTACATAGAGCTGGGCCTGAAACTTGAAATTGCTCTCTCAAACGTTGAGAAAAGCGACGATTCCAGAGCTTTTCGGACTGGTTCTAGAGCAGTTTGCTCTGCCATGTGCCCGTGAAGAACGCATTTCTCTAGTAAAAATACTGTTCGCCACGAGGCAGAACCTGCAAACCAATTCGAAAGATGCTCTAAATAGCACAGCTTCACATTTGAACTTCGACAGTTCGATACGAATAATCTGCTGTTGCAAAGTCGAGCTCGACTTCTCTCCTGGAAAAAATCTTGAGGGTTTTTGGTGAAATTCACAGTTTTTCTGGCTGGCAGAATCATTTTAACCGAAATAACCAGAATAACTGAACTCATCGATCTCATCAGGCCGATGACTGAATTAACTATCATTCGATCGAGTCCGCTCCGGGCGACCGGAAGAGCCGATTCCAACGGAAACGGCAGCGGAGCACTCAAGACTTAAAGGAGTGAGTCCATGCTTCTGCCACGGAAATGGGCACTGAGCCTGGGATTGCTGGCAGCAGTTCCAAGTATCTCAGTGGCCGGCCCACTAGATTTTTTGAAACCCGGAGAGGGGCAACAACAAACCTCCCCTGCGGCTCAAAAAGCGGCACCGACCAATCAAAACCAAAAGGTTGCAGAGGAGATTGCCCAGGCACTCAACCGCGCCAAATTGGTTCACCAAGACATCTCAATTGAGTTCAAAGCAGGTGTGGCCACGATCGGTGGTCAGATCAAAGATGAGCCTCAACGAGCAATCGTAACTCGGCTTGCCAGCCGTGTTCCGGGTGTTGAAACCGTCGAGAACAATCTTCAACTGATGGAGAGCTCGAGACCAACTGCGGATTCTCCGATTCAACAAGCTGCTGCTCAACAGCAGGGTGGAATGAATCGCCGCGTGCAACCTGTTGCTTTTGACCAAAAACAGGCTCGAAGCAATCAGGAAGTTGCTCAAAACATCGCAGAAGCTTTGACTTCCGCAGGATTGAGCGGCTACGACATTGAAGTTCGCTACAAAAACGGAGCAGCGAGCCTGATCGGCAATGTTGAAGACCCGGGTCAAGTCGCCCTGGCTCAGCAAGCCTGTTCATCAGTTGCTGGTGTCGGTCAAGTGATCAACCAGTTGAAAGTGAAAGGCCGCCCAGCTCCACAATTCGCACAAGCTGGACCGCAAGGTCAACCACAATTCGGTCCACAGGGGCAACCCCAGTTCGGACCACAGGGTGGACCTCAGTTCGGACCACGTGGACCGATTCAACAAACTCAAGGTGTCGCTCCTCAAGGAATGCCACCGGGTCCTGGTTATGCTCCCGGCATGCCTGGTCGCCCACCAGTTCAGGGTTACCCAACTCCAGGCGGACAGAACGCACAAGTTGGTCACCAGGTTTACAACCAACCGAATGTTCCTGAACACGCATGGCCTTCGTACGCTCAGTATGACAACTACGCAGCTGTGACTTACCCAAGTCAGTACGATGCGAGTGCATTCCCCTACATCGGCCCGTACTACCCCTACCCGCAAGTTCCAATGGGTTGGAGAAGTTCGACTTTGGAATGGGACGACGGCAGCTGGAACCTGACCTTCGATTCTCGAACAGATCGCTGGTGGTGGTTCATGAACCCCAAAAACTGGTAACCCAGGCAAAGCGAGTAAACGCGGAAGTTCCGCTATCGACTTGATTCGAATGATTTCGGCCTCTCGGAGAGTCTCTCCAAGGGGCCGATTTTCATAAACTGTTACCGGCCAGTCACTTTTGGCAATTTCCTCTCAACAAAAATGACCTTTCAGTGATTGCCTTGGACCGATAGACTCTGCACCCACCTCTTGTTTCTGCTCACATTCGTGAAAAGAGCAAGCCCCACCACGGTGGCGTTCAATGGAATCGAACGCATTATCAAGACAATAACGGACATCAACGACCAATTCATTGGCTGTCTGATTGACCGGGAAGGATCCGATACTCATGCCCTTCAGTCTGAAATCAATTTGCCAGGCCCCCCTCTGTTTGGCATTTGGGATCGCTGTCACATCGAACCTGGCTTTTGGTCAGTTTCCGCAAACGCAACCCAATACTCAACAACCTGCTGGTGCCACCCCTCTAATCCAAAATGCGGCAAGAGCACCGGTTCAGATGGAAATCAAACCGGAACGGCCCTCTCCGCAAATGTTGTTGGTACTTCAGGAGTGGGAACAAAAAACCGCAGGGATCGACACGCTCCAGGGAGTGTTCCGTCGATACGTCTACGACAGCACATTTGGTGTCGAAAAACGGGCTGTTGGTGAGTACTGGTTCGGCTCTCCTGATAAAGCACGCATGGACTTCAATCCCGATCCGGATATTGTCAAAGCCCTCGCAGCATCTCCCGGACAACCGCTGACACATAAAGCTCCCGACGGAAAAGTTTATTCCGTCGAAGCAGACGCACACAAAGTCTGGATCTGTAACGGGAAAGATATTCTGGAAGTGGATGTCGCCCCGAAGCAATACAGCAAAATGGAAATCCCACCACAATATCAGGGACAACGCATTACCGATGGACCGATGCCGTTTCTCTTCGGAATGAAAGCGGACTCAGTCACCAAACGCTACAAAATGGCCTTTGGCGAAATGCACGATCCAGAGCGACAGATTCACATCATCGCTTATCCGCTTGTCCCAAATCTTCGACGAGAGTTCCAACGAGCCGAAATTCTGCTCGATCCGAACACTTTTCTTCCAAATGCTGTGAAACTGTGGGACCCTTCGGGAAATCAAGAAACCGTGTACCGATTCTATACTCCAAAGCCATTCACACTTGCTGATAAGCTAAGAGGGCCTTGGTCGATTTCACTCCGGGGATACGAGAAAATGCAGGACATCAAAGCGAATCCTGACCAACTCCCAATGATGGACCGACGCACCTCCAAACCGACTCTCAGACAAACCGTAGGCGGAGAATCTCCACTGCGAACAAATTAATTGCCTGACCGAAAAACTCATCTTTTCTGAAGAGTGATTCACCAAAGCCCGACCCGGACACGTCCGTGCTCGGGCTTTTGGCGTTATTTCGGACAAAACGCACCTCTTCGCCTGAAATCTTTCGCCAATCACCTCCCGTGGGCGTTTCGCTTGAATGCATTCCCTGAAATGTGAACTCGGGCAATGTGGTTGGGATTTTCGGTGAATCTTCTTAGAATCTGTCTCTTCACTTTAGAAACCCTGTTTGGAGTGTTGGGCGTCCCGCTTCTGGAGCGGGGCTTGCTCGTAATCATAATGCCGGAACAATTGCCTGACGACGAAAGAATTGTCATTACCGGGGTCGGTCTTGCTGCCCCGAATGGGGATTCTCTGACTGAATACCGAGCCGCGTTACTCGCGGGAACTTCGGGAGTTCAACCATTTGAAACTCGCTACATCAAGCAACCGGTGCTAGCTGGAATCTGTCATTTCGACGAATTCAAATACCAGAGACGGAAAGAACGTCGTCGAGGCACCCGCGCGGGGTCGGTCTCGATTTACTGTGCGAACGAAGCAGTCATCGATTCAGGTATCGATTGGGAAAACACTCGTCGAGACAGGGTCGGTGTTTACCTGGGGATCACCGAACACGGGAACGTTGAGACCGAGAACGAAATCTTCGAGATCTCCCAGTTTGACTATGATACCAAAGTCTGGTCCCACCATCACAATCCCCGCACGGTGGCCAACAACCCAGCCGGCGAAGTCACGCTGAACATGAAAATCACAGGGCCTCACCTGACAGTGGGGGCAGCCTGTGCTGCTGGAAATGCTGGATTTATTCAGGGTTTGCAGATGCTGCGACTGAAAGAAGTCGACATGGCGATTGCGGGTGGAGTCTCGGAAAGTATCCACACATTTGGGATTTTCGCCAGTTTTGCCAGCCAGGGAGCCTTAGCATGGCACGAAGACCCAGCCAAAGCCTGCCGACCTTTTGACACGAAACGCAACGGGATCATCGTCGCTGAAGGTGGAGGAATCTGCACCCTTGAACGCCTCACCGATGCCCGTGAGCGAGGAGCAAAGATCTATGGGGAAATCGTCGGATACGCCATGAACTCTGACGCCAGCGATTTCGTACTCCCCTCGGCAACTCGACAAGCTGAATGTATTCAACTGGCTCTCAACAAAGCAGGCCTCACTGCCGACGATATCGATATCGTTTCCAGCCACGCAACTGCGACTGAGCAGGGCGATATTGAAGAATCGAAAGCTTTGAAAGCTGCGTTTGGCGACCGAACTACCGTCGCGATCAACAATACAAAAAGCTACATCGGTCACGCGATGGGGGCAGCGGGCGCTCTGGAATTACTCGGAAATATCCCATCCTTTGGAGATCGCATCGCCCATCCGACAATCAATCTGGACGAGCAGGATCCTCGCTGTGAATTGCACCAGGTCGTCGCAAATCGCCCTCGACACATGGAGAAAGTCGAATATATCCTGAACAATTCCTTTGGGATGCTCGGGATCAATTCGGTCCTCATCGTCAAGAAATTCCCAGCGGAACAGGGTGGCGTTTACGAATAAACACCGATTTAAACGTAAAGAGACCAGTTGATCCAAAATCGATTGATTCAAAATGATTTCGACAGTTTTGTCTGGGCTTCTTATTGATTCGTTCTAAAGTCCTTTGCATTCATGGCCGCTTCGTTGTCCAATACGAATCCAGTGAATCCATTGCAGAAACGAGCTCACTTTTCAGGCTCATTTCAACGATCATACTCATCCCGAAGCCGGATGCTGATCTCTCAGACTTCTGAGACAGATCAAATCCCAGGTTTTCGGCCAATTATTTTTCACACAGGTTGAGGAGAACTCCCGGAATGACTCCCCCGGAAATACGTCAAGTCATTATCAATATCTTGGAACGCATTGCCCCCGATGAAGATTTGTCCGATCTGGACGACTCTGTCGCGTTTCGAGAGCAAATGGAACTCGACAGCATGGACTTCCTCGACATCGTCATGGAACTTCGCAAGCTGTACCGCGTGCAAATTCCTGAATCCGACTACGAACAGCTGGCTTCAATGAATAGCACTGTGGAATACCTCACTCCGATCCTCAAAGATACGGACGCGTAAACACGTGTGGACTTGGCTGAGCCGGATACGTCAAGTGTCCGGCTAACATTGCTTCTTTTCACGACTGCTCACATGCTGTCTTATCTTCGACTCTGTCGATTCCCAACAGTCTTTACGGCACTGGCTGATATCGCAGCCGGGTTCTTACTGACACATGCCGCGCTGAACCCAGCATCCAAGTTCGGATTGCTGTTAGGGGCGAGTGCCTGCTTGTACCTGTCCGGGATGGTCTTCAACGACGTCTTCGACGTCAAACAGGACTCCGAAGAACGCCCAAATCGCCCGATCCCATCTGGGGAGATCTCCAGACGCAACGCGACGATTTTTGGTGCATGCTTGATGGCTGGCGGTCTCGCATTTGCCTACGCTGCCGATCTGCGCAGCCTCATCATCGCTAGCGGACTGGCTGTCTGCATTCTGCTTTACGATGGTCTGATGAAGCGGACACCGCTCGGCCCGTTGTTTATGGGAGCCTGCCGAAGTCTGAATTTAATCCTCGGAGCAAGCACCGCGGGGATTCGGCTGGCCGGAGCATTTCAACAGCCACTCTTGTGGGTCGCAATTTGTATGGGAATTTACATCGCTGGCGTGACCTGGTTTGCCAAGCGAGAGGCCAAACAGAATTTACGCCTCCCGCTCTTGCTCTCACTTTTAGTCATCAACACAGGGCTCGCTGGCCTCGCAATCTGGCTGGGTGATTTTGCAGTCCACCTGGGAATCCCTCTTCCTCCCGGAATTGCTAACTCACAAGCTGTTTTGGGAATTTGGGCTGTGATTGCTATCACGATTAACCGCCGTGCCATCGCTGCGGTAATTGATCCGTCCCCGAAGAAAATTCAACCCAGCATCGGAGTCATGCTACTCTCGGTGATCGTCCTGAACGCCACCTTCATCTACTTCAAATTCGGGAACGCCGGGATCCCATTCGCTGTTGGAGTCCTGCTCTTATTGCTCCCAGCAATCGGCCTGCGACGCGTCATTCCAATGACGTAACAATAAAGTCCCACCTGCCCGAAAGACCTTCTCCTGACAGGTTCTTTGGCCTCTGTGATGAACGGCGAGCTGTCGCTCATGCCCTCGACCCCGCATTGTAACACGCATTGAATTGGGAAACTTCTCAACCGAAATGATTGCTGCGCCAACAGCGTGCGCGTCCCGTTCGTGGTCGTAGAGCGAATAGAAAGCTATCTTTCGAAGTTCAGCACGAGAAAAGCCAGTGAGTGAATGCTTCATCGGGCCTTTGGTTTATGCTTATAAACCAATTGGAGCATTCACTTTTGGCCTTTTTCTTGAAGCCAGCTTTTTCACCCGCATCGCTTCCAGAGCATCTTTCGAATTGGTTTGCAGGTTCCGCCTCGTGGCGAACAGCATTTTTCCTAGAGAAATGCGGTCTTCACGGGCAAACGGTAGAGCAAACTGCTCTAGAATGAACAAAACCGCTTTGTCCAGCCTAACCGGAACGTTTGTACTCTCACCTGCATCTCAAAGAACTACTTCTTGTCAGCATCCGCCACTTTCTCGGGAGCAGTTTCGGGGACAACGCTGATTAAAAGCGGCTGACTGGAATAGGTCGCCTTCATCACGAAGTTGAGTGAGATATTCGCCATGACGCTGCAAAGTTGTTTCTCAACCGTTGGAGCATCTTTCGCAGCTGTAATCAGAAGATGCCCGGAAGACTCTTTGGCAGTCAGCAAGGTTTTGCTTTTCTTGCTATCAATGGTAATCCCTTTAGGGAGCACGTTCGCAAACTTCGTTGAGAGATGCTGAAACAGCATGTCGAGCGTGACATTCTTATCGAACCCTTCTGCTCGCTCAATCGTCACCCCAACTTTGATTGACTCTCCCGGTTTCAAACTGATTTCCGTTTGGTCGAGTTGCACTGAACGAATATCCGAAGGGGCCCCGACAGCCACAGTATGCATCGAAACAGGCCAGTGATTTCGACCACCACCCGGCATATACGTTTCCTGCATCGATTGCGCTGCAACGCTGATCTCGCGAGCCTCGCCCCCTTCTCCAACTTTCGCTTTCCCACGCACAATGATGTTCTTTGCAATCGGTTTCGCATCCGCTGTCGCTTCCAGAATGATGCAACCGTCCGTCCCTGTCGAAAGAATCCGTCCACCATGAGCGGTCACTCCCTCGGGGAGATTCTCGACGGAGAGTTCAATCTCCCCCGTGAATCCGTTCTTCCGCACAGTGCGAGCAAACAGAGCTCCACTGGTTCCGGGTGTCAGCTGAGTCTTGTCAGTATCGAGGACCAATTCGAAGTACGGCTCTGGACGTGTTGCACTCAGAAAATAAGTAAACTGCTCTCCGCCACGTAAATGGACATCGCGAATATTGATCACGTAATCGCCATCAGCCGGTGCAGCCCAATTTTCAATCATTGAATCCTGATACGTCCGCTTTCCCCAAGTCCGCAGGTCGTCATTCTCGGATAGTGATTTCCCATCGCTATTGGTAATCCAGATGATTGGGTCCATCGCTGAGTTCAGTCGTCGCGCGATGGTTTCAAACGTGAATCGCTCACCCTTTTTGGCGGTGAACTGATAAGAGTCGATGTCAGAGACCTGTTCAATCTGCCCAGCGATGCCGCCGGGAATGGAAATCGCCTGCTTCCCTTTCTCACTCCCTTCAGAGAAAAGTTGTTCCACCTCAACGGGGTGTTCGCTCACTGCGAGAAGGACCGGATTGGAACGCCCATCCGGAAGCGGCAACTGAACCTCCTGCATTCCGAGCGCGACGCCTTCACCGGGCTGCCATTCCACGGTCTCCAGTTCACCCAAATTTGTTCCGATCAACTTCACCGCAGCTGGCTGCCCCTGCTGAACCGCGATCGGATGAATCGTTTCAATGTAGGGCTGATCACTCACTTCAATCACATAATTCCAGTAACGGTTGCCCTTATAGCGAACGTCCCGCACTTCAATGTAATAGTCCCCCGCTTCCGAAAATGTGTGACTCAAATAAGGGTCTGCAGCATACACATTGTCCGCCGCAGCGACTGTCGAACCGGTCGAATTCCGAATTGTCAAAATCGGATCGACATGCGACTGCAAATCGTGAATCTTATCTTGCAACCGCATCGCCAGCGTGTGAAACGTCAACGTGGCTGGGGCATCAAGATGGAACTTGAACAGGTCAACATCCTCGGACTTCTCCACAGTTCCACAAATCGCAGCCGGGACCGTCACCTCGGTCGCGGTTTCAATCGTGTCGTTTTTGTCGGATTCATTCACGACCGGCAAACGAGTGATGACCACCTGCCCGAGTGTGCTGGCGCCGGTTGGTCCCAGAATGCGAAACTCACGCACTCCTTCAGCTGCCTCTTTGGACACGGTGAATTCAATTTTAATTTTCGTTAGCGAAGGAGTCTTTCCATCCTTACCGAGTTCCATCGGCGTGACGATTTTCCCCGTCACCCCTTCTCCGGAAACAATCACACGGTCAGCACCAAACATGCTGTAGCGAGATTCCAGTTCATGCTCCGACGAGGTCCCCAACTGAGCAGCTGCAGGCTTTAAACCCATGAGCATTGGATAAGAAGTTTGCCCCCAACCGATTGCAGGGAGAAAGAGAAACATCAACAGCATACAGGTGAGACGCAACATGAGGATTCTCGGCAGGAAGAAGCTGGAGGAAGGTTTCAAGGTATCCTGACAGCAGATGCAAATCCCTCGAAGAACGAGAGAACTCGATTGCAACGGCTTTCAATCAGCTTCTAAACTAACCAGCAAGCAATCCTGTTTCAAGATTCGTCTTCATTCCGGCGATTTTCCAAGCGACTCAAAACTTCCAAGTCATCACGACAAACCACATAGCTATCAGCGATCCAAAATGAAATCCCTGACCAAAGAACTCTGGGTGGACATCCCCGAACGGAGAGCCATCGTCTCGATCCACTCGGACGTCGAACGCCTCGTCACTGAGAGCGGAGTCCAAGACGGACTGGTACTCGTGAACGCGATGCACATCACTGCGAGCGTTTTCATTAACGATAATGAATCGGGTTTACATGCTGACTATGAGCGCTGGCTGGAGGAACTCGTCCCCTTTAATCCCGGTAGCGATCCAGCTTCAGGCGGCTACCTGCATAACCGAACTGGCGAAGACAACGCCGACGCCCACCACAAACGCCAAATCATGGGCCGCGAAGTCGTCGTCGCCATCACCGACGGCAAACTCCACCTGGGACCATGGGAACACATCTTTTACTATGAATTCGATGGCCGACGTCGCAAGCGAATTCTGGTCAAAATTATTGGAGAGTGACAAATCTTGCCGAGCAAGTCACAGGAAGACTGCTCACATGGAACATCAAACTCTCAGAGTCCATCGGACGATGGAATAGGTTCTCTGGTTTTCGTAGTTTGGGATGAGCTTTGCATGGTGTGCAGCTGAAATTTGAATGCGAATAGTATTGGCATGAAGGCCGGTTGAATGACGAGAATTTTGTTTTCTTTGCTTGTGATCAGCATAGTCTGTTCGCCATTGAACCAGACGACTCTGCGAGGAGCAGAGAAGCCGGAGGTTCCGGAGAATTTCTCCAAGGGGCGGCTTGTCGCCTGGTGTATCGTTCCGTTTGATGCCAAAAACCGAACCCCGGCGCAGCGGGCGTTGATGGTGAAAGAGTTGGGGCTGACTCGGGTTGCCTATGATTGGCGAGCAAAGCATGTCCCGGAATTCGAAGAGGAGATTCGGCAGTACCAGAAGAACAACATCGAGTTCTTCGCGTTTTGGAGCTGGCATGACAGCCTCGCTCCATTGATTAAAAAGTACGACATCCACCCACAGATTTGGATCACTCTCCCAAGCCCGAACGCTCCGACGCAGCAAGATAAAATCCAGGCTGCGGCGAAACAGTTGCTACCGCTGGCACACAAGGCCAAAGAACTTGGCTGTCAGCTGGGGCTTTATAACCATGGAGGCTGGGGAGGCGAGCCAGAAAATCTGGTTGCGGTTTGTGAGTTCCTCAGAAAGGAGTACAGTCTCGACAATGTCGGAATTGTCTACAACTTTCACCACGGCCATGAGCATATCAAAGAATTCCCAAAGCTCTTCAAAATCATGCAGCCATATTTACTTTGCTTGAACTTGAATGGCATGGTCGCTGCCGAACATGTCGACGGACTCAAGAACAAAATTGTCCCCATTGGTGATGGAAAGTACGAGCCATCCATGATCGAAACAGTGATTAACAGCGGATACGACGGACCGATCGGGCTGCTGGATCATCGGAATGAACTCGATGCAAAAGAAAGTTTGCAACAGAACATCGATGGATTGAAGAACGTGCTAATGAATCGAAAATAAAGAAATGGCCGGACACTTTGAGGTGTCCGGCCAGAGCAATCTGCACCACCGGGTGTCCGCAGAGAACGTGTTTCACCAGCCAAGTTGAGTTCGCCAAGAGCAGAACACGAACGCCAATTCAAAAAACGCTGGAGATGCTGGCTCAACACTTGAAGCTCTCGCTTATTCTCCAAGAAGACCTTTGTTGAGCCGCTTGAGCGCTTCGGCTTCGATTTGACGGACCCGTTCCCTGGTGAGGCCGAGGGCTTCCCCAATTTCCTTGAGAGTGCGCGGCTCGCCATCGTCCAGACCGAAACGGAGTTTCAGGATCGTCGACTCCCGTTCTTCCATCTCTTCGAGCATCTCGAAAACATGCTTGAGGTTATCGTGACCAATCAACTCTTCTTCGGGACCGAGCAACCGATCATCAGGGATGAGCTCTCCCATGGAGACGTTGCCATCACCATCTTCATTTTGTGGCGTTGAGTTGTAGAGCTGAATCGCCTTCTTGACGATTTTCAACTTCTTCGGCGGGAGCTCTAACTCCTTGGCAACTTCCTCAGCTGTGGGTGGTCGACCAATCTCGTCCTGCAGCTTCGAGCTGGCACGTCTCCATTTAGAAAGGAGTTCTACCATATACGCGGGAATGCGAATCGTTTTCGCAGAGTTGATCAACGCACGTTTGATCGACTGCTTGATCCAGTAACTTGCATAGGTACTGAACCGCGTATTCATTTCGGGATCGAAACCTTCCACGGCACGCAACAGGCCCAGGTTCCCCTCTTCAATCAAATCTTGAAGGGGTAGCCCTTTCCCGCTGTACCCTCGTGCAATGTTCACGACGAGCCTCAGGTTCGCGCGGACCATGCGGTCGCGAGCGAGCATATCCCCGTCTGAAATGCGATAGCTGAGTTCCTTCTCATCATCGGCTGTCAGGAGGGCGGTCTCGTTGATTTCACGTAGGTACGTTTCCAGGGGGTTTTGAACGCTTGAAGTTCTACGGCGAGTGATTTTCTGCATGGGACTCTAATGGGTCATCAACCTTGGGGAATGCAGGGATCTCTTAGGGGACTCCTTCCACCATCCCAATTGCTCGTCGTGTCCGTACTGGACCACAATATCAATATCGGACCGGCAAGAGTTGCCGCTCCAGCGAGGTTCACGACAAAACACGGAAGCCAGAAAAGCATCAACGATTAGCGCAAAAATAACGGCCTCCCGATTGTGATCGGAAGGCCGTTTATAACGAGTACTTTGCTTTCAGAAGCAAATTAGAACACTTTTAGCGATTGTTCTAATTATTCAGCTTCAGGCTTCTCTTCGGATTCTTCAGTAGAAGCCGCAGGAGCCTCCTCTTCAGCACTTGGAGCTTCTTCGGCTGAGGCGGTTGCTTCCTCGGCTGGAGCAGCAACTTCCTCGGTACGAGCCGGAGCCATCGAGAAGAGTGGTCCTGACGAATCGCCCATTCCACCTTTGAGCTCTTTCGATGCATCTGTTCCGCCACCAGCACCGGAAGCGGTTTCTGGTTCGATTTCTGCATCGAGTTTCATGCTCAGACCGATCTTGCGATCTCCGGTATCGACACGAAGAATTTTGACTTCGATTTCATCGCCCACGTTGACGACGTCTTCGACAGACTTCTCTTCGTCTCCACCTGTCAGTTCAGAAACGTGAAGCAAGCCTTCGAGCTCTTCTTCCAGTTCAACAAAGACACCAAAGTTGGTGATCTTGGTGACGTTTCCTTTGACGATCGAACCGGGCTGATACTGATCCGGGATGCGTGCTTCCCATGGATCGTCGCCCATTTGCTTGAGTCCCAGAGCGATTCGTTTTCGCTCTTCGTCGACTGAAACAACAACACACTGGATTTCGTCGCCTTTTTTCAGCATTTCGCTGGCGTGAGAAATCTTACGTGTCCAAGACATATCGCTTACGTGAAGCAGGCCATCGACCCCTTCTTCGAGTTCGATAAACGCACCGTAGTTGGTCAGGTTGCGAACAACACCGTTGACCGACTTCCCTTCCGGGTATTTTTCGGTGACGTTGTCCCAAGGGTTCGGCTGAGTCTGCTTCATGCCGAGTGAAATTTCCTGCTTGTCGGTGTTGATCCCCAGGACCACCACTTCGACTTCCTGACCGATGCTGACCATCTCGTTAGGATGGTTCAAGCGGCGTGTCCAAGACATTTCACTAATGTGGACAAGACCTTCGATCCCATCTTCGAGTTTGACGAAGGCACCGTATGTCATCACGTTGACAACTTCGCCAGTGACGCGATCGCCAACCGGGTATTTGGTGTCGACGTTTTCCCATGGGCTTGGGAACTTCTGCTTCAGCCCCAGGGCGATCTTCTCTTTTTCACGGTCGATGTTGAGAATCATAACTTCGATCTCATCATCAATTTTGACCATTTCGGAAGGATGGTTGATGCGTCCCCAACTCATGTCGGTGATGTGCAGCAAGCCATCGATTCCACCAAGGTCCACGAATGCACCGAAATCGGCGATGTTTTTAACAACACCGGTACGAATCTGGTTTTCTTCGAGTTCCTCGAGCAGTTTCCGTTTCATCTCGGCGCGTTGCTCTTCGATGAGGCGACGACGCGAGACGACAATGTTCTTTCGTGCATCATCGATCTTCAGGATCATGCACTCAATTTCGTTACCGACGAAATCGCCGATATCTGAAGGCCGACGGATATCCACCTGGCTGGCTGGCAGGAAGACGTTGACGCCGCGAGCACCAGTGGACGAGAGGCTTTCGCCGATGTTGACGAGCAGTCCACCTTTGATTTTGCGAACAACCATCCCGATGATGGTGTTTCCTTCGTCGTAGCGACCAACAACCCAGTTCCAGTCTTTCTGGCGGTCGGCTTTGCGTTTGGAGAGCAAAACGAGGCCGAAATCATCTTCGATTTCTTCGAGCAGAACCTCAATGGTTTCGCCAACCTTGGGTTGTTCTTCATCGTCCGCCCACTCGTAGAGGGGGACCATCCCTTCGCTCTTGTAGCCAATGTCAACGAGAACTTCGTCGCCTTCGACGCTCAGGACTTTCCCCTGAACAATCTCGTTCACATCAAAGGGACTCGACGTCTCATCATAGACGCGGTCCATTTGCTCGCTCTCTTCGTTGATCCAGTCTCCCAGTTCACCTCCGAGTGCTGCGTTTAACTCTTCATCATCAACCTGAAATTCACGAATTAGGTTACGATCGACCATTCTAAAAAAAGCCTTAAATTATCCAGAGCCGCAAACAAAACGCTTCCAGCGAAGTAGTAGATTCGCTCGAATGTCCCGAATGTTTTGTTTTGTTAGAGGTTCTAATATGTGGCAACAGCTTGCCGCGCATCCGTCCCGACACAGAACAGACCGCATTCAAGTGTCAAAATCAACGAAGGCCGCCACCTCACACACATGTCTGAAGTTTTCGAACGACCAGCGTAGGACCATTTCTTCAAAAAGGGTTGGCTCTCAGGAAGGCTGGCTCGGAAGAGATTGCCTCTCACTTGCAGAGTCGACTCCATTTTTTACAAAAACGGTCGAAATCGGGAATCGCGAACTTTACCACAATCATGGCTGTCGATGCCAGCAGGATTTGTAATAATCTCTGGTGAGAGAGTTACTTGCGTAAATCTGCCGATGCAAGGAACCAAAGCTCTATCATCAATCCGAAAACATCCGCCGTTTTCAGCTCAAAACGACAGACTTGAGATTCCCGACCAATGGCATGAAAATCATTGCTGATTTGCAATATCGCTATTATTGGATTCGGTCGACTGGGACGCTAGCAAGAGAGAGAAGTACAAAGAACCATGGAAAAATCATCATTTGATACACTCGATCAGGTTTCCTCGAAGCAGGAATCTCAGGAACTGCTGGCCCGACTCGTGAAAGAGGTCGAAGAAGCGGGAGAGTTGCATAAACTCTTTGACGCCAAAATGTTACAAAAAAAAGCAGCTCTTGGACTTCCGCTGTCTCGACCATCCTCCCTGCAAGATGTCCCTCAAGAACACCGCAAAGAGGTCGAAGAAGCCTATGTGGAAGCGGCTCGTGAGGTCGGCGGAAAGCTGGTCGAACAGGGAGAATTGGCTGCCGCCTGGATGTACCTGCAGGTCATTCAAGAACCCGAACTGCTCGCTGCAGCTCTCGATGAGCTCCCTGATCAAATCGAGGATTACGAGAAAATGGAGGAGATCCTGCAGCTGGCGCTGTACCAGGGAGTGAATCCTCCCAAGGGAGTGAAAATCATGCTCAACGGTCATGGGACCTGCAGCACGATCACAGCTTTGGACCAATCGTTGCCTCAAATGAGCCAGGAACACAGGACAGCCTGTTCGAAACTCATGGTCCGTAGCCTGTACAACGACTTGACGGACTCAGTTCGCAGGCAGGTCGAGCAAAAAGTCCCGCTGATCGAACCGGGGGCCTCTCTAAAAACCTTGATTACCGGCCGTGACTGGATCTTCGACGAAGGGAATTACCACGTCGATGTCTCACACTTGAACTCCGTCGTCCGATTCGCCCGGTCCATCGAAGCACCGGCAGAAGAACTGGAACTGGCACGCGAGTTAGCTCAATACGGAGCGAAGCTGGACAAACCTCTTCAATACGATGGAGAGCCACCCTTCCAGGACTTCTACCCTGCTCACGAACATTTCTTTAATATCCTGCTCGACAAAAAACGTGACGAAGGACTGCAGTACTTTCGAGAACAACTCGAGGCCGAACCAGACGAACAGGATAAGCCGTTGCTGGCCTACGTCCTTGTCGACTTGCTCATTCGCAGCGACAAACTCGATGAAGCAGTCGAACTCTCCGCGAAGTACCTCTCAAATCTCAACGAAGATGTGAGCATTTCGTTTGACGAACTCTGTGAAAAAGCGGGGCGACTGGACGTCCTGAAAAAGGTCCGCAAAGAGCAAAACGACCTCGTCGGCTACGCCTCCGCAATCTTGCGGGAACAAGCGTAGCGACTCAAATGAGATCCGGATTACCTGCCACGTACTCTGTAAATCTTGCGAGACGGATGCCGACGCTCTGTTGAGTCAAGGCAACCGTCGTGGGGAAAACTTCGTCCGCTCTCTGAAAAAGTTTCTCTGCTGAGCTGAAAACGGTGCGCTGAGTGGCCCTCTGCGGCGGTGTCGATTATCCTCGATCACATCAACAAAGCCACATCAGATCGCTTCTGTGTGGCTCCTTCCTAATCTTCCTCACTGAGTTTTGAATCTATGAAAACCGCGAATCGTCTATCACGATCTTCGTTGTGTCGCTGCGCCACGGTCGCCGCTCTGTTACTCACAGCGATCAGTCCTGCAGATGCCGCAGACCCGCAGCCGCCTGAAGGCTTTCACGCAATTTTTAATGGCAAGGATTTGACCGGCTGGTATGGTCTCAACCCGCATCGGGTCACCAAGCTGGAAGGCGAGAAAAAAGAAGCCAACTTGAAACAGCAACGGGAAGAGTTTTCTGCCAACTGGACTGTCGAAAACGGCGAACTGGTCAACGATGGTCATGGACCGTATGCGACAACAGAAAAAGAATACGGTGACATCGAATTGCTGCTGGAATACAAAACTGTCGCCAAAGCGGACAGCGGCATCTATCTGCGCGGGACTCCGCAAGTTCAAATTTGGGATTGGCATCAGAAGTTCGATCCGAAACGACCAACACGAAAACCGCACCTCGGATCAGGTGGACTCTTCAACAATTCCCCCACAGCTGAGGGCCGCGACCCAATGGTTCTGGCTGACAAACCATTTGGCGAGTGGAACAAGTTTCGGGTTCGACAAGTCGGTTCGCACACCTGGGTTTGGCTCAACGGGGAACTGGTTGTTGATGGAGCCATCATGGAGAATTTCTGGGACCGCTCAAAACCGCTGCCAGCAAAGGGACCGATCATGCTGCAAACGCATGGCGGAGAGATTCGCTGGAGAAACATCTTCCTTCGAGAAATTGGCGCCGAAGAAGGTAAGAAATTGATCAGCGAAACGGAAACAGACGACAGCTTGAGCAAGTCGCTGACCCTGCATGCCTCGTTTGATCATGGTCTCGATGCCGATTTTGCTCGTGGTGACCGGACCAGCTATGTCCGTTCTGGAAAAGACTATGTTCATGCCGAGCCGACTGATGACGTGAAATTTGTTAAGGAGGGTCGCTTCGGAGGAGCTCTCGACTTCGTTCACAAAAGTGCCTTCCGCCCGGCGTTCAAGGATACTGGAATCCTCGATTACAATAGCAAGAGCTGGAGCTCAACAGTCTCGGTTTGGCTACGACTCAACCCAGACAAAGATCTTGAGCCAGGCTACTGTGATCCCGTTCAAATTGTCGGCAACGACACCAAGAAAGGCTTCATCTTCCTGGAGTTTTCCAAAGACGAAACCCCACGTTTCTTCCGCTATGCTATTCGACCTCTTACTTCTATCTGGAATCCAGATGGCGTTTCCTGGGCGGACATTCCATTCGATAAGCGTCCGATGGTCCAAGTCGAAAAACCATCGTTCTCACGAGAGAAATGGACGCACGTCGTTTTCACTTTAGAAAATGTGAACGATCAAAAGAAGACACAACGTGGCGTCCTTTACATGGACGGAGTCCGTCAGGGAGCCATTGAAGACTGGGAACTGACATTCGACTGGGACCCAGCCCAGGTCTTCCTGGTCCTCGGCGCAGCGTACGTCGGTCAAATGGACGACCTCGCCACCTTCGACCGCGCCCTGACTGAAGCAGAAGTCAAACGGATCTACCAACTCAAAGACGGCATCAGCGAACTGCGTCCATAAAAGACGTTACGACGCTATTTCTTAACGCCTCATTTACTGGCGCCAAACTCTTCACACCAATTGTTGCGAGTGCCCCAGTCGAGCGAAACGGCTGAGGCACTTTGCGCTGGTGGTGAATGAATTATCGAGAAATGCTTGTGAAGTGTGGTTTACATTTCCACTTCAATGATCGGTTCGATCTCACCTCGGGAGGTGATTTTTGAGAGGACTGTCTCGCGAGAAGTGTGGAGGCCGAGGACGGATCTTGGGACGTCAGGTTCCGTCATTGAGTGATAGAGCAGCCACTGATCGCGACCAACCCGGAAGCGGAAGGCGGCAGCTTGCTCGGTGGTTTCAATCCTTCCATCTTGTGCAACTGTCAGCTTTCCCCACTCGACTGGCTTTTCGAGATGCTTGGGCGACCAGTCGAGCACGATCGACGAAATGAGACGCGAGCCGGCTGAGTGCTGCTCGAATGTTAATTCCTGTTCAGAGAGGAAGAGTTTTCCGTCAGCTTTGACGACATGTTCCTGTGGCAGCGAGAGTGGATGAATTCGCACACGTTGAGCGGCATTCTCCAAGGCGAGTTCGCGTGTTGTTGTATCTGCTTCCCCAATCCAGTTTCTCCGTATGGGAAGCGTTGTGCGAGAACTGATTTCGCCTGCTTTCTCAGCAACGACAACATGATTCAGGACAAGTTGATGCTCTTCACGTAGAAGAATAATTTGCCGCGAAACTCGAGTTGAAGCATCGATTTCCTGGACCAGTTCCATGTAGTTGACTTCGTCATCTGCAAACCAGCAAGTGCAGGCCCAGTCAGCATTGGACTTGAGCAATTTTCCATCCAGACCTATTTCGTGGCCCCAGTCTCCCTTCAACAGAGGATGATCGGCGATGACGAGATCGATTCGTGGCATTGCCCCCTCGTGCGTGATGAGGCACAAATCGACCGGTGAACTCCAATTCGATCGCATGCAAGCATGCTGAGACCAGTCCGACTGATGAACCATCTCGGGAAGCGACCAGTCTCCAACTTTTGCCTTGCTCTGGTTCTCTTTTTGCCAGGTTTGAATGAGGCGACGAATTCCATCTTTCTTATCAAACTGAAAAGCTGCTGCAACCGCGTCCAGTCGATATGAATCAAGAGTCGATTCACCAAGCGACAAACTGAAGTAATCTTGTGCGCAGTAGGTGCAGGCTCGTTCGAAGAGCCCCTGCAATCGTTTACCAAATGCTTTGTTGATGAGCTTCTGCTGCATCGCTGTGTTGAACGTGGCGATGCGTCCCAAGCTGGAGAGCGAATCGATGAGAGTCGGAACCCAATGTGCCTGCGGAGTCCCATCGCTATCGGTCGCTTCTTCGACACAATTTCGGATCAGGGCTGTCGTCTCTTTGAGTAAGCTGCGCGAGCCTTTCAGATTCTCAAAAGAGACTGCCATGAGGTAGCAGACTTCAAGAAATCTTAATTGGCTGAAACCTTGCTCTGCATCGCAAACCGGTTTGGATTCCATCCATTCCCGCCCCTTCTGCAAGGTCCAGCGCCAAAGCGAAAACAACGCTTCGCTCTCCAATTTCGTGGGGTAAATCGCGAGAATCCAGATCGCATCTGTCAGCGAAACGCTATCTGGAGCTTCTTCACCGTGCTCTGCGATGAACGCTTCAACATGTCCTGATCGCTCCGCTTTTTTGAGGTCGATCTCAAACAGGGCAGTGGCGAGATCGCCGGACATCTCGACATCCTGAGTCGCTTCACGGAGCTGGCGCAACTGTTCGAGCAACTCAAGTCGTTCGGACTTTTTAAAGACTCGTCTTTCAGAGGCACATTCAATCAGTGCGGAGGTGAAATCATTCACGTTGCCCTGACTGGCAGCTTCTCGCAATCCTTGAGGTGCAGAGGTGCGGAAATTGAGAGACTTCAACCATTCGGAATCGACCGAGGAATTTGAAGCCAGGCCGCAGGAAAGCTGGCCGTTACCTTGTTCGAGAGTTGTGGACATTCAGGTCGCTTCGTGTCAATAAAAAGTAAATAGAAACTGGATCAGGATTTCAGCGATCAAAGAGCAAGTCTATTACATCCTTCGAATTCGTGCCGCGTCCTGCTTCGCGACGAACAGAGAATTCACTGGAAAAATGCGTTCTGTACGGCCTCTCAGTAATGCAAACTGCCCTGGTCCATCAAGAGGTTCATCGGAGCTCTAAATGGCGATCGTGGGCAAAATGCTTTCGTCGAAGATAAAACCACGGAGCCTCTTCGTGCCCCGGAGTTCAATCTCCTCTGTGAACAATGAGTCGCCACGAAAATGTTGGGAGAACCGCAAGAGAGGCTCTGAATAGTATTTGAATTTATTCGATTCTCAAGTCGAGGTCGAAATTGTTCTCGACCTCTTCACGTACTTCAATGACGAGACCTGTAATGGAATGATCACCAGTTAACGTCCGGGCATCTTCAATGGATGGTTCACGTGCGAATGTCCCCATGTCGTGAACGGAAATCGAGTACTTCCCCGCCACCGGGCCATCTTTCTCGGCAATTGTAAACTTTCCGCTTTGAACCATCGTGGATGCCGTCGGGAACGAGTCTGATTCCCGAGAGACAAATGAAATCATCCCCCACCTTAACGGTTGGCCGTCAAACTTCACTGAGCCAGAAACAGAGACACGCTTCTTCCCAGAAAGAAAGTTGTTCGTGCGAAGCCAGTCTGCGAGGCGGTCTGGCCAGGATTTCAAGACGGGATCATTCGGGGCCAGCCCAACGCCGTGTCGACCTTTTTGGTAGATGTGCAATTCCGCATCGACGCCATGTTCGACCAGCGCCTGATAGTAGGCAATCGCATTTCCCACCGGAACAACCGGATCAGCTGCTGTATGAAAGACGAATGTCGGCGGTGTCTCTTTGGTGACTTGTAGATGATTCGACAGGCTTTTGACGAGTTCTTCGCTGGGGTTTTCACCGAGGAGGTTTCGACGTGACCCTTTATGGGCCTGCGGATCAAGCATCGAAATGACGGGATAACAGAGAACCGCGAAGTCCGGCCGACTGCTTTGTTGTGCAACGAGATCTTTGCTGGCAGCTTCACCTGCATCAAAGTGAGTCGATACAGTCGAAGCGAGGTGCCCTCCCGCCGAGAACCCCATAACACCAATTCGGTTAGGATCAATCTTCAGTTCTTCCGCGTGGGACCGCAGATGTCGAATCGCTCGTTGAGCATCTTGAAGTGGAGCCGGATGCTGATATTTCGGTCCATGACGATAGGTCACGACAGCTCCGGTCACACCCAGACGGTTCCACCACTTGGCAATCTGGTGCCCTTCATGATCCATCGCCAACCCGCCGTATCCTCCGCCGGGCAAAATCACAACTGCGGTTCCGGTCGCGTTCTCACCGGCTGGGTAGATGCGAACAAGTGGAATGTCTTTCTCGCCGGTTCCGTCCTGACCAGGCGCCCCGTTCGGCCACAAAGGGATCGGTTCTGGACCGGCTGCAAATGAGAGGGAACTGGTGAAAAGGACTGCAGAAACAGCACAGGTCCAGCGAAGATGTGAAAGCATATCAAGCTCGCCTCAATGTCAGGTCAAGGATGTCCGAGGCATGATAGCAAAAGAGTCGATACGTTCACAAACTCCGTTGAACTGGCCGATTGCCGAAGACTGACCGGAGACTGAAGTTGTCCGGCGAAACATTGGCGAGTTTCTGACTGATTACTTTGCGAACGGGTCCGAACCGCTCCGAACCTTGAGTTGAACTGAATAGAGTCCGGTCCGGGCAGTGATGAATAACGTCTTTCCATCGGGGCCACCAATTGTCATGTTGGCAGCTCTTTCAGGCAGAGGGATCGAAGCGATCTCTTTTGCTTCGGAATTAAAGATTCGCATGCTGTCACCGGTGATGTACAGGTTGCCTCGTTCGTCAAGTTCCAATCCATCTGAACCTGCATCAGCGGCCAGCTTGCGATTGTCGAGTTTCCCCGGACCGGTGATGTCGTACACATACGTTTTCTGGGCTCCGGGGTCAGTGACGTAGAGTTTCTTTCCATCGGCACTCCCAACAACTCCGTTTGGCTTCACTAAATTATCGAGAATGCGATCGATCTTTTTCTCACCTGGATGAATGTAGTACACATGAAACCCGCTCTGTTGAAGATCGTCCATGCTGCCGTAGCGAGGATCTGTAAAATAGATCCCGCCATTAGGGTCGATCCACAAATCATTCGGGGAATTCAGCTTCTTCCCCTCGAACTCATCAGCAACGACTGATTGCTTTCCTTCCGGGGTGATTTTGACAATCGCACGGCCAGCAGGTTGACAAACGAACAGGTTTCCCGCCTGATCAAACCGGAGTCCGTTGCAGCTTCCCTCAAGCACCTTGAAGGTTTCTATCCCTTTTTTGCTGGTCCAGGAGTGAATCGTCTTGTTGGGAATGTCAGAGAAGTACAAAGTCCCCTTTCGATCCCATGAGGGGCCTTCCGTGAAGCGAAAATCTCCTGACAGTTTTACAACTTTAGAGTTTGTATCAACAATTTGATCTTCTGCACTTAGTGATACATCGAACAGCACAGCAACTGCCACCATAAAAATCATTATTAACGTTTTCATTGGATCACCTAAATTTCTGTAAGCCTCAGGAGAGACGGGTGCCCCCTGTTGAATGACGAATGAGGATTCATTTGAATGAATTATGATCGAGTTTTCATCCCCAACCCGTCGATGCAGACCAATCAGCCATTTCATTTCTTGCACTCATCGAACAGAGTGTGTTAAAGTACAACAAATACGTAAGATTTGATCAATCACCGTATTACGGTTTATCCCTCCATTGCCGTCACAGATTCCTGTGTTGTGAGCAAAAATCATTCTTGCTCATTAATTGATTCACTCTAGCAATTATGTATGTTTCACATTTTAGCGAATAAGCGGGCAGCTTTTCGCGGGTCACCAAGCTCGGGCTTTTATAGTTTTTACTTCCTTGATTTGGAGACTGAAATGAAGCGTTTACGTCGAGGGTTTACCCTCATTGAACTTCTGGTTGTGATCGCGATTATCGCGATCCTGGTTGCTCTCTTGTTACCTGCCGTGCAGCAGGCTCGCGAAGCAGCTCGCCGCTCACAGTGCAAAAACAACCTCAAACAACTTGCGATTGCACTGCACAACTATCATGACACCCACGGAAAATTCCCTCAGTTGACATTCGGAACTGAAGCGAACAATGACTGGGGAAGCGAGTGGCGTGGCAACAGCGTTCACACCATGTTGCTGCCGTTTGTTGACCAGGCGCCTCTGTACAATCAGTACGATCTGAACCGATTCTGGACTCACACCGACCCGAATTTTCCAAACCGCACATTGGGACAAACAAAAGTTCCTGTCTTCCAGTGCCCATCCGATCCCGGGATTATCACCAATGGTGATGGTGGGAACAATTATGGAGCGAGTACTGGTCCGAACCTGGGTTGGGAAGCGAGTCTAACACGAACTGCTGGAATGTTTCACCGTCGCCGATCGCTCGCCATGCGAGACATCACTGATGGGACTTCAAACACAATTGCCTTCGGGGAAATCGTTAAAGGAGACGGCGACAACGGAATTTTCCGACTGGAACGTGGCGACTACATTCGGAATCAGTCCTTGTCTGGAATCAACCCGATCAAACCGACACAAGATCAAATGACGACGTATGGAAACACCTGCCTCACAGGAACAGCTGACCACCGCAGTTCAGGCGGTTGGACATGGGTCTCCCCAATGATGGACGACACCGGAATGAACACTGTCGTTCCTCCAAACTGGAAGTTCCCGAACTGCCATGAATGTAGTGGATGCGGTGAAGGCGATGCTCGCGGTGTGTGGGCCTCACGAAGTTTCCACACTGGTGGATCACAGCATGCCATGGGTGATGGTGCGGTTCGCTTCATCTCTGAAAACATCGACTTCAACTTATACCAAAGCATCGGAAGTAGTAATCAGGGTGACATTGTCGGCGAATTCTAGAAGACGTTCGTCTTTTTTGTGTCTGTGAAGAATGCGCTTATGTAATTCATTACTCATCTTCACAGGACAAAACGCGAACTCCTTTGTGAAAATTCTCTAGTCACTAGAGTTCACTTACAAAAAGCAGACTCGAATATGTTCAAAAGGCAAATTCGAGCTGCTTTTTTGTAATCAGTGACCTGAAAAACGCTATCTCTTACACATGAGAGACACAAGAAACGTTCTAATACTCCGGCATTCCCCCTCCCCCAGAACCCGTATGGATTCCGTTCAGGCAGACAGCCCGTCGCTTTAAGTTCTGCCTTGGAATCTCATTTATCTGTTGCCATTCATTTTGCATAAACCCTTACTTTCAGCCCCCTTGAGCCGAGAATCATGATGTCTTCTATTTTCTATCGTTTTGCATTATGCACAGCACTCTGCTGCACTGTTGGAACCGTCACTGGATGTGGTGGAAAAAAAGTCACCGAAGTCACCGTAAAACAATCCTCAGCAGCCGAAGAGGTCAAGAAGGGCCTTGAAGGAGTCATGGAGACCGGAGCCATCGACAGTAGTATTGAAGATGTTCGAAACAACATCGGTCGGCTGAGGCAAGAAGACGAAGCCAAGGGTGCTGAACTGATGAAAGATATTGACGAACTTTCCGCGATGAAAGACTCGGCAAAAATCAAAGCTCGTGCGAAAGAAATGCTCGAAAAGCTGTAAGCAAATTTTCGTGGCAAACGCCTGAGATCCTTCAGGCGTTTGCTTTTTCTTCCTGGCAGGATATTCTGGGTGATGATCGAAATGACGTCTCCATCCGCCAAAACAACGACCGCCCCGGAAGCGAACCGGCAGCGAACAGAAAGCCCACTGAGCCGACAGCGGATCCAGCGATTTATCGCCCTGCTCTTGATTCTGGTTGGGCTGTGGTACTTTCAGACGTTCTCATATCTCTGCAACTGGCAAGCCGGGCAGCATCTAAAAGTTGATCATTTTGACAGTGCTGAAAACGCTTTAGACTGGTCTCTCTTCTTCCGAGACCGTAACCCGGAGACGTACCGTCTTCGCGCAAGACTCAACCGAAAGCTTGGCCAGTATGGCCTGTTCTCGGAGAACCTGGAACGTTTTGCTCAGCTTGGAGGAGATCCGTTACAAGCCCGGCGAGAAGAAATTCTGGCACGCGCCAGTGGCGGCGAAGCCCCTGCTCTGATGGAAGAGCTTGTCAAAATGTTAAAGAACCAGGAAGGGGACGCTGATGAAGTTTGCAGCGCGTTCGCAAACGGTTTTTTAGTCGGCCAAGAATACAGCCAAGCTTTTGTCGTCATCGAAAACTGGAAGCAAAGCTATCCCGATGACCCTCGTCCACACTACACCAACGGCCGTGTTCAAGATTACCTGCAAAACGATTTTATCGCTGAGCAAGAGTACCGCGACGCCTTGGCAAAATGCGAAACTCACTACCCTTCGGCCTTCGCGCTCGGAAGACTGTTACTCGAAACACAGCACCCCAAGGAGGCCATCAAGTTCTTTTCCCGTTGCCTGAAAATGAAAAACAATGGAGCAGCGAAGGTCGAGCTTGGAAAATGCTACCGCCAACTTGGCGAAACGGAGAAAGCAAGAGAGCTTCTCGAGCAGGCGATGAGTCTCCCGATTGAAGAACTGATGACCAGCTATTTACATATTCAAGAAATCCCTGCAGGAAACCCGGCAGCGTTTGAGCTTGGCAGCTTAGAGCTGGGAGCCGGGAACAACGAGGCGGCGCTCAATTACCTCAACATTTCCTACGAAGCGGACCCCTCAAATTTGGACGTGCGGTACGCGCGGGCAGTCGCATTGCGACAATCGGGAGCAACCGAAGCTGGAAGTGCGGAACTTCAAGCGGTGAACAATTCCAGGATCGCACTTCAGAAAGCCGATAAAATTATTGACGGAATCAATCCTGTTCACCCGTATGTTGAAGAGCGATTGCAAGTCGGAGAACTCTACTTAAACAACGGGTCGCTCAAGACAGCTGAGTTCTGGCTGAAAAGCGTGCTGGCCTACGAGCCAACTTCGATCCGCGCTCATGAACTTCTCAGCGAACTCTATACAAGAAAAGCTAAAAGAGATTCACTCTTTATCAAAGAAGCTGAGTATCATTCAAAGACTGCAATCAGGCTCTCCGCAATTCAACAGAACACGACACCGACCGAATAGCTTCACACATAGTCAGGCAACAAGCGTCATTTTCACCATGCTGCACACTTTTCAATTTCGACTCTGTCTTTCGTTAGCGATTCTGTGCCTGGGATCGGGATGCCCCAAATCGCCCTCATCAGAAAGCAACTCTCAGAAGAGCGGCACCGAGCCGGAACTGAAGTTCAAATTTCAAAACATCACAGAAAGCTCCGGAGTTCAAGCAACTTACGAGAACGGACGTGACGCTGGATTCTACGCCATCCTTGAATCGATGGGAGGAGGCGTCGGACTGTTTGATCTGGACAAAGACGGCTTCACTGATCTTGTTTTTCCCGGTGGGGGAAAACTGATCAAAGGTGATCCACCGAGCTTAGAAGGGCTGCCACTGCAGTGTTATCGAGGACTCGGAGATTTGAAATGGAGCGACACTTCCACCTCAACCGGACTTGGGGAACCACAACGATACACGCACGGAGTCTCCATCGCGGACTTCAACAATGACGGGTTCGATGACATTCTTGTCACCGGTTACGGCGGAGTGGACCTGTGGGAAAACAACGGTGATGGAACATTTTTTCAAGTTGCAGAACAAGCTGAGTTGATCGATGACTCCTGGTCGACCAGCGCCGGTTGGGGCGACCTCGATGGTGATGGCACGCTGGACCTCTATCTCACCCACTACGTTGACTGGTCATTCGAAAAGAACCCGAAATGCCCTAGTCCTTCTCCAAGCCATGACGAGGACGTTTGTCCGCCACGCCGGTTCGAGGGGCTCGACGATGCCCTGTTTCGAAGTACTGGCGATGGGAAATTTCAAGACATGTCCGAAGCCTGGGGACTTGCGAAAAAAGGGAAAGGACTCGGAGTCGTCCTGGCTGATATCGACAACGATTTCGATATCGACATCTACGTCGCCAACGATACCGTCGACAATTTCCTTTACATCAACGACGGAACCGGGAAGCTCGAAGAGAGTGCATTGCTCACCGGCTGTGCTGTCGACTTCGAAGGAAAAACGAATGGCAGTATGGGGCTTGAGTTCTTTGACTTCGACGGAGATTTGCTCGGAGACTTGTGGGTCACAAACTATGAACATGAGAGTGCAGCGTTATACCGAAATCAGGGTGGTGGAAACTTTCTGCACATGAGTCAAGACACGGGAGTCTCAGCTGTTGGCGAACTCTTCGTCAGCTTCGGAACGTTAACCCGAGACTTTGATGGTGACGCCGACTTGGATATCGCCATCGCAAATGGACATGTTATCTACCATCCCAACAAGTCGACCTTTGAGCAGCAATCCACTCTCTTAGAGAACAAAGGGAACCAGAAATTTCAGCGTGCCGACTTCGACGACGCTTCGTTCTTTTCCGAGCGTCATGTCTCGCGCGGGCTTGCCGGTGGTGACCTCGATCGTGATGGGCGAACCGATCTTGTCTTCACGGTTCTTAACGGAGCCGCTCAAATTTTGCGAAACGAAACTGCCGTCAAAGGTGAACGGATTCGCATGAAGCTGATCGGCACAACCGACAACCGCAACGCCATCGGAGCTCGTGTCGTGCTTCACGCCAGCAAAGGAGACCGCGTCCACTTTGTGACCGGCGGAGGTTCTTACCTTTCGTCTTCGGAGTACGACTGCGATTTCTACGTCGTTGATGAAGGAACCGAGTTCTCTGCAACCGTCTTCTGGCCATCGGGCAAGCAGCAGAAATTGAACAACTTAAAGCCAGCAACAGACTACTTCGTCGTACAAGGCGAAGCGAATCCAATGCAGCAGGCGGCTCGTTAACAGTTTTGTAACAGCTTTGTTTTCCAAACAGGTAAACTCGCTGACGAAATTCTGCGGCTTTTACTCAGTGGTTCCTATTCCCCGCTCAATTCGGGTGATGGCCCAAGTGATTCCTCGGGCGATGGCTCTGCCGTGACAAATCGGGCGGCCCAGCGTTTGAAGACTCCCCCTTTCCAGGCGCTGGCAAACAGCCCCAAGTGCAGGAAGCCCAAGCCAATCAAAAACTGTCGCAGCCCATCCCATCGCACTTGATGATTCAAGTATCTCCCTCCTTCTGTGAATGCACTCGCGTAAGCACAGGCGAAAACAAAACAGGCCGTCCCCAGAAATCCTGCCTTCGGATGAATACGACTGAGCAGATACGCTGCGACAGCCATCAGCAGCAGATACCCCGAAGCAAAACCGGCAGGCCGAATTCCAATCATCCCATGAAACACCATCCGCACCGAGGCGATGACCATGAACAGAACCAACAACACTTTGAATTCTTCCATCGCCTCGTCCTTGCTCCAGAGACTCACAATTCCGATCGCGAATGCAACAAGGTGGAATTGAATTTCAACTGGTGAAAGCTCCCAACCATCGAAATAGTTTCGACTGCCTAAGCCAAGAACCATCCACATGGCAGCCTCGATGTAGAAGCGAGATTTTTGCTTCTGATATCCGACTAAGCACAAAAAGATTGCGGTCGCTGTCAACCAGATCAGATTGATCTCTTCCACTCCTTCAAAAGTGACCCTCTTTGAATTCACGACGGAGACGAGCAACATTGAGACGACCAGACCACGACGGGCGAACGGCAACCCGCGCCACCAGGCGACCGCGAAATAAAGAACCGATGCCAGACTCGCCAACCAAACCGGGGCTCCAATATGTTGCGAATATTCAGCGAGAAAGCTCTCCATCGCCGGGTTGAGTGACCTCTGTTCAACACTGAGTCCCACACAGACAAACGGAAGAGATAAGGCAAAGGTTTGAATCAACCAGTGTCTGTGGACAAGAGCCGCTTCGAGTAGCAACCAGCTCATCCCCAGCAACATGGGAACGAGCAAATAGCCACCAAAGATCCCTCCCATGCCTGCGTAAGCAGCGTTCGCGGAAAGCTCAAACGCAGGATCGAACGAGAGTGTCAGCAGGTACAATCGAAATCCAAGACAGACCCAGACAATCACGAATAGCGACCACGGATGGAACGGCCAAATCCAGGGACAGCCTGCGAACTCGACTCGGTCTCGCGAAGTTCGAATCGCCGGAATCAATGTCAACATCGACAGGCCAGCGAGTCCGCTGACTCCATAAATTGCCCAACGAACCACAGAACTCTCTGCACTATTCGAGAAGGCCATCGGAATCAACGAGGCCAGCATTGCCAGGCCAAGCTGCAGATAAAATGGGAAACGGTAAATCCATGGCAACCGAATTTTCAAAACCCGGAGGATCAACTCAACGAGACACATCGCACCAAGAGTGAGTCCGACCAGCCCCACTATTGCGCTCTTTGAATGCAGAGCAATCGATTGGTCAAAGCAGATCGACAGTTCGAGCATCAACAGTATAAGTGTGAGAAAGATCGATCGAGCATCGTCCCAAACTCTCCAGAACCGAACGATCCCAATCCCGATCACTGCCAGCAGCAACAGGTAACCACCGATCAGCGAAATCATCACCGACAGCGGAAGCCCTTCTCCCATTGACAGTCCGGTACTATGAATCACACAGGCTGCGCTGATCAGATAAAACGGATTCTCCGTCGAGATTCGTTTAAAAAAAGGGCTTCTCTCGGACTCTCTTTGAGAGTCGACAATGTCGACAGGCGAATCGGAGCGACTTTCTGGAGACGGATTTTCATCGCTGGAGTGGACTGGCTGCATGACCATCCCTTTCCGAAATGATGCCTTGGAAACAAGCTTTGTTCACGAATGGAACGGCGAGATATGTGACCCTCTTTACGAGATCGGCCTTGCAATTGTTGGAAAAAAGATTCAGAGTTTCTCTTCGAAGTGCTTGCTGCAGTGACTTTCAAGGAAACGCTATCAACACTTCCGGGATCGACCTGAGCCACTGGGGTTTCGAAATCTTCTACTGCTAACATCAGGGTGAAAGCAAAAACGTGGCAGGTCAAAATCTTTCACCAGTTCCGAACCGCTCAAAGCGTCTTGTGTTCTGGGGAGTGCTCTCTGTGGTTCTCTTGTTTGCCCCGATTCGGTGGTGGGACAAACTCATTTTAATCCCGCTCTTCGGAGTCGTCCTGGGAACCTACCGACGATTCCGTATCAGTCCGGGAGTTCTGAAGCAACGCTGGACAATCGCCTTCTTTGACCGACCGCCATTAAACTTCAGGCTGAAACGTTACACACGTATCGAAGTGAAATATGTAGCTCAAACCAGCACCGGAGAAGCGATGATGTTTGGCCTGCTGGGCTTTCTGTTTGGTTGGATCCTCGATGCATTCTTCCCCTGGCTGGGCGGGACGTACCAAATCTGGTTTGTTCGCGGAACGGATGAACAAGTCCTCGCCTGGCAAGGAAGTTCACAAGTTCACTACGAAAACAATCTGGAAACTCTCAAAGCCTCGTCCGGATTGGAAGCCATTGTGCGATAACTGGCATATTGGCTGGAAATCCTCAACGCAGCGTGGAGAACTCGACTCTCATGCTTGACACCCGCACGCCGCCTGCTCAAGCTGGATCAAACCCATTTCTTTGTAAATCAGGTGTGTGATGCTACGTTTACAAAACCTTCTATTAGTTTTTGTCCTGACTCTCGCGCCCCAAGCACTGTCAGCAGAGAATGAGGATTCCGCAGAAGAGGCCACTCCGAGCGAGAATGCCGAAGTTCTCGCAGGGCATTCTGATCATGGCGGAAGCTTCAACGAAGGCCCACGTCAGGCTGCATATTTAATGCAAGGAATGGGCAACGTTCACTTCCCAGCAACCTGCAAGACCGAAGAAGTTCAGAAGTTCATTGACCAGGGCGTCGGACAGCTGCACGGTTTCTGGTACTTCGAATCAGAGCGGTCATTCCGCCAGGCTGCATTTCTTGACCCCGATTGTGCCATTGCATATTGGGGAATGGCGATGTCCAATCGCAGCAATGAAAGCCGCGCGCGAGGATTCATCGAAGAGGCCGTAAAACGGAAAGAGAACGCATCCGCACGCGAACAACTTTACATCGATGCGTTAGCAAAATATTTCAAAGAGCCTGCCCGCAAGGAAGGGGAGAAAGTTGACCGGAAGAAAAAAGCGGAAGAAGACAAAAAACGTCGCCAGACCCTGGTCAAAGATTACGAAGACTTGCTCCACAAGCATCCGGATGACATCGAAGCCAAAGCCCTTTTGGGACTGGCCTTGTATGAGAACAAATCAAAAGGAATTCCGATCAGCAGCTACTACGCTGTCGATGCATTACTGAACGATATCCTCGATAAGAATCCGCTCCATCCATGTCACCATTTTCGGATTCACTTATGGGACTATGAGGAGCCAGTGAATGCCCTTAATTCAGCAGCTTTGTGTGGCGAAAGCGAACCAGCTGTCGCCCACATGTGGCACATGCCAGGACACATTTATTCTCGCTTGAAACGATACCATGACGCGGTCTGGCAACAAGAAGCCTCCGCCAGAACCGATCATGCGTACATGATGCGAGATCGCGTTATCCCCGATCAAATTCACAACTTCGCACACAACAACGAATGGCTCATTCGAAATCTGATTCATATCGGTCGCTCGAACGATGCCCTCGATTTGGCGAAGAACATGATCGACCTGCCGCGTCACCCAAAATACAACACACTCAGCAAACAAGGCAGCACCAAATATGGTCGCATGCGGCTGACGGACACTCTATCAACGTTCCAACTCTGGGAGGAAACTCTCAAGCTTTCCGAAACAATCTACCTCGAACCGACTGAGTCAGAGACCGAGCAGCAAAAACGTGACACCCTCGTCGCTGTGGCAAAATTTCACACGAACGACACTCTCGGGGCATGCGAGTTGTTAACGCGTTTCAAGCAGGAGCTAACGGAACTCGAAGCAGAACGGGACAAGGCTGTCGAGGAAGCAATCGCGAAGGTGAAAGATGAGGGCAAAGACAAAGAGAAGGATGAAAAGAAAGAGGAGAAGGCACAAAAGGCAGCCGGTGAAGCCGCTAAGCGAAAGTTCAGCTCAAAAATTCGAACACTGACGACCATCATCAGCGAACTGGAAGGACATTTACATCTGATCCACGGAGCGCATGCCGATGCTCTTGCTTCATTCTCGAAGGTCTCCACTTTCGACAAAGGCTGGCTGGCTTTCATTCAACAGCAAGCGGGAGAAACGGACAAAGCAATTTCAGCGATCAACAAACATGTCTCCAGCCACAAAGGTGAAGTTGTTCCGTTAGCGTGGAAAGTTGCAGTTCTCTGGGATGCAGACAAGAAAGAGGATGCAAAGAAAGCGTTTGAAGAGCTTCGAGCCATTTCTTCAACGATTGACCTCAACACACCAGTCTTCCAACAACTTCAACCGATTGCCGAAGAGCTTGGGTTCGAAGCGGATTGGCGATTGCCTCGTGAGATTCCAGAAGATTTTGGAGACCGCCCGAACTTGGCTGAGCTCGGCCCATTCCGCTGGTCACCAAGTGCCGCACCGGAATTTGCGCTGAACGACCATCTGGCGAAAACGCATTCTTTGGCGGACTATTCAGGTAAGCCGGTTGTTGTCATCTTCTATCTCGGTTATGGATGTTTGCATTGTGCACAACAACTGCAGGCGTTTGCTCCCGAAACCGAAAAATTCAAGGATGCCGGCATCTCACTGATTGCCATCAGCACTGACAATCAGGAAGACTTGAAGAACTCGCACGAGAATTACGGTAAAGAAACATTTCCTTTCCCGCTCATCTCAAATTCAGAACTGGACATATTCAAAGCGTACCGCTGCTACGACGACTTCGAGCAAAAGACGCTGCACGGCACATTTTTAATTGATGCTAAAGGAGAGATTCGCTGGCAGGACATCAGCTACGAACCATTCATGGACGCTGACTTCCTACTGAAAGAGTCGAAACGCCTGCTCGCTCAACCGAGTGATGATTCGAAGGCGACACGACAATCCGTGACTGCGACTCCGTAACCGAGTTTTTTCTTAGCCGCACCTGCCAAAATTCGACCAAATATCTGCTCCAATGTCCGATGAAACGTTTGACGACCCGGTCAATCGTTTTCCATCAGTCGAGTGGTCCCGCTATACTTCTGCACGTTCACTAGAGCAAATTCAAGACAGGTCTTTATGTTCTGCCTCGCGGCGAACAGTCTATGAAGCATCAAAGTGACTTTCATAGACACGACAATCGTTGAAAATGCTCTCAGAAGATTCGCGACGAATGCACAGGATCAGGGATGTCGAGTTTGAATTCTCCATCGAGGAGGGACCAGGAATTTTTCCTGACTAACACAGCACAGCTGCAACGCTGGTTGCCGTGGCTGCGGATGTTCCGTGGCTTTCGAATTGCGATTGATTATCAAAAAATGGTGATCGCACTCCTCGCAGTCTTCCTCTGGATGCAGGGGAGCTTGCTTCTGACACGCGTTTTTTTCAATGCAGACGAGTTCGCGGGGAACGACTTTGCGTCGAGAGATTTCCAGGCCAACACTGATGCCTGGGGGGGCCGCGCATTTCTCAATCCACTTCGGGAAATGGAACGGCTCCCCGATAGAGGAGAACCGACTTCTGTGTCGGGGTTTGTTGCTCAATCAAACGCGATCTCCTGGCCGATCAAACGAATTTCGAGATCGTTTCTGGGGCTTGTCAACTTTCGAAGCGTTCGCTGGTGGTGGCACTCCTGGGTTCAGCTTGTGTGGGGGCTGACAGTCTGTGCAGTCTTTGGAGGGGCGATCAGCCGAATGGCTGCCCTGGAACTGACAGGCCATGGCCGCTCGATGATTCGCGATACCATCTATGCGGTCAAACAGTTTCCGACCTCTTTTTTCTCACCAGCATTAGCGCTCGTTGCTTTTGGAGGATTGTGGATTTTGTGCTGGCTCGCAGGTTTTGTCGGACGAGTTCCCGTACTGGGCGAATTGCTCATTGGAATCGCGTGGGGCTTGCTGCTACTGGTCGGATTACTGATGGCCCTGATCTTAATTGGCCTTATTCTCGGTTGGCCACTGATGTTTGTCTCCAGCGAAGTCGAGAAAAACGATGCCTTCGACGCACTCAGCCGCTCGCTCAGCTACTTGCTCAATCGGCCGTGGTACGCCGCCTTCCTGATCGTCATCGCCATTCTCTACGGCACTGCTTTGCTATATTTCGTGGACTGGCTGACTCGGCTTTCGGTTGCGGTGAGCCTGTCATCGGTCGGAACAGGTTTGGGGCGTGACGTTTCTTTTTTCGGTCTCCCAACTCTTGATCAAATGAGAGAAGCCAGCACTGAAGTTTTGAAGAACGATCTTGCCGCTTCGCTGATGAAATTCTGGATGAGCATCGCCATTTTGGTTCCGGTCGCCTTTTCGTTCAGCTACTTTTGGTGCAGCATAACAATCGGTTACTTCTTACTCAGACGTCGTGAAGATGGGACCCCGATCAATGAACTTGATCTCAGCGACCAACCGGGACATCAAAATCCTGAGTTGCCAGTTGTTGGAATCCCTGCTGCAGAAAACCGCGAGGCCAGTAGAGAAAGTTAGTGAGATTCATGAACTCCAAAATCTCCAAAAGATGCCTTACCGGAATTCTGCTTCCAACAACTTTGCATGCTGCGACTTTACAACTTCATGACATTTTTTCTCACGACAACAATTCAGACAATTTCACTGGAAAAAATCGATGAGCCTTCCCAGATGCTTGAGCCCGGTTTTGATCGTACTCGCAGTTGCAATCGTGATGTCTTCTGAATCACAGGCAGCGAAACCGCAACTCAAAGGAAATGCTGAAAGTGCCACCATTCACGGGAAAACTGTCGAATTCAAATTCGACACGCTTCCGGAAAAATCAGAGCTGCGATTTCCTCGGCTGAATGCTCGCTTGAAAGAGGTCTACTGGAAAGGAGCTCCAGACAAACCGCTCAAGCTCACCCCCGACACCACTGAATGGGTCGTCAAGCTGACCAAGCCCCCAGCAGAGAAAGTCGTCGTGGCTGAGTTTTTGGATGCTCCGGATATCGGAGACACATCGCCAGTGCTCACACCTTCTGCAAACGACGGAACCATCCTTCTTCCTGCACATTTTGCACAGACTCGTGGAGAGAAACTTCGCTTCGAGCCACAGCCACACAAAAACACCATCGGATATTGGACCAAAGTAGACGACTGGGCATTCTGGCAATTCGAAATCGAAAGCTCAGGCGAATTTCATCTTGATATTTTTCAGGGCTGCGACACAGGACAAGGGGGAAGCGAAGTAGAAGTCCGTGTTGTGCAAGACAAGAAAATTGTTGACAGCGTGACATTCACTGTTGAAGAGACCGGACACTTCCAGAATTTCAAAGAGCGAAGAATCGGCAAATTGACGATTCCTCAGCCGGGCCAATACCAGTTCGAGATTCGCCCCAAAAAGCTTGCAAACAAAGCGGTCATGGATGTCCGCAAAGTGTTACTGATCCCAATAAATTAAATCCTTCACCGCGTAAAACTTTAGAGCAGTTTGCTCTACCGTGTGCCCGTGAAGAACGCATTTCATTAGTAAAATGCTGTTCGCCACGAGGCAGAACCTGCAAACCAATTCGAAAGATGCTCTAAGTGAATAAAGTTTCTTACTCCACAATTCAATTCTGCTCCACTTGCTGAGAATACGTACGCCCGGCGGAGTTCTGAACCGCACGAAATTAAGGACTCGCGAATCCACCAACCAGAAAAAGAAAAGCGACCAAGAGTGTTCTCACTCCTGGTCGCTTTTTAATTGCGGATTTCACAAATGTTTATGCATCCGGTGCATCTGCATACGGTGCTTATGCATCTGCATCCGGGACGACGTAACCTTCGCGGTAGTTGCGGGTGAGCAACTTATTGGCAGGTTCGTTTCCGGGGAAGGTTTCCGTCTTGGGGTCCATTTCGAGGAATGGGCCTACGGAGAGTTTTGGATCGCTGACATCGACACCGTTCGCGTCGAGGTGTTTCGCCATCCGGTCCCAGGAATCTCGCCAGAGTGCATTACTCGTTTTGTCGACATGATCATCGACTTGCTCTTTGTTCATTGTGCTGCCGAGCATGTGGCTGATCGCACCGGTGTGGCACAACGCACTCGACAGGTGACCATCGAGGATATCTGCGTTGAGGTCTTCTTTCTTGCCAGATTTGACGGCATCAAGGAAGTTGCCAAAGTGGTCTCCACCACCTGACCAGGACTTCACTTCGTTTCCATCGTTATCGAAAGCAGTCGCCTTCGAGTATGTTGGAATCACGACATAACCATTTTCACATTGGACAATCACACCGATTCGCGAACCGCGATATTCGTCCATCGGGTTTTTCCAATCGAGGTTTTTGCTAGGCAGTCCTCGGGTTTCGAAAATGAGCGGAGCTTTGTCGAAATCGTGGTAGACAATCTGAGTGTTCGGAGTGTCTCCGGCATCTTCATATCCGAGACGTCCACCGATGCTCATCACGCGAGAAGAGAGTTTCTGCTCACCCAGGAACCAGCGGGCGATATCCATTTGGTGGATGCCCTGGTTGCCCATGTCACCGTTTCCGGTGTTGAAATCCCAGTGCCAATCATAATGCAGGCGGGGACGATACAGGTCGACTTTAGCTGCCGGTCCGCACCACATGTCGTAGTCGACACCTTCGGGAATTTTCAACGGCTCTGAAAGCTTACCGATACTCTTACGAGGCTTGTAACAGGTTCCGATTGCATACTTGATTTCGCCCAGTTCGCCAGCTTGAACGTAGTCGACGGCTGCCTTCAATGAAGGGCTCGAACGAGACTGCGTTCCACACTGACAGATCATGTCGAGTTGCCTTGCCCATTTGACAATTTGTCGACCTTCCCAGACGTTATGCGAAACCGGTTTTTCTACATAAACGTGTTTCCCAGCTTGCATCGCCCAGATCGCAACGAGTGCGTGCCAGTGATTCGGCGTGGCTGTACTGATGACATCGACGCTGGGATCTTCCAGAGCTTTACGAAAGTCTTTCAGGAGCTTCGGTGTGCGTCCCTGCTTGTCGGCAACCCCTTTGACTTTTTTGCCTCCCTGAGCTTCGTCCACATCGCAAATGTACAGGACTTCACTATCGCTACTTCCGGAGAAGGCACTGAGATGGCTGCTTCCACGTCCACCAGCTCCGATGACGGCTACACCAATTTTTTCGTTTGGACTGGTGCTCTTCGGCGCATCCTGAGCTTGTAGATATTGGGTCGAGACTGCCGCAGCCCCGGCCGCCGCAGCAGATTTCAAAAAGTACCGACGATTTAAAGACATTCAATTACTCCTATTCGGAATCAAGTAAGTTTGGTAAGCAAACATTATTATCACTTCGAGTGTACCGATCACGTCGGTCATGTTGCAATTCGGGAGAGTTTTTTTGACTTTCCGAGATCAGTGACGTAGGTTCAAACTGAACAATCTTGTCCACTCTTAGACCTGCTAAAGTACACACATTCCCAAGGACCTGATTCGATGTCAAGATCCGACCAAGAAAGACCGGTCATTAGCAATTCGACAATACTCATCCTCAGCAGTTTTTTGATTGGGATGGCGGCCAACATGTTTACTCACGAATTTGTGAGTGAGGAACTTTCACCCTACTTGCTGGCTGGTGGATTCTCCGGTGTGATCGCATTTTATGCATTAGACCTAATCTCAGTTCGGCGGTCTCATGCTGCGATGATGTTAGGACAAAACCAGGTCGAAGATCGGCTGGACAAACACATGAGCTCGCTGACGAGCGTTGGTTTTACGATGGACGATGTCTCATCGAAAGAGATGAACGCAATCGATCCCGCTGAACTGGTCGAGGCGACAAAACGCAACGAGCGAATCGTGACATCTGTTTAGAACCGGTCCTAAAACGCTTTGAGGATAGTGAACATGCAGCCGAGTTGCCAGAACGCTTGGTGCAAGTGTGAGTAGTGTTCCCAGCGGGTTGTGAGTCGGCGCAAATTCTTGAGCCAAGCGAAGGTTC